>CAZAXI010000083.1:0-18595 GCA_964489045.1 uncultured Granulicella sp. | reverse complement strand
GATAGGCCGACGAAGGTACTGTCGTTCGCGTAACCAGCGGCAGCGCCATGCGGATCCCTTCATAGTGCGCAAAAAAGAAAAGCCTGTTCCTTCGTATCGGTCCGCCAGCGCTGACGCCGAACTCATTCACCGTCGATCGCGGCTTCTTCGCAACATTCCCCGGCGTGTCGTTCGCGTGCAGAAAGTAATCGGTACCGTTCAGCAACGAGCCGTTCCATATCTCGTACACATCGCCGTGAAACTGGTTCGTCCCCGACTTGGTGAAGTAGTTCACCTGCGACGCGCCGTAGCGCCCCTGATCGACCGCGTAGGAGTTGGTGTTGACCGTCGCCTCCTGCAACGCATCGAGGCCGATGACGAGGTTGGTCGAGAGGCCGATGTTCAACCCCAGGAACGGATCGTTGGCATCGAAGCCGTCCAGCACAAAGCCGTTCGAGGTCGCGGGCAGGCCGTTGAACTCCACGTTGCCGTAGCCGCCCGCTGCCTTGGCGTCGTTGGAAGAGCCGGCGGTATTCATCAGAGCGCCCTCGGCAAACTGGGCCACATAGGTCAGGTCCTGGCCTGGATTCGGCAGACTCTTGATCGCCTTCGCCTCCAGCGTCGTCGACGTGTTCGCATTTTCAAGACTCATCAGCCCGGATTGCTCGATCACTTCAACCGACTGCGAGGTCGCCGCCAGGGCCAGCGTGAAGTTCACCGTGGCCGTCTGCCCCACTGAAACACTCGTTGGTTGCGACACACCCGGACCGAATCCCGTAACGTGGACCTCGATCCGGTACGTCCCCGGATTCACCTGGGAGAAAAGGAAGCGTCCCTCGCCATTGCTCTTCACCACGCGGACCGCGCCCGTATTCACCTCGGTCGCCTTCACCTCCGCGCCCGCAATCGCCGCGTCGCTGGGATCTGCCAGAGTGCCCGAAAGCGCGCTGCTGGTCCCGCTCTGCGCGCCAAGCCACAGCCCGTGCATCGCAACCAGCATCGCAGACAGTGCTACGGCTCGTCTGGTGGTTCGGAGGAAACAACTCATTTAGGTGCACCTAACTATTAGGTAACCCTAATTCCACCGGCCTGTCAAACGCTGGAGACGCTGGTAGTACGATCACGGTACTGGGGAAAGTCCTTTGGCCTTGCGTTTGCGCACGTTAGCAGCCACGCACGCAACCCTCCAAACCACCACCTATGCGCTTTGACATCCTCACTATTTTTCCCAAATTCTTCGCAGGACCGCTCGACCACGGCATCCTCAGCCGGGCTATTTCCGCGGGTGTTGTCGAAGTGGCCACACACGATCTGCGCGACTTTACCCACGATCGCCATCGCACCGTCGACGACCGGCCCTTCGGCGGCGGCGAAGGCATGGTGCTGAAAGCACAGCCCATCTTCGCCTGTGTCGAGTCGCTCGGCGGGATCGCGGCGAAGCCAGATCGCGATGTGACGAAACAGTCGGTAATTTTGCTCTCGGCGCAGGGAAGGCGTTTCACCCAGGCAATGGCGCACCGCCTGGCCAGCCTCGAGCGGGTGGTGCTGATTTGCGGGCGGTATGAGGGCGTCGATGAGCGCGTGTGTGAGCTGCTGGCGGACGAAGAACTATCCATCGGCGATTACGTTTTGTCCGGCGGCGAGTTGGCCGCGGCGGTGGTGCTGGACGCAACCGCGCGCCTGCTGCCGGGCGTGCTCGGCCATGCGGATTCTTCGCGTTACGAGAGCTTTGGCGAGGGCGACGATCCGGCCGACGCGATGACGGCCGACGGCGTACCTCGCTCGACGCACGGCGCGGGCGGCCTGCTGGATTATCCGCACTACACGCGGCCGGCGAAGTTCCGCGGCGTGGCGATTCCTGAGGTGCTGGGCGGCGGAGACCATGCGGCCATTCGGCGCTGGCGGCGGCAGATGGCGCTCAAGAAGACGTGGCGCAACCGGCCAGATCTGCTTGAACGCGCCGAGCTCAGCGACGAGGACCGGGAGTTTCTGGCTGAATTCGGGGGAGAATTGCCCTAAATTGTTTCACGTGAAACAATTTGGAACTACACTTGCTGAGGGTCTTGTGGGGTTGGGGAAAATGCTCGTAACTTATTATAAATGAATGACTAACTGGGGATATTGTTGACGATTCAGGGTGGGGAGAATGGTGGGCAGATTGCTGGAAAAAGCTGATTTTCTTACATTGTAAGACAATATGAGACAGTAAATATCATCGACTGCCACGGGTCACTGCAGCATGAACTCGCAGACCGATTGGTGGCAGTTCACGTACCCGAGCCGCACCAGCGACGTGTCCGTTCCCGCCGGGAAGAGCCGCGAGAAGTCCGCCTTCAGGATCATCTCGTTTGCGCCTGCAATGGTCTTCGCTCCGGTCGGCTCGGTCCTCACCGCCTTGCCGTCCTTCAGCAGCACGCGGTACTCCGCGTTGCCCGATCGCCCGTTCGCCGGGCCAAGTTTGACTTCGCGCAGCTCCTGCAACTTTTCACCGGCCGACAGTGAACCGCGGGGTTTCCCCCCGTTGCGGGGCAGAGCGTCCGCCAACTCCTGCACCTGCTTCTGCTTCGCGCTCGGCTCCGTGTGCACGCCGAGCGCGTTGTACGCCGGCTGCGTGGCAATGGCCATCTCATATGCGTTTAGCGCGCCGGCATCGTCCCCTCGCGCCGCCAGCACCTCGCCCAGGTGTTTGCCCGAGTCGATATTCAGCGAGCCCATCCACCCTGCCTGGATATAGCTCAGCGCCTGGTCCAGCTTGCTTTCGCGGAAGTAGATCCATCCCAGCGTGTCCCAGGTCGCGGTAATCATGCTCGTCTTTGCGCGCAGCACCTGCGGGTCCTCGTCCAGCGTCCACCCGTTGCTCTCCTCCGCCAGCTTGTCCAGCGCCGTGCGCGTCGACGTCTCCGCCAGCGGCAGGTCCAGCGACGCGTCGGCCAGCTCATACGCTGCGTCATTCAGCGTCTCCGCGTCATCCGCATTCTTCAGCACCGCCTCCAGGGCAGTCCGCCCCTTCTCTTTATCGCCCGCCAGCAGGTATGCCTGACCCAGCTCAATGCGCACGGTTTGGTTCTTGCCATCCGCCGGAAGCCGCGTTAATGCAGCCTCGCCCTCGGCCACCGCGGTTTTCGCGTCGCCGTCTTCGATCAGCATATTCAGCAATTGCACCACCGGGGCCGGGTCCACGGGATCGGCCTTTGTCCACGCGCGCAGGGTATCCTTCGCGTCTCCGCGCTGGCTCAACACCAGCTCCAGTTGGATGATCGCCGGGGCCATCCGCTGAAACTCTTCCGGGTGCAGCGTCAGCTCTTTCTTGAAATCGATTAGCGCCCTGGCCGTCTCGCCGTTGCGCAACTCCATCGCGCCCATTGCGCTCCACAGGTTCTCGTGGTCGGGGCTCAGCTTCTGCGCCTGGTCCAGCAGGTCCTTCGCGTTGTACAGGTCCACCTTCTGAATGTCCGCGTACGCCTGCTCGATCAGCTTCTCCGCCTCCGCGCTGGCGTTTGCACTCTTGCCCCCGCCTGCCCCGGCAGCCGCCCCTGCGCCGGCCGCCGCACTCGCCGGACCCGCGCCGGTGCTCGCATCCGCATCGTGCCGCACCAGTTGGACAAAGAACTCGTCGCCCAGGTCCGCATCATCGGCAAACTTCTTGTACGCCTTCAAATCGCTGCTCGGGACCTTCTGCTTCAGCACCTCGACGCGCAGCTCCGTGTACACCGTACCTTTTTCAAAACGGTAGGTCTCGTCCAAGGTTGCGTATGCGCATTTGTAATGCTCCGCCTCCGGCAGCACCGCCGTCCATCCCTCCGGAATCCTGATGGCCGCGTGCGACGTCTCCACCCGCGGCCAGCCCAGGTCCAGGTTGCGCACCAGCGGGTCCGTGTCCGCAAACCGCGGCAGGCTCACCGGCGCCACCTGGGGAACGATCTTGTAGTTGTCCCAGTCGCCAGCCTTTTCGCGCTGGTAGTCGAAGCTGATCTTGAACGGCCCGCTCATGTCCTCCGGCCGCATCACCTCCGCATTGCTGGTCGTCCCCGCGTACCCGATTCCGTGGACCATCTGCTGCACCAGCTCTTCATACTGCGCCGGCGCCGTCTGCCGGAACGCCTCGCGCAGCGCCAGCTCCGTGTCCCCGCGGACCGTCAGCGTCAGCCGCGAGTGCGACGTGCCGTTCTTGTCAATCGATCCATCCGCATCCATGGTTTGGAAGCTCGCAAACGGCGGGTCCGCCGGAGTCCGCGCCACATACGCCGGCCCTGCCGCCGGAACCACCAGCGCCTGCTTGTCTCGAATCGTTGGCACCAGCATCCGGTACGGCGCAATCTCCGCCGTCGTATCCAGCCAGACAGTCTCGGTTCCAAGAATCATATGGGTGATTAGATGGTTGAACGCCGCCGGCGAAGGCACCGCCTGGTTGAACCGCACCTCCGCCCCAATCAGCACCGCATCAGCCTTGAACCCCGCCGCCGCGAGCATCGCCGCCAGCAGCGTGTGCTTGTCCTTGCAGTCGCCGTACTGGTTGCTCAGGATCTCCGCCGCCGAGTGTGGCTGATACCGCCCAATCCCGAACGCCACTCCGATATACCGCACCTGCGTGGACACGTATGCGTACAGCGCCCGCACCTTGTCTTCGTCAGTCGTCTTGCCCGCCGTCAGTTCGGCAACCTTCGCCTTTACCTCCGGCCCGGGGGTCACGCGGTCCGCCTCCAGCCCCGCGTACCACGCACCGACCTGCTGCCAGCTCTTGAAGGTCGTCCACGCAATGGCCGGCAGCTTGCCCTGGTCCGCATCCAGTTCCTGCTCCGCGGTCCACACCGTTTTCTTCTTCGCCTCGGCTGCTGCCTCCGCCTCTTTTCCCGCCATCGGCTTCACTTGCGACTCCGTCCAGCGCCACACGTGCATCGCCGGAGCATCCCCATTCGGGGCCGCGTCCGTCTCCACCGCCTTGATCGTGGGACTCCACACCGTGACCGCGACCCCGGCCGGCACGCGCAGCTCTATCACCTCCGCCAGCGCCACGGTGTCGTCGACAAAGCTCTCCTGCCCCCAGAATTGCCCGGGAGCCTCCGACTTCGTCGTTGTAATCCTGGCCTTCCATTCCAGCCGGTCGCCTACGCGCAGGCTCCGGATCGGCAACTGCTTCTCCTTCAGGTCGCTATAGAAGGGCGCCTCCCGCGTGACCGGCGCGGGCATGTCCAACGCGTCGGTTGCAGGCGTCTCCGCCACCGTCCCATCCGGATGGCGCACCCGCGCATAGGCAAACTCCACCTTCTGCGAGTTCGCCGCGTACGCCACCGAGATCACCCCCAGCGCTTTGACGGCCGCATCCGACTGCACCCGCGCCACCACGATGCGCTCCAGCGTGCCCGTGCCATCCGCCGCATAGGTATACACGGACTCGGTGCTGTCGAGGACGATCGACTCTTCCGCATAGCTCGGCGAATTCCCCGCCGCCGTGCTTTGGGTCATTTTTGGAGAGGCCGTGGTGGCTGCGGCGCCTTGCGCCCCCACGTAGACAGGCCGCAAACACGCGATCGAACCGGCAATCGCGACCACTACGGTACAGCACAACCGGGCCGGGCAACGCATAAGTGTTCCCCGGTATACCAGACCCCGTTGCGCCCGTCCATTCATTTCACGACGGGCCTGCGAAACGTCTTTCCCCGGAAGGTTGGCGCAGGAAAAAGCGACGTTGGGCGCGTCAAAACCGGCACACACGCGTCCAAACCTTGAGATGTTTTGAGAATCGACTTTGATTGGAGTCGCATTCGCCCGATGCACAAGAAGGTCCGTAGCGGTGACAGTGATGGCACTGGCGGCCTGCTCGCAAGTCCGATGTGATACAAGTTGTGTGCAGAGCAAGTGAGGGTCTGTGGCGCCCATTCTTCTATGGCTGGTGTTGTTTCTCTGCCTGCTGATCTCGGTGGTCAAGTACCTGATGGGTCTGATCCTGAGGCTGTCTTTTCCGGCCGCGAGTATCCGCAAGGATTACACGTGGCAGCCCACCGTGAGCGTCCTGCTTCCGTGCTACAACGAAGGCGAAACGGTCTACAGGACGATCGAGAGCATCAGCAAGAGCAACTACCCGAACGAACTCTTTGAAGTGATTGCGCAGGACGATTGTTCCGCTGACGACAGCTTCCAGTGGATGCTGAAGGCGCAACGCGATTTCATCAACATCCGCATTCGTTGCGGCCGCAATGTTGTTAACTGTGGCAAAGCGCGCACCGTGTGCAATGCGCTCCACTTCTCCGCCGCCGAACTGGTCATCTCCATCGACTCCGACTGCATCTTCCATCCGGATTGCATTCGCGAACTTACCGCCTGCTTCTCCGAGCCCGGCATCGGCTCCGTGGGCGGCCGGGTGGGCGTCAGCAACCCGAACGACAGCGTCATCACCTCCGTCCAAACGCTGATCTACTACTCCGCGTTCCATCTCTACAAAATCCCCGAGAACTGGACGCGCAGCGTCTGCTGTATCAGCGGCTGCCTGTTCGCCATCCGCCGCAAGCTGCTGCTGGAGATTGAACCGGCAATCCGCGGCAGACACTGGTTCGGCGTTCCCGTCAACCAGGGCGAGGACCGCTTCCTGACGCATCAGACGCTGCTGCGCGGTTACGGCACATACATTAATACCGACGCGCTGTGCTGGACTACCGTTCCCAATAAGGTGTCGGTGCTCTTTAAGCAACAGCTCCGGTGGCGGCACAGTGCTGTGCGTGACTTCTTCTTCACTCTCCGGAGCCTGCCGCGACACGTGTGGAAGCTGCACCCAAACACGGTCTTCACGCTGGTGCTGCTGCCGCTGGGGGCCATCGTTGCGGTGCTGGTGGTGCTGACCATGCTGGTGTCCGATCCGCTCGCCTGGGTCGGACCCTGGCCGATGATTACCTACCTTGGCATCGCGGCAATCCTTAGCTGGTTCATACGAAAACACAGCGTAGAGGAGACTCTGAAGCATCCCCTCGCCTTCGGCGCTTACGCAGGGTGGACGCTGATCAGCGCGATTTTTCTTACACCGCTCGCGCTGTTGACCCTGGATTCCACCGATTGGGGCACGCGAGCTAAAGCAGAAAACCGAGATGAAAAGACACCAGAAAGGGACGTCCTCCTTGACAACTCCAGTTCTTAATACGCCGCCGGAGCCTGCGCCGGACACCATCTCCGATCCGCTGCCGCCCGCGCCCGCACCTGCACCTTTTCCGCGCGGCCGTTCGTTGATGCATAAGTCTGTCCTCACCATCTACCGCATCTTCGCCGTTATTACCCTCTATGGCGTGCTCGCCGGGATTCTGACCTACGCCTTCATTATGGGTTTCTATGCGGTCAACACTACCTGGGCCGCGCCGGTGATTATCTCCTCCTCTGACGAAAAGGCTCTCGACTATCTCGCGCAACTCGTCACCAGCCAGCAGACGATCGAAGATATCAAGGTTGATGTGATTCACCAGCAAACCACGCTGGACGAAATGACCAGACACCGCGCTTCGCTGGAGGCGCTGATCCCGCAAATGGAGTCTGCGGTGGTGGAGGAGCGCAAGCATGATCGGCTCACCGGCCCGCAACTGGCCGAGCTGGACGCGCAGAAGCAGGCAGACAACGCCAAGACCCAGGCGGTTCTCGCTCAGTTGCAGCAGCTCGAATCCAGCACCAATAAGGACCTTGCCGCCGGCCTGATCACCAGGAGCGACGCCACCAGCGAAATTGCCGCAATCAACCAGTCCCGCGACGCCTACACCGATAGCCGGATCGCCGAAGTCCTTCTGACCGACAACATTCTGGATAAGACCGCGGCCGGAAGCAAGTCGCTGGAGGTAATTGAAAAACAGGCCGAACTCGAATCCGATATTGCCCAGCTCGATGTGACCCTGGCCGTCGCCGAGAAGCAGTTGGAGGAAGACAATCGCCAGATCGATCGCCTGCGCGCCGCCATCACCACGGCCAAGCAAAGCCCCTACTACCTGAATGCCACCGGCAACAGCCGGCTCTCCTTCGCCTTCGTGCCTTACGACGATCAAGCCAGCGCGAAAGTCGGCGCCGCAATCTACGACTGCTACCTGAATATGATCGTGTGCCGCAAAGTCGGCACGGTGAAGCAGATTTTCACTGGCGAACAGAACATCGTGCATCCGATCTTCAAAACCCAGGTTCGTGGCTTCATGATCCAGATGGATCTCTCCCATCCCGCTTCCGCGCAGTCTAAAACCGTCTTCCTCGGCCGCAAGCCGCTGTTGTTCTAGTCCATGGTTCTCAGGAGCATACCCATGCCGCGCCGCCTGCTAACGCGCAGTTTCAACGAACTGCGTCCTCTGAAGTTCACCGTCATCTCGATCCTCGCCCTGTCGGCGTCCGCCATTGCGATTGCCCAGGCGCCCGCTGCCGACAGCCAAGCGTACTGCGCCTATCTCACCGAACAGGCCCAGGCACAAAACGATTTGCTGCGCACGCCCAACGGCCTTGCTTCTTTCACGCAGCCGGACACCGGCCTGCCCACGCAATTGGTCGCGGGTGCATCGCTCAGTCTCTCCAATCTGAAGCGGGCCGGCATTACGGTGGATGCCGCGCGCAAGAACTGCGACTTGTACAAAGCCGCCACCGGCGTGCAGCAGGCGCTGCAATACGCCCTGCCCGCGATCGAGAAGGAAGCCCTCAGCAATCGTCTGGAGTTGATTGCCCGCGCCTCGACGTCAGTTGACGATCTGATCGGCCAGACCAGCAAAATGGTCGATGCCCAGAACATGACCCGGCCCATGCTGCTGGAATTGCAGATGACCAAGATCAAGCTGGAGGCGGACCGTGCCGATACCCAATCGAAGATCTCGGCGATCTACGTTCCATCGCTCCCCACCCAGCCGCTCAAAGCTCAGGTCGCCGATAAGCAGGCCAGCGACGTCGCCGAACAGCAGGCTCTGGACAAGCTGGCCCGCCAGAACAACTGGGACGTTGCGCTCACCGTCGGCGCCCACCAGCAGGTGAACCCTTACGCCAGCGGCGTGCAACCCTACGGCGAAATCACCGCCTCCTATAACTTTGCCAGCCGAGCCATTAACCGGCATCTCGACCGCTCGGTTGACGACTACGCCGGCTGGAAGAAGGTGGAGGAAGGTGACGTGGCTCGCGGCATGGAAGTTCTCCGCACGCAGATAGTGGAGAGCATTACGGCGCAGCAGAGCCGCCTCGATGCCCTGCAGCTTGAGTCCCAGCAGATTGAAAAGAGCCTGCAGCAGGTCGCCGCACCCGACACCTCAGCCGCGTTCGAGTTTCGCAATCAGCTCAGCACAACCCAGGTTCTGTTGCGCATTGAGTTGGGCGACAGCAGCTTCCGTCTCGATCGGCTGAAAGACTTTCTGGCCAGGAATTTCTGACAAGGTTGTGCGGCACTGGCGGGATTCCGGCCAACGCAACCTCGATACGTCATCCACGCCGGTTGAGTCGCCTATTCCGCGCAATGCGGACGATACTCGCAAATTGACATCTCCGCATTTCATCGCATACAGTTGCGTGCTGAGACGTCTCATATTGGGCTGAAGACTTGGGCCTTCTCGCTTGCCAATCACACTTCCAGTCAACATACGTAGCTGTCTCGGAGCAACAAATGTTACAGCGAGCACAAGTCCGGGAAGCTATCGACACCGGTGCGGGCGTGCTTCGGCTCGAACCGTCGTGGGTGCCCCGTTCCTTCATGATTCCGGGCCGCAGGTTGAAGCTGCATCCGGACGATCTGTATGCCTTTGGCGGCGCCCGCGGAGGAATTAATGAGCGTTGGTTCTCCTCGACGACGAAGGCTGCAAACGGCCCCGACACCACACCCGATGAAGGATTGAGCTACGTACATCCCGCTGCCGGCGAAAGATTCCTGCTGAAGGATGCGGTCGAGACGGCCGGCGATTTGCTGCTCGGCGCGGATGTGATGCAGCGTGAAGGCGGGTGGAATCTCCTGTGCAAGTTCTTCGACAACATGGGGCCAATTCCGCACCACATGCACCAGACCGACGAGTACGCCAACCTCGTCGGACATAAAGGCAAGCCTGAGGCCTACTACTTTCCGCCGCAATACAACCAGTTGAGCAACAACTTTCCGCACACCTACATGGGCCTTGAACCCGGCACTACTAAAGCGGATGTGCGCCGATGCCTGGAGCGCTGGAACCAGGGCGACAACGGCATCCTGCTGCTCTCGCGCGCCTACAGGCTGGAGCCGGGAAGCGGATGGCAGATTAATCCTGGCATCCTGCATGCTCCTGGCTCGCTGGTGACTTACGAGCCCCAGGTGAATAGCGACGTGTTTGCCATGTTCCAGTCGGAGGTGGAAGGACGCATCGTTCCATGGGACTTGATGATTAAGGACGTCAAGCCGGAGTTTCACCACGATCTGGACTACCTGATCGGCATGCTCGACTGGGAGGCCAACATCAACCCGGAGTTTGCGAAGTCGAATAAGACCCACCCCGCACCGGTGCGGCCTGTCGCGGAGATGGAAGAGGCAGGCTATCGCGAGATGTGGATCACATATGGGACGCGGTTCTACTCGGCGAAGGAACTGACCGTGCTGCCCGGGCGGACGGTGACCATCAAAGATGCCGCGGCGTATGGGCTCATCCTCACCCAGGGTTATGGGACGTTTGGGAAGATGCCGGTGGCGACGCCTTCGATGATTCGGTTCGGTGAACTGACGGAGGACGAGCTGTTTGTTACAGCGGCCGCTGCGCGCGATGGGGTCAGGATCGAGAATCCGAGCAGTACCGACCCGCTGGTGATGTTAAAGCACTTTGGTCCCGGCAATCCTGACGCTGAGGCACTGCGAAAAGACAAGCACTAACTGAAATTGGCAGGAGCGGCGAATGACGACAGGCACACATCGACTCCCAGCTCTCCACAATGCGATGTGGCCAGGGCTCGTCGGCAAAGGGCCAGGCTCCGAACCTGCAATCGATCTCGATACCATGCTGCGCCTGACGGCGGCGGCCGAGGTGGATGGAACAAAGTTTGATGGAGTCGATTTATTTCTCTCGTTGCCCCACACGGACATCGATTCGACCGATGAGGATCTGAAGGTACTGGCCGGCAAGCTTGCGGATTTGAAGCTGGTAGCCGGCTCGCTGGTTGCTCCGGTGTGGCCGCCTGCCGGTGGCGGTTCCGCGATGGGCTCAGAGGAAGACCGGCGACGCTTTCTGACGCAAGTGCGCAAGGCGTGCTCTATTGGACAGAAGCTGCGCGGCCTCGGCATCCGCAAGTACGGCATTGTGCGCATTGATTCAGCCGCAAGCCCGGCGGAGTGGGCGAGCGATCCGGCCGGCAACACCAGGCGCATTGCGGAGACGTTTCGCGAGGCTTGCAACCTCGCTGAGGGATACGGAGAACGACTGGCCGCGGAGGGTGAGATCTGCTGGGGAGGGATGCATGGCTGGAAGCACATGCAGGAACTGCTGGAGTTGGTCGACCGGCCAGAGACGCTCGGCTTCCAGGCAGATATGGCGCACACGCTGCTGTACACGCTGGGCTACAACTCGCCCGAGAGCAGGATTCTTCCGGTGGACTTTGACTGGGCGAATCCTGAGATTCTAATGAACGCGCTGCGCCAGGTGACCGATGTGCTGCGCCCCTGGACGATCGACTTCCACGTAGCGCAAAACGACGGCACCGTGAAGGGCGCAGGATCGCATGACAAAACTGGCCGCCACTGCCCGCCCAATGATCCCAATGGAAAGATGGACATCGTGAAAGTCGCTGGCCTTTGGATGCGGGACGCCGGTGGCGCACCGACGCGCGCCTTCGAGCACATCTGCTGGGATGGCTGCATGTTCCCAAACGCGATGATGCTGGCGCCCGAAACCTGGCGCAGCGTGCTGGCTGTGATGATTGCCGTGCGTGACGCTCACGGCTGGGATTGAGAATGGAGACGGACATTGTGGCTGCAAAGAAAACGCTGAATATCGGGCTGGTCGGCTATGGATTCATGGGGCGCACGCATTCGAATGCGTTCCTGCAGGCGCCGCGCTTCTTCGATCTTCCCTTTCAACCGGCGCTTACCGCGGTGTGCGCGCGGAATGTGGATCGGGTGAAAGGCTTCGCGGAGAACTGGGGCTATGCGTCCGTGGAGTCGGACTGGCGCGCGCTGGTGGAGCGCAAGGACATCGATCTAATCGACATCGCCAGTCCCAATAACACCCATGCAGCGATCGCCATTGCCGCGGCCCAGGCCGGCAAGATGGTGCTTTGCGAAAAGCCGCTGGGCCGAACTGCGGACGAGGCCAGGTCGATGGTAGACGCCGTGGAAGCAGCGGGCGTTGCCAACATGGTCTGGTACAACTACCGCCGCGTGCCTGCAGTGACGATGCTGAAGAATCTTCTGGAGGAGGATCGCTTCGGCAGGATCTTCCACTATCGGTCGCAGTTTTTGCAGGATTGGACAATCTCGCGGGACCTGCCGCAGGGCGGGGAGGGGCTGTGGCGGCTGGATGCCTCGGTTGCGGGCAGTGGTGTTACCGGCGATCTGTTGGCGCACAACATCGATATGGCGCTTTGGCTGAATGGACCGATGGTTGAGGTCTCCGCGATGACTGAGACGTTCATCAAGGAACGCAAGCACGCGCTAACCGGGGAAGTCGCGCCGGTGAGGATTGACGATGCCAGCGCATTCCTATGCAGGTTCGCGAACGGTTCGATGGCGGTGTTTGAGGCGACGCGGTATGCACGCGGCCACAAGGCACTGTTCACCCTCGAGATCAATGGTGAGCGCGCGTCGGCGGCGTGGGATCTGCACGACCTGCATCGGCTGGAGTACTTCGATTATCGCGATGAGGGACAACTGCGCGGCTGGAAAAGCATTCATGTCACGGATGGCGACCATCCTTACATGAAGAACTGGTGGGTGCCTGGACTGCAGATTGGGTACGAGCACACATTCATCCACCAATTCGCGGATTTTCTCGTCGGCGTTGGGGAGGGTAAGCCTGCGGCGCCGACCTTCCGTGACGGGCTGGCCACGGAATATGTAACCGATGCGGTTCTGAGGTCGGCAAAGACGCGGCAGTGGGAGACCGTAGCTGCGAGCTAGCCGAATCGGCGGGCGGCTTTAGGGGGTTGAGGGCTGGAGGCGGCGGGTGGCGCGCTGGAGTTCCACCACTGGGCTGTTGGTAAGGAGTTGCAGGATGCGGGCACCGTCGGAGTAAGAGCCGGTGGCGGAGCGGAAGGGGAGGAGGTTGAAGGCGGCGGCGAGGAAGGAGAAAGAGGCCATGAGTGCGAGGAAGAACCAGGCCGGCTGCCAGGATGCGCCCTGAGCGTGGAGCGCTGCCCAAAGGAAGAGCGGGCCGGTGCAGATGTTGACGAGGGGACCGGCAGCGACCATGCAGAGGTCGTGCCAGGCGGGCTGGCCGGGATGGGTGGGCAGAACGTGGACATTGCCGCCGAGGACTCCGGAGGTCTTGAAGCGGAGGCTCCACTTCCCTTCCTGTTTGCGCCATTGGAATGGGCCCGCGTTGAAGCTGAGCAGATGCATTTTGAAGGCGCGGGCGGCGAGCGCGTGGCCACCCTCGTGCAGGACGGCGGTAACCAGGCTGACGAGGGCGAGGAGCAGAAGCCAGAGGATGCCGGAGACGGTGGGCAGATGGTGAGCGCGAGCCCACGGAACCCAGAGGCCAATGACCTTCCAGGTGGCCAGGATGAAGAGGATGGTGGCGGCGCGGTCGAACCAGGGGCTGGTGCGGTCGCCCGGGACAGGCGCGGGCTTGGCGGGAGCGGGGGATGCGGAGACGGTGTCGGGACGGGAAAAGACGATGAGGCCGGCGATGCCGGCGGCGATCAGGAGCGGTTCCGGGCTGGCCAAGGTGATGTGGCGGGCGAAGCGGAAGATGAAGAGGCCGGTGGCGAGGTCGGCCAGGCAGGCGGCGATGGCCCAAGGGCTGCGGGCGGCGGAAGGGTCGCGGGTGGTCCAGCAGGCCATGGCAAACAGGAGCCCGGCGGCGAACAGGCCGGCAAACGTTGCGCAAGCGAAGGGTGCAGGGACGCTCTGAGTGCGGACCTGGTGGATGAGGAGAACAATGGCTGCGGGAAAGAGGAACATCGCCGTGAAGGCGAAGGACCAGCGGAGCGGGGATCGGAGCGCAGGCATTCTGGATGGAGGTTAGTGGGGACGGGGCGGGATGTCTATGACGCTACCGATGTAGATGCGGAGCTTGGGAGATGCCCCTCGGCGACGGTTTGCGGCACGGGTTCCTCAGGTGTGGAAGCGGGGCGGGCCGGCGTTACGGCCTGGCGATCAGAGGAGGCGCGGCCCTCGAATAGGAGGAAGAAGGTTGCCAGGCCGATCAGGAGCACGGTCAAAGCGACGGCAAGGGTGTGGGTGGAGTGGGCAACCCAGAGAAGATAGAGGCCGTCAAGAATGGAGATGATCGCGGCTGCGATGGCCCACGCCTGTTGAAACGGGCTGGGCTTGCGGGTGACTCGCCACGCCTTGATGAATACCAAGGAGAGCAGGAGATAGCCGGCGAGAAAGACCCAGTGACGAAGCGGAGAGATGCCGCGCTGCGCGAACCTAGTGTCGACCAAGACCCGCAGACCTGCCATAAACAGGAGGACCGCCTGGAACGCGAAGAAGGTGTTAATCCGTCTGCGAAGAAGTCGCATGCTGGGGGGAAGCATAGATGGGGGACTGGGCGAAGTCTATGACCCTTAGGCGGTAGAAGCGGGGGTGCGGGGGTAAAAGAGAGTAACCCCACGATAAACGCGGCGACTGGCGTCGCCTGCGTTGATCATGGGGCACCTGTCATGGGACACCCGTCATCGGTACCCGGGTTATTTGGGGAGGTCGGTCAGCTTTGGCTGTTCGGGCTTGGGAGCGAGGGTCTCGGCAGTGGCACCGGAGTCGACGCCGTCGAGCGTGGCCTGAAACTGGATAAGCTGCTTGATGGCTTCGAAGGAAACGCCGGCGATGGGGAGCAGACGGCCGTTGACCGAGAGCATAGGCGTCTGGTCGACGCCGGCGTCCGCGGCGAGCTTGATGTCGGCGTTGACGAGGTCCTTGGTGGCCGGGGTGGCGGCGCAGTCGGCGATGGCGTCGCTGTCGAGGCCGGCGCGCTTAGCGGCGGCTTTGAGCAGGGTATCGTCGGTGGTGGGGGATAGACCATCCTGGGTTTCGAAGACACCGGCGGCGAACTTGAAGAAGCCATCATTCGACTGCTTCTGAGCGCAGACGCCAAAGGCCGCGGCCTTGAAGGCGGAGGGATGAATGTCGACCAGCGGGAAGAGCTGGAAGACGACGTGAGCATTGGGGAAGTCCTTGACGATGTCGTCCATGACGGATTGGACTTCTTTGCAGTGCGGGCACTGCAGGTCGGCGAATTCAACCAGTTCGAGGTCCTTGCCGGGTGCGCCGCGCCAGGCGCCGTTGGCGTGCTGCCTGAGGAGGTCGCGGGTGTCGGCGAAGGGGGTCGCACCAAAGGGAACGACGCCCGATGCGCCCTCGCCGATAGCGTGCTTGCCGTCGGGTGTGACGAAGAAGGTGGCGGCCTGAACCTGGGCCTTGGGGTCGTTCTTGAGGGTGATGAAGACTGTGACCTTGACCACGCCGGGAGCGGGGGTGGTCTGAATGCCCTCGACGCGCCAGAGGCGATTGGTGTCGGAGCCCCAGACCTGATGGAGGAAGGAGTTTACGGTATCGACCGTGGGCGTGGGCGCGGTGAAGAACCTGGGATTGGCCGCAGGGAGCGGGTCGACCGGCGCGGTTGGTGCGGGAGCGCTGGGGGGCGCCGCGGGGCTCTGGGCCGCCGGAGCCGCGGGCACGGCGGTAGCCTGGGCGAATGCAGCGGAGGCGGTGAGTGAGAGGATGACGGCGAGCGCTGCGGCCGGGACCCAGCCCGGAAGTGAATTCAACTGCAAAACTGTGCGATTCAAAATGGTGTCCTTTTCGGCGTATGGGTTTCGGGTGTGGGTTCTGCCATTCCATTCTATCGAGGACAGCGGAATGGCGCGCGCTGATTCGCTGCCGCAACGGTTTTGACGATTGGCGGAGGCGGCGGGGTAGGCAGGCCGGCGGCTAGAGTTCGACTTTGACGGCGATGGGGAAACGGCGGCCGGTGCCGAAGGATTTCTGAGTGACCTTGAGGACGGGGGCGGCCTGCTGGCGTTTGTATTCGCTGCGCTCGACGAGGGAGAGGACGCGGCGAATAAGGGCGAGATCTACGCGCTGTATCGCTTCCCCACCCATCCGCGATGAAGACGTGGATGAATGGGGCACCCCGGATTTCTCAGTGAGTTCTTCAAGGATCTGATCAGCGGAGCGGTAGCGCTCGACGTAGGCTTCCAGAATTGGGTCGAGGATGTCGTAGGGCGGGAGCGAGTCGGTATCGCGCTGACCGGGACGGAGTTCGGCTGAGGGGGGCTTGGCGATGGTGTTGCGGGGGATGATTTCGCGGTCGCGGTTGGCGTAGCGGCTGAGGGCGTAGACGCGGGTCTTGAAGACGTCGCCGATGACGGCGAGCGCGCCGACCATGTCTCCGTAGAGGGTGCAGTAGCCGGTGGACATTTCGGACTTGTTGCCGGTGGTGAGGACGAGCGCCCCGAACTTGTTGGAGAGCGCCATGAGGAGCGCGCCGCGGATGCGGGACTGGAGGTTTTCTTCGGCGAGGCCGAAGGGTGTGCCGGCGAAGAGGGGCTCGAGGGTGCTCTGGTAATGGGTGAAGACGTCGTGAATGGGGACGAGTTCGAAGCGGATGCCGAGATTGGCGGCGAGCGCGCGAGCGTCGTCGATGGAGCCAGTGGAGGAGAACTCGCTGGGCATGCCGACGCCGAGGACGTTTTCCGGGCCGAGCGCTTCGACGGCGATGGCGGCGACGAGGGCGGAGTCGATGCCGCCGGATAGGGCGACGAGCGCTTTGGAGAAGCCGCACTTGCGGACGTAGTCACGAGTGCCGAGGACGAGAGCGTCCCAGGTGGCGGGGATGTCGCCGGGGTCTTCGATGTTGGGTATGGGCGCGGAGGGCCGGTCGGCGTCGAAGAAGATGAGGTCTTCAGTGAAAGATGAGGCTTGGGCGACGACATCGCCGGAGGGGGCGATGACGATGGAAGAGCCATCGAAGACGAGCGAGTCGTTGCCGCCGACCTGGTTGACCATGACGACGAAGGCGTTGTGGCGGCGGGCGATGGCGGCCAGCATGTTCTGGCGCAGCAGGCGCTTGCCGGCCCAGAAGGGCGAGGCAGAGATGTTGAGGATGAGGCGCGGGTGGACGGCGATGGGGTCGGGGAGGGTGGCCCACTGGCGCATGAGCTCGTCGACTGGGTCGACCGGGTAGAGAAGGCGGGGCCAGAAGCCCTTGTCGTTCCAGGCGTCCTCGCAGATGGTGATGGCGAGGGGCTGGCCGTCGAGGAGAGTGAGGGTCTGGTGCCGGGCGGGTTCGAAGTAGCGCTGCTCGTCGAAGACGTCGTAAAAGGGGAGCAGCATTTTTTGCTGGAGGAAGGTGACGCGGCCGCCGGAGAGAAGCGCGGCCATGTTGCGGGCGCGCTTGCCGACCGAGGAGTCGCCTTCGATGGCGAGGGCTGTGCCGCAGAGGATGGCGGGGCCGGTGGCGGTGTGGGCGGCGATCTCGTCGAGGGTTTGCCGGGCGCGGGCGAGGAACGAGGATTTTTCGAGGAGGTCGGCGGGGGGGTAGCCGCAGACGGCGAGTTCGGGAAAGACGACGAGATCGGCGGATTGCTTTGCGGCGCGGGCGGTGAAGTCGAGGATAAGGCGAGCGTTGCCGGCGAAGTCTCCGACGGTCGGATTGATTTGGGCTAGGGCGAGAATCATAAAGGCAGTTGTCGGTTGTCGGTTGTCAGTTCTCAGTGATCAGTTCTCAGTTGTCAGTAACGACGTGAGAAGAGACCTGTCTACGATTCTACTGAGAACTGATCACTGAGAACTACATTTAGGAGCCGGTGCCGGAGAGGACCACGCCGACGGTGCGGGCCAGGATCTTCAGGTCGAGCCAGAGGCTCCAGTTTTCGACGTAAGCGGTGTCGAGGGAGATGTAGCTGTCGAAGGATGGGTCCTGGCGAGCTTCGACCTGCCAAAGTCCGGTCATGCCGGGGAGGACATCGAGACGGCGGAGGTGCGCCAGGTCGTACTGCTCGACCTCGCTGGCCAAGGGCGGGCGCGGGCCGACCAGGCTCATGTCTCCGCGGAGGACGTTGTAGAACTGGGGCAGTTCGTCGAGCGAGTACTTGCGCAATACCCGGCCGACGCGGGTGACGCGCGGATCGTTGGCGATCTTGAAGAGAATACCGTCGCGCTCGTTCTGGTCTTTGAGTTTGTCTCTCAGTTTGTCTGCGTCGGCGCACATGGTGCGGAACTTGTAGCAGGTGAAGGTGCGGCCCTTGCGGCCGGTGCGCTGGGCGCGATAGAAGACAGGGCCGTGCGAGTCGAGCTTGATGGCGGCGAAAAGCGCGAGCATGATGGGCCAGCCGAGGATGAGGGCGAGAGCGGCGCCGGTAACATCGAGGGTGCGCTTGAGCAGGAATGCGCCGATGGGGAGGTCGCGCCGGTGCAGCGGGATGGTGGGAAACTGGCCGATGTACTCAACCGGGGCGTTCCAGGCGAGGCCGTCGTAGAGGTCGGGCACGACGCGGACGTCGATGCCGATGGCGCGCG
>CAZAXI010000082.1:0-18785 GCA_964489045.1 uncultured Granulicella sp. | reverse complement strand
ATTTCGAGTCAGGTGCATTCAACCGGGCTCTGCCACCTCTCCGCTTTGTTTTCAATTACTTGGAAGCTGCTGACAGTCTGCCGTTGTGCCGATGCCAGTTCTGGTGTCAGTTCCGGTTCCTGATCCAGAGCCGCCTTCGTAGAAGGCGTCCATCGCATCGACTGCGACCTGGTTCACCTTAGGCGCTAAGTGAGAATACCGCATCGTCATCTGGATAGTCGAGTTTCCCATGTACTTGGCGACCCCGGGCGGAACGTCTTCCATCACTCCAACGACCGCAGGCTGTGTGCCGGTCACCCAACGGCTACAGGCCGTAAGCCTGTTATTGTGCCAGGGGCAGCCAGTTGCTTTGCGGGCTCGCTTGAACCAGTTCACCGCCTTCGTCATACGGTTGCGGTTGGCTGTAGATGAGCCGTGAGGCGATGCGGATGGAGATGTACGCAACGGCGCATCCTGCGACGACGTCTGCGAAATAGTGCCAGCCGGTGGTGAGGGTGGACAGGACGATCATGCCCGCGAAGAGGCCAACGGGGAGCCTGAAGAGGCGGAAGGTCCACAATGCTCTCGCGCAGAGGATGGCCCAGATGACGTGGAACGAGGGGAAGCAGACGATGCCCGCCGCGTGGGGGACAATGGCCCCAGGCATGCGCAAGAGCAGGAGTTCTGCCTGACAGGATGCCTGACTGGGGTTGGGTGGAATGTGATATCCATACCAGGGTCCCACTGCCGGCAGGAGGGTGAAGGCGGTCAAACCGATGATTAGCCCAATGACATTGGCGGCAAGAAACTCGCGGGCAGCAATCCACCTTCCGAAAATGGCTGGGGCGAAGGCGGCCAGCGGAATGAAGAAAAAGATAAGCAAAGGGTAGGTGGCATCGATGAGATGTCCCAGGCGATGCTGGCCGGCGTAGGCTGTGATTGCCGGCACATTCACTCCAAGCATGTTGTCGAGACGGGCGAGGTTGAGGTCCTGCAGAGGCATTCTCGATCGGCCACAGACATCCACGACAGAGGGCAGGGTGCAGGCGAAGGCAAGCAGCCAAAAGGGAGCGAGCGTAGCTTCTCTGTGTCCAGGGTGGTGCCTGAAATGCCAAAAGGCAGGCACGGGGGAGAATACCGCGACACAGAAGAGGACGGTGAACAACGCGATCCTGGGGTTGGGGAGGATGACGGAGGCCTGCCGGCAGCCGACGATCGCGAACGCCAGGAAGGCGGCATAGGCTAACGCTGCCTGGGTGTTGAACTTGAGGCTCTCTCTTGGGGCTGATCTGTCCACGAATGCAAGGCTAGCAGCCGAGGGCGCACGCTCCTATGCCCTGCAAGTGGTAGATGGCGGGCGATAGGTGTATCAAACGGTTGAGGTTGGGACCGCTACGCCAGCAGCACTTCGACCCCGTTGCTGCGCAGCAACTCCACGTACTCAGGCGCAAGGCCGCTGTCGGATACGACGACGTCGGCAGCATCCAGTTGTGCGACCGGGATCATTGCGCTGCGACCAAATTTGGTATGGTCGGCAACGATGATGACCCTGCTGGCAATCTCAATCATCTTCTGTTCCGACCCGACCACCAGCGTGTTGTTGTTGCTCAAGCCCGCCTCGGAGATGCTGCCGATGCCCATGATCAGCACGTCGGCGCGGATCAGGCTCAGCATCTGCTCGCACAGCGGGCCCAGCATCACGCGGATGCGCGGATCAAGATACCCGCCGGTCAGGGTCAGTTCGATGTTTCGCCTGGCTTCCAGCGTCTCGGCGATGGGCAGGGAATTGGTAACGATGTGCAGCGACTTGTTCGCCAATTCACCGGCCACGGCCGCCACCGTCGAGCCGCCATCCAGGATCACGGTCTGACCATCCTCGACCAGGCTGGCTGTCAGCCGGGCGATGCGGCTCTTCTCATCGCTCAGGCGCCCGCTCTCCACCGTGAAGTCGAAGGCGCCATTTGCCGGCGGTTGCACCGGAACCGCTCCGCCATATACGCGTTTCAGAACGCTCTCCTCTTCCAGCACATCCAGATCGCGGCGGATGCTGGATTCAGAAGCATCCAGCTCGCGGCAAAGGGTCTCCAGATCGAGGAAATCCTTGGACTCGAGCATCTGACGTATTCTGAGTTGCCGTTCAGCAGCTTTCACTGTGCAGTGTCCAAGGGTCGCGATCTAACGGATCGCATCAGTTTCTCTCAAGCCGTTCCATCCAATTGCGGCAGTGCGTTATTGCGCTCCAATCGCTCCCATCACAGCGTCGGTTACCTGCTTCACCAACTGTTCGATGTCGGTCGTGTCGGGGCCACCGATGCTGACGCCATCCCGCGCGCAGGGAAGCAGCGCAATGGTGGTGTTTGTCTCCAGATCGGACAACTGGCACTCTTTCATCCCCGCAGCGTCGAAGCGGGCATCGGGCAAGCCAATGGACTTCTTGATGTCCAGCAGATCGGCGGTGTGCTTTTCGGAAATCTGCGAGATAGGAACGCCCAGTTGCGAAGCCAGCATCAGCGTCCAGCAATAGGTGTCCACCACCTCCGCAAACCACTCCGCATGCGTAACCGTATCTGCCCAGCAGATGATGCCGTGGTTGGCAAGCAGCACCGTATTGTGCTGTCTTACATAGGGCAGTACCGTTTCCGCGAACGCTTGCGTGCCCGGAGTCTCGTAGGGCGACACTGCTACCTTGCCTACAAACACTTCGAACTCGGGGATCACCCGGCTGGGCGGAACGCGTCCCGTGATGGCGTATGCAGTTGCATGCGGCGGATGGCAGTGCACGCAGGATTTCGCCTCCGGCACAGCCTTATAGATTTCAAGATGCAGCAGGATCTCGCTGGTGCGTGGCCGTTTGCCGGCCACCTGCTTGCCTTCCAGATCGACCATGCAGATGTCATCGGGAGTCAGGTCGAACTTGCTCACCAGGGTCGGCGTGCAAAGAACCTCATTGGGTCCGATGCGATACGAAATATTGCCGCCGTTACCGTCGACATATTGGCGGTTCCAGAGCTTCTTCCCGACTGCGCATATCTCCAGTTTGATGGCCTCGGCTTCGGGCGTGGTAAACAGCCGCGCATCGGGCGCTCTGCGCACCTCCGGCGCACTCTTGGCGCCGCTGCTGCTGCCGGCAACATTGATGATCCGCGCCTTCGCGCCGCCACCGCTGCTTGCAGCCGCTGGGCTGGCGGCGGCAGGCTTAGGCGCCGAAGCCGGCGGCGCAGCAGCGGTCGAACCCGTCACCAACTCGATATCATGCTGCCGCAGAAAGTCGTGCGCCGACGGCGTAATCACGCACTTCTCACAGACGCGCACATGCGTCGCGCCGGCGGCGAGAGCGCTCTGCGCATCGCGCATCGTCAGAACATTTTGACCGGATCGATCCATATTCTTCACTTCGCCGCTCTTCACTTCGACACCTCAGGTTCTTGAAGTTGCTTATTGCCGGTTACGATGGAGTCGACAATCAAGGTGCAGTACGCGTCCACCGGAATTCTCTTTGGCCAGAAAGGGTTCGCCGCTTCGGTGCCCTCGGTGAACGCGACCATCTGGCCCTTCGCTGCGCCCAGTGCATCCACAGCGACCAACGCCTTGCCGCCGCCCAATCCATTCTTCGCAACCAGGTTCGTCATCGTCACTGGCTCCAGCACCACCAGCGTCAGCCCCAGCAGCTCCGGGACAGCGGGAGTGAGCGTCACATGTCCGCGAACGATGCCCAGTCTCATGCGGTCCTCCGCTGCGGTATTTGCACGTCGTCCACAATGCCGCAGACCACCATGCGTGCCGGGGTCGTGTTGCCAAATCGCTCCCGCGCGATGTCGCCGTCGGTCGAGACCAGCACTGTGGAACCATAAGCGGCCCCCATCCAGTCGATGATCACCAACGGCTCCGCGCCCATGCTGCCGTCCGCCTCCAGCCGCTGCGCAATCAGAAATCGGCAGCCGTCCAGCGTCGCGTGCTTGGCCGCCGGAACTACAGTGCCGTCGATGCGCGCGAGAAACATGGCTAGATGATCCTCAGGGCGTTGCCCATGGTGAACTGCCGTTCCCGGGTAAATGTGAGCGGCGTAGTAACGCCCTCTCCAGTCGGTGTCGCAATGCTGTGGCTCAGATATCCCGGCCCGCCGAATCCCAGCGATGCCAGCGACGACGCGTTGGCAACGAAGAGGGTAGTGTTCATCGCCTTCGCCATCCGGGTCACGTTGTCGACGTTCTTGGAATGAATGATCGCGGTGTGCCGGTAGCCATGTTCCGCCTTCAACGCGCCTGCGATGCCCGCGTCCACATCCTTCACGCGCACGATCGGGATGAACGGCATCATCTGCTCTTCCACCACAAACGCATGGTCCTCATCGGTCTCTCCGAAAAGAATCTGCGTGTTCTCCGGAACGCTGACGCCGGCAGCCGCAGCCAGTATCCTCACGTCCTTGCCGACCAACTCCTTCCGCACATGCGCCCGCACGCAGCCTTTGCCATCGCCGTCGAAGGTGAAGGCGGCCTTCGTCAGCCGTTCGATCGCCGCCTTGTCCAACTCGAAGCCGCCGGCGTTATGCATCGCACTCATAAACGGCTTGAAGACCGACCCAACCACAAATACTTCCTTCTCGCCGATGCAGAGCAGGTTGTTGTCGAACGCCCCACCTTCAATAATCGACTTCGCCGCCAGTTGCAAATCGGCCGTCTCATCCACAACCACGGGTGGATTGCCAGGCCCGGCCGCGATTACGCGCTTGCCATACTTGCCTGCTGCCTTCACCACCACCGGCCCGCCCGTAACGCACAGCAGCGCAACCTCCGGATGCTGAAAGATTTGGTCTGCCGCTTCAATACTGGGTTCCAGAATGGTAGTCAGCGTATTGGCCACGCCCAGCTCGCGCTCAATCTCGCGATTGAAAAGTTGCAGCGCATACTGCGCCACTCGCTTTGCCGATGGGTGCGGCGCAAACACCGCGGTATTGCCCGCCGCCAGGATATTGATTGCATTTGCTGCCATGGTCGGTACCGAGTGTGTGACCGGCAGCACCATCCCGATAACGCCCCACGGCGCGCGCTCGATAATCAAGAGTCCGCTTGTATCGCTCCTCGCATCGCTGCGCATCGCCTCGATGCCAAGCACATACTGCATATTCTTCAACTTCTGAATCTTGTGATCGAGTCGGCCCACCTTGCTTTCTTCCAACTCCATGCGGCCCAACTCTTCAGAGCGGTCGATACAGATCCGCCGGACGATCTTGATCATGCGCCCGCGGTCTTCCAGGCTCATCTCCTGGACCCGCTTCTGCGCCGTGTTCGCCGCGCGCACGGCCTCATCCACAGTCACAAAGACGCCATCATGCGCGGCGCTATAGTTGGGTGCTGCGGCTGCGCTGGCCGGCGCTTGGGCCGGTTGTCCCTGCTGCAACTGGATACGAAGCCTCGCGACAACCTCTCTCGCGATGTCCGCAATCACCTGTTCCTGATTCGTCATCTGTTCTCCCAACTCGCCATTACGGCTTCTCCAATACCGTGCCGCCGACTTCGACGACATCCACGATGCCCACAATCACAGCATCGACGGGCGCATCTTTCGTCGCTTGCGTCAGACGGGCCGAACTACCCTGCGTAAACAGCACGCACTCGCCCACCCCCGCGCCCACGCTGTCAACGGCCACCACGGAACTCCCGGAGATTTCGAGCTTGCTGTCTCTGCTGATGTACGGCTGAATCAGCAGCAGCTTCATCCCGAGGAACTTCGCGTTCTTCTGTGTGGAAACAACCTTGCCAATTACTTTTGCGATAAACATGCCGGCTCACCTCATGGGCCTTGGCGGATCGATCCCGCTTCAGCTATTTCGGCAATACCGTAGCGAGGCTGCTGTGCGGCCGCGCGATCACATGCACGCTTATCACTTCGCCAACCGTCTTGGCTGCCGCTGCACCCGCATCCACCGCGGCGCGAACGCTGCCTACGTCGCCCTGAACGAACACCGAGCACAATCCGCTGCCGATCTTGTTCCATCCGACGAATTCGACGCTCGCCGCCTTCAGCATCGCGTCCGTAGCCTGCACCAATGCCACCAGGCCTTTCGTCTCAATCATTCCAATCGCTTCATTGGCCATTTCATTTCTCCAGTTCCAGTTGCTGAATCCAGTTGTCGTTGCCGCCTACTTCAACATGCTTTCAACCAGCGAATCGTGCGGGCGCGCAATCACGTGCGACGACACCAGTTCGCCCACCACCTTCGCCGCTGCTGCTCCGGCATCGACGGCTGCGCGCACGCTGCCCACGTCGCCGCGAACAATTGCGGTTACAAACCCTCCGCCAATCTGCACGGTCTTCACCAACTCCACGCTGGCCGCCTTCACCATCGCATCGCATGCCTCAACCAATCCGACGAGGCCCTTCGTTTCGATCAATCCAATTGCTTCGCTCATCTTGTCTCCTCCGCCCGCAAGGGCAGTCCTTGCCAATGCCTAAGCCGCCGGCTTCTTCGCTGCTGCTTTCTTGTCTCCCTGCACAAAGGAGGGCAGTTCGTCATGCGGGCGCGAGATCACTTGCACGGCGATTACCTTGCCGATCCGCGCCGCTGCTTCGGCCCCGGCATCGGTGGAAGCCTTCACCGCGGCCACGTCGCCTTCGACGAACGCGGTCACCATTCCGGAGCCAACCGACTGCCAGCCGATAAACGTCACATTTGCCGACTTAAGCATCGCGTCGGTCGCCTCGAACAGCGCGACCAGGCCTGTCGTTTCAATCATTCCAAGCGCTTGTTTCATCGAGTTCCTCTCTTTTCCTTCCGTCTGAATCTCTTACTTGATCAGTTCAATGTCCTTGGTCAGGTGCAGTCCGCATGCGTTGGCCTCGTCGGTGTCCATGTGGACATTCAGCCGAGAAGTTGGGTCGATGCGAACATGAACTTTGTTGAAGGTGACGCCAGCGGCGCCGCCCACACGGAGCTTCATCAAATCTCCCTGCTTCACCCCGAAGTAGGTCGCCTCTGCCGGGTTCATATGCACGTGAATCGCAGCGCGAATAATCCCTTCCTTTAACTGGATCGAGCCCTTCGGTCCCATGATGATTGCGCCCGGCGATCCCGCCAGGTTGCCCGACAGCCGCACCGGAATATCGTCAAACCCCAGGCTGATCGCGTCCGTGAACGCCAGTTCGATCTGCGATTGCTTGCGCATCGGGCCCAGAATGCGCAAGTTCGAAATCAGCCGGCTGCGCGGGCCAATGATCGTTACCTTCTCGTTGGCCGCAAAGTTGCCCGCCTGGTATAGCTCCTTGTAGACCGTCAACTCGGTGCCCGGCCCAAACAGGAGGTCCATATCCTCGCGGCAGATGTGCATGTGCCGCGCCGAGGCCAGCACAGTCAGCGTCGGCGCCGCTCCCGTGCCACCCTTGCGTCCCAGGTATTCCAATGCCACCTGGCGGACGATCTGCTCGACCACGGATCGATCGATCAAGCCAGGCGAATTCGATAATGCTGAGCTTCCACATCCCATAACGGTCTCTCGCTACGTTCGTTGCCACTGTTGCGCTTACGCCAACTGCGTCACTCTTGCCCGCTCCACAACATTCACCGTCTCGCGGGCAACGATGACCTCTTCATCCGCTGGAATAATCAGCACCTTGACGCCGGAGCCCTCTGCGGAAACCGCGCCGGCCTTCCGCGCCGTCCGGTTCACTGCCTCATCCAGTTCAATTCCAAATCCCGCCAGCCCGCGACAAACCGCGCTGCGGATCGCCGCACTGTTCTCCCCGATGCCGCCTGAGAACGTGACCACATCCAGTCCGCCAAGTTCCAGCATGAAAGCGCCCACGTAGTGGCGGATCGCGCGCACAAACACATCCAGGGCAAGCTGGCAGCGCTTGTCGCCCCTTGCCGCACCGTCATCCAGGTCGCGAATGTCGCCGCCGCACCCGCTGATTCCAGCTAGCCCGGACTTGCTGCCCAGGATGCGTGCCATCTCGTCCGCATCCACGCCCAGCTTCTTCATCATGTACAGGACCGCAAACGCGTCGACGTCGCCCACGCGATTGTTCTGCGGCAAGCCCGACTGCGGCGATGTCCCAAAGCTGGTGTCGATCGCGACGCCGTTGCGGAACGCAGCCACGCTGGAACTGCCGCCAAGGTGACACGAGATGTGCCGCAAATCCTTCCGCCCAAGCATCGTCTGCACGCGCTCGCTTGCCGACCGATGGCTGGCCCCATGGAATCCATATCGCCGAATTCCAAACTCCGTGCGCCACTCGTAGGGAACCGCGTAGGTTGTCGCCGCCTCACTCATCCCCGCATACGGCGTCGTCTCGAACACCGCAACCAGCGGCACGCCCGGCAGTTCGTGTTGGAACGCACGCATCGCCGCAACGTAGGGCGGATTGTGCGCCGGCGCAAAGAACGCAAAATCGTCCATCGCCGCAAACAAAGCATCGTCAACCAGCCGAGGTCCCGGCATCGGCCCCGGATGCACCACCTTGAATCCGACCGCGTCTACCTCCGCCAAACTCTTCAACGCTTTGCCCGCGCCCAGCACGTCGGCGAGGCACTTGTGAATTGCCGATGGATAGTCCTGGCAATCTCCGCCCGGCTGCCCTATGCGTTCTACCCGACCATCCGCCAATGCCAACTCGTCCGGCATGCTCAGCACCCGGTACTTGAAGGAAGTGCTGCCGATATTTGGGATCAGACATTTCATTGTGACGGATTATGATCGTTCTTGACGCCTTAGTGACCATATCGTATAGTTTGTGCCAGAGTCAATCAGAAATCTGCATGACTTTGAGGAAATTTCCCAGATGGCTCCAGAATCGGGTGTGTCGCGAGTTGGTGCAACCAAAGGCGGTTCCCACCACAATCCCCAGATGACAGCCGCCCGTGTTGCCGAACTCGGAATCGTCGGAGCCGGTGGTGGCGGGTTTCCCACTGCGGTCAAACTGGCCACCCGCGTCCCCCTCGTCATCGCCAATGCAGCCGAGTGTGAGCCCCTCCTGCACAAAGACAAGGAACTGCTCCATCACCTCTCCGAGCCGTTTCTCCGCGGCATGCTCCAGGCCATGGAAATGGTCGGCGCGCCCGCAGGCGTCATCGGAATCAAGGAAAAGTATCACGACATCATCGCTGCGCTTGAGTCGCAGGTTCCCGGGAACATCCGCGTAGCGTCTCTGCCCGACTCCTACCCCGCCGGCGACGAATTCATCCTCGTGCACATCGTCACCGGCCGCGTGATCCCTCCCGGCGGCCTGCCAAAAGATGTCGACGCCATGGTCGCCAATGTGGAAACCCTGATGAACATCGGCCTCGACCAGCCGGTAACGCACAAGTACCTCACCGTGGCCGGGGCCGTGCGCAATCCAGTCACCCTCCGCGTGCCGGTCGGCATCTCCATCGGCGAAGTCATCGAAGCCGCGGGCGGGGCCACCGTCGCCGACTTCAGCGTCCTGCTCGGCGGAGTCATGATGGCCAAGCCCGCTGCCGGCCTCGACGTCCCCGTCACCAAGACCACCGGCGGCATTGTCGTTCTCCCGTCCTCGCACTCGCTCATCCTGCGCCACACCGCAAAGTGGCCGCAGATCGCCCGCGTCGGCCGCTCGGCCTGCGACCAGTGCCGCTTCTGCACCGAGTTCTGCCCGCGCTATCTGCTCGGCCATCCCATCCAGCCGCATCGCGCCATGCAGTCGCTCGGATTCGCCCCCAGTCCCGCCGCCATCATTGCCGGCACGCTTTACTGCTGCGAGTGCAACCTCTGCTCGCTCTACGCCTGCCCCGAGGACCTCGATCCCAAGAACGTCTGCACCGAATCCAAGCCGGCCGCGCGCGAAAATGGCCTGTTCTTCACCGGCTCGCCAGACTCGGTCATACCGCATCCGATGGCCGAATTCCGCCGCGTCCCCATGAAGCGCCTCATTGCGCGCCTCGGCCTCTCCGACTTCAACAACGTCGGCCCGCTGGTCGATCACAAATTCTCTCCCGCGAGCGTCCGCCTGCCGCTCAAGCAGCACGCCGGGGTCCCTGCCGTGCCCGCAGTAAAAACGGGCGACCGTGTCCGCCCCGGCGACCTGCTCGCCGTGCCCGCAGAGGGCAAACTCGGCGCGCGCATCCACGCCAGCATCGCCGGCACTGCCCGCCTCACCCACGACGCGGTGGTGATCGATGCCTAACTTCTCGGAAGACGTCGCAAAGTCGAAAGGCGCCGCAAAGTCGGAGAAGCTGCCAAAGTTCGTCTTGCTTAAGGGCACGGATTTATCCGTGCCGTAAACACTCGATCGGGAACACGGCTTTAGCCGCTGGGGTCACGCCTTTTGCCTCCCTCACGGCTTCACCTCTTCATAACGCAAGGAGCCAACACCGTGGCTGACATTCAATCCATAGGACTCATCGAACTTTCCAGCGTCGCCACCGGCTACCAGGTCGAGGACGTCATGATAAAAGCTGCGACCGTCAAGCTCTTGCTGGCGCGCAGCATCTGCTCCGGCAAATTCCTCATCGCCATCTCCGGCGACGTGGCCTCCGTGACCACAGCCATCGAAGCCGGCGGAGCCGCTGCGGGCGCCTCGCTCATCGAGCGCCGCCAACTCTCCCGCGTGCATCCCTCCGTCCTCCAGGCCATCTCCCAGGCAGTCGAGATCGACCCCAAAGACCTTCGCTCCATCGGCGTCATCGAAACCTTCTCCGCGGCCAGCATCATCGATGCCGCCGATGCAGCCGTCAAGTCCGCGAATGTTACCTTGCTCCGTGTCCATCTCGCCATGGCTCTTGGCGGCAAGGGCTTCGTCATGATGGCTGGCGACATCTCCAGCGTTCAGCAAGCCGTCGCCGCAGGATCGAAAGCCGCCGCGGAGGAAGGCATGCTCGTCGCTCGCGGCGTCATCCCCGCCCCCTCCGAAGAACTCTTCCGCGACTACATCTAGTTCCGCACGCCACTTCCTATTGAAGTGTCATTCTGAGCGCAGCGAAGAATCCCCGCATTTGTTCCTCCAATCGCCGCTTCCTCTTGGGCCGTCATTCTGAGCGCGGCTCAGAATCTCAGTATTTGCCATCACCCGTCGCCCGCTTGCCGCGGAATAGACTATTCGCAAGATGTCCGCGATTTCCATAGCGTCCGCCGATCGTATCTTCGTTCTCACCGGCGCGGGCATCAGCGCGGAGAGCGGCCTGCCCACCTTCCGCGCCTCCGACGGGCTCTGGGCCGGCCATCGCATCGAAGACGTCTGCAGCCCTGAAGCCCTCCACCGCAATCCCGCGCTGGTCTGGGAGTTTTACTCCGCGCGCCGCGCCTCCGCCCAGGCCGCTCAACCCAATCCAGCGCACATCGCTCTCGCCCAACTCGAAGCTCGCCTCGGCGACCGCTTCTTCCTCTGCACCCAAAACGTCGACGATCTCCACGAGCGCGCCGGCTCGCACCGCCTCATCCACATGCATGGCGAACTCACCAAATCCCGCTGCGAAGCCGAATGCGGCCGCCCGCCGGTCGAAGACCACGCCGTCTACCGCACCCTCGACGAGGTGCCTCGCTGCCCCTGCGGCGCGCGACTTCGCCCGCACATCGTCTTCTTCGGAGAGATTCCCCTCGAGATGAATCGCATCCGGCGCGAGATCGATCGCGCATCCCTGATGCTCGTCGTCGGCACGTCCGGATCGGTCTATCCTGCGGCGGAATTCGTCCACTGGGCACGCGCCGCCAGCGCCCGCACCGTCTACGTCGGTCCCGAACGGCCCCTCAACGCCGCAGCCTTCACTCACATCGTCGAAGGCCCCGCCGGGGAAGTCCTGCCCACCCTCTTCGCCCTCTAGCGCTCATTCACAAATCGACCTGCCGCGCCGCGCGCGGGCTCAATTCTCCGTCGGGGTTTGGTCGAAATGGTCCAGCACCATTGCGGGCTCCGTCATGGGCTGCTTTTCCAGCTTCAGGCCGAGTTCCTTGCGAAAGGCATCCTGGAGGCTCATCACGACTGCGGGGGCCGAAGCATCTCCAGCCTCCTGCGTGACCGAGGCGGCTACTTTACTTTCTGCTTGCAGCTTGTTTGTGCTGCTGAAGTAGACCGTAAAGTCGTAGGACCCCGTGAGGCCGGTCTTGTCCACGACGTGATACTTGATGTCGGCTCTGGTGAATGATTGCAGCACATCGGCCAACTGACTCATGGTGACGTTCTGGCAGTGAAACTGGCTATCGTACGGCGAGTCCGCCGTATGCACCATATCCTTTTCGCCCTCGGCCTGCCCATCCACGCAAAAAGTCCGCGAGTTTGGATCTGCCTTCTTCATCTTCGGATTGTCCGCCAGCAGCACCCATCCATCCTGTGTCTGCTCGCCCCAGTGGTACCTGATCTCGAACCGGTCGATCACAAGCTGCTGCAGCATGCGGAGGACCTGGTCCCGGTCCTCCCACGCCGCCCGCGCATCGATGTCCGGAGGCAGTTTCACCAGAATGGAATACTTCTGCTGGGGAAGCAACGTAACATCCTTTATCATCTTCCCGGTGGGCAGGTCCCACGCATGAACCAGAAGGTCCTGCAGCGTCCAGCCTCTAAATGCAATCTGCGACCCCCGCGGCTCAGTCGACCACTGCGGATCATCCGGGGCAGCCAACTTGATGCTGGCCACCTCGAACTCCAGGTTCGGCAGCGGCGGAATCTGCTTTGCAATTTCCGGAGCGTCTGGGGTCGGCGTTCGGTCCACCGCGTCGATCACCATCGCCGGCTGCGACACATCGCCCGCGTTCACCAGCAGGCCTAGCTGGTCCCGGAACGCGTTCGTATAAGCGCGCACATAGTCGTCCTGCGTCCGTATCTCGCCAAACTTCATCCTGAATGTGAAGTCATACGCCTTCGTTAGCCCTGTCTTGTCCACCACGTGATGCGGATACATGCCTCCAAACATTGAGACGAACCGCTCCATCGTCATTGAAGTGCAGGTGAACATGTACTGCCCCGGCGTGTTCTTATCCTGCTCCCCTCGGCAGTTTTGCGAGTCCGATGGCTCCTTGGCCTCGGTCATTCTGATCCCACCCTTCGCCACAGTCACCAAGTAGCCGGGCAGCGGCTTGTCCTCCATGTGGTACTTCAGGTGGAAGCGCTCGGCCAGCACGTCCTTCAACACCGGCCGGATCATCTCGTACGGGTCCACCTCGCCGTTACCGGGGCTCGGCGCGCCCATGCTCTGGCTCGCATTCGTCACCGGGATCGACTTCGGCGCTCTCAGCGAATCAATCTTCGCCGCCAGATCGAAACGGTAGAAGCCAATCCACGGCGGACCCCCAAGCACTGTCTCCTCGCGGAGGTCCCACGCCAGGGTGATCATATCCAGCAGCGTTGCATCGCGCATGTCGAACCGCTGGTTGCTGATGTTCGTGCTGGAGTTGATCGCGGGGCGGTACGGCGAAGCATGCACGTCCACCACAAGCGGTTGGGTCGGGCCCGAAGTTTCCTGTCCCTTCCCGGAAGCCGGTGTTTGTGCAAGAACGATGGAGGCGGTGGAACCAAGAAGAAAAGCAGCAGCAACGTAAACGATCTTCATTAAGCCTTCTTACCCGACGGCACCAACTATAACGCGTAAGTCGCCGAACCGCAGCGCCTCAAGGCCGATATTCGTCCACGATAGCGGGTATTCTCACCGGTTAGACGTCGGCACTGCCCAATCTGTACCGGCCGGTCGCCAGTCATCGCTGTGCCCGTGTACCCTTACTAGCTCAGAGGGGAACCATGCGAACCACACCCATCCTGGCCTCCGCCGTTCTCTGCGCCGCCGCAATCGCGCCCGCGCAAACCGCTGCTCCCAGCACCGCTCCTATAGACCGCCACGCCCTCGTCACCCGCCACAACATCGAAGTCCACTCGCTCGATCCCAACGGCGCTATGGCCGTCGGCAATGGCAGCTTCGCCTTCAACTTCGACGTCACCGGCCTTCAGTCCTTCCCCGAGTACTACGCCAAGACCATGCCCATCGGCATCCTAAGCGATTGGGGCTGGCACAGTTTCCCCAACCCCAACAACTACACCCTCGACAAATTCAAGATGACGACCGTCCCCAAGTATGATCGCCAAATGGTCTATCCCTCGGCCAGCACCAGCAACCCTCCGCCCGACGCCGCCTACCTGCGCGAGAACGAACAGCGCATCGGCCTCGGTCGCATCGGCCTCGAGATGACCCACGCCGATGGCTCCAAAGTCGTCATCACCGACCTGAAGAACACCGACGAAAAGCTCGACCTCTGGACAGGCATTCTCACCAGTTCGTTTGAGGTAGACGGCCAACCCGTCCACGTCACTACCATCGCCCATCCCGACCGCTCCGAAGTCGCCACCCGCATCGAGTCTCCGCTCATCGCATCAGGCCATCTCAAAGTGCGCATCGCCTTCCCGTATGCGTCGCACTCCTTTGGCCCCGACTATCAGGACTGGGACCACCCCGAAGCCCACACCACGAAGTTCACGCTTCAAGGCCCGACTGGCGGGATGTTTGAGCGCACCCTCGATTCGACTCAGTATCTTGTTCGCGCAATCTGGTCACCGGGCGCGACCCTGGCTCAGACCGCGCCCCATCAATATCTACTCAGCCGCAACGCATCTTCCCTTGACCTCGTCAGCTTTTTCACTCCGAGAGGGGTTGACCTCTACCGCCCACTCGGCACCGTTGACGATGTCGAAGCCGCCTCGCGTACCCACTGGCAGCACTACTGGACCACCGGCGGAGCCATCGACCTTTCCGGCAACACCGACCCACGCGCCGCTGAACTCGAACGCCGCATCGTCCTCTCGCAATACGTCATGGCCGTCCACGACGCACAGTCCCTCCCGCCGCAGGAGACCGGCCTCGGCGTCAACTCCTGGTATGGCAAGTTCCACATGGAGATGTACTGGTGGCACGCCGCGCACTGGGCACTCTGGGGCCACGCCGATCTCCTCGAGAAATCCCTCCGCAACCTCACCTTGCTCATGCCGCCCGGCGAAGCCATGGCCAAGCTTGAAGGCGCCAAGGGCGTCAAATGGTCCAAGATGACCGACCCCACCGGCATCGAAAGTCCCTCCGGCGTCGGCCCTGTGCTTGTTTGGCAGCAGCCCAGCCCCATCTACCTCGCCGAACTCGTCTATCGGGCCAACAAAGACAAAGATGCACACGCACTCAACCCCAAAGTCACCCTCGACCGCTACCAGCGCATCGTCTTCGAAACCGCCGACTACATGGCCACCTTTGTCGACTACGACCCCGCACGCAAGCAGTATGTCCTCGGTCCCGGCATCAACTCCGCCGACGAGAAGCACACCGACCTCGCGCACAACCTGAACCCCACCATGGAACTCGCCTACTGGAAGTGGGCGCTCGAAACCGCGCAGCAATGGCGGATCCGCCTCGGCCTCGCGCCCGACGCTCACTGGCAGGACGTCATCGACCACCTCGCCCCGCCCACCGTCCGCAACGGAATCTATCCCGCCATGGAACTCCCCGCCGAAGACTCACCCTCCACCATGACCACCTTCATGTACGGAGTCCTGCCCGGCCGCGGCATCGACAAGGACGCCATGCGCAACACCCTTCACCGCGTCACCCGCCCCGACGCCCCGCAGAACGCCGTCACCTGGGGCACCGCCATGGAGGCCATGTGCGCCGCGCGTCTTGGCGAGCCCGACCTCGCCGTCAACCTGCTCGCCGGCAAGTTCGACCAGAACCCCTTCCGCGTCTCCGGCTACACCGTCCGCCGTCCCGACCAGACGCCGATGTACATGCCCGCCAACGGCGGCTGGCTCTCCGCCGTCGCCATGATGGCTGCCGGCTGGGACGGGGCTGTGGGTCAGGACGGCAAGCCCATCCACGCCCCTGGCTTCCCCGCGGACTGGCACGTCCGCTACGAAGGCCTACTGCCCATGCCGTAGCGCACACGCATCCCGCGCTCATTGCACAACCCAGGTTGTCTGCTGGTTGCCCCCCAGGGATTCGAACCCCGATTGATCGGTTCAGAGCCGACTGTCCTACCATTGAACGAGGGGGCAGCGGCGGGTAAGGCGCTTTCCCGGAGCCGCGAACAACCACATTCGCTGACTGCCTCTTAGAGTGTACTGGCCACGCATCCCATCACGCAACCAGCTTCAGATAATCCGGCTCATCCGCAATCGTCCGGTATTTGAAGCAGCGCACAATCCTCGCCCCCTTCAGAAAGAAGATTCCCGGCATCTGGTAACCATCGCCTTCAATCTTCCCAATTCCATGCTTGAAGATCGCACCCTTCAGCCATCCCACCCACACCACTGGATTCAACGCCTGCAGGAACGGGTTCTTCCGCCCCAGCGCGAACACCGGAAGCTGATACACCGCCGCATCCGGATCGTTCACTCGCTCCACATCACTTAGCCCGTAATAGTCGAAGTACACCCTGGCCAGGTCCGGTGGTCCCAGGTGAACAAACACCGGCCGCACCCCGCGTTTCCCCAACTCCCCCCTCAGGTCCGCCACATCGCTGATCGCCTTCCTGCAGAACGAGCAGCCGAAGTGCCGCAGAAACACCAGCAGCACCGGCGATCCCTCCGCCAGCTCCATCAGACTCGCGCCCGACTCCGTACGAATCGAACCCAGCGCCGCCGCCACATCGTCCTTAGGTTCCATTGCGGCCATCAGCCTGCACCCTCAGCCGAAAGTGTATCGCCAAGCAGCGCCAACCCGCACCTGCAGCCGCTAAACTTGCAGTTGCCGAGCATTCCTGATTCAATCACGCATTGTTTCCGCCGATATGAGCACGATTCGAGAATTCCAGCACAATCCGCCGAATGAACCGCCCGTCCGCGGCTTCCTCCATCTCCCGGCCGATCCGTCCGGCGAAGCCCTCGTCCTGACCCACGGCGCGGGCGCGAACTGCAACGCGCCGCTCCTCGTCGCCCTCGCCGCCGCGTTCTGCGACTCCGGATTCGCCGTCCTCCGCTGCGATCTGCCCTTTCGCCAGTCGCGCCCCCACGGTCCACCGCCACCGGGCAGTGCGGCACGCGACCAGCAGGGACTCAAAGCCGCCGTCGCGTCCATGCGGCAACAAACCTCAGGCCAAGTATTCCTCGGCGGCCATTCTTACGGAGGAAGGCAAGCCTCCATGCTAGCCGCCGCCGAACCCGGCTTGGTCGATCGCCTCCTCCTGCTCTCCTACCCGCTCCACCCGCCGCGCCGCCCCGACCAGTTGCGCACCACGCACTTCCCGCACCTCCAAACCCCTGCGCTGTTCGTTCACGGCTCCCGCGATCCCTTCGGTTCCATCGACGAGCTGACCGCAGCCCTCAAGCTCATCCCCGCCCGTACCGAACTGCTCCCCATCCTCAGCGCCGGCCACGAACTCCTAACCAAACAGAATCGCGATGAACTGCCAGGGACAATCGCCGAAGCCTTCCGCTCATTTGAAAGGTGACCGGTGGCGATTTGCCTTGGCACCCAAACGCGCTCTTCGGAGCCGCCTGAGCGTCACCTCGTCCCGTACTTGGTGAAGACGTAGTCCTGGTCCTTCGCGGCCTTGTGGCACGCGAACCCGCACTTGGCGTCGTTCCCCTGCGGTGGCTTGTCACTCGTCGTGCCCGGCCGGAACGTATTGGTCGCCGCGTCATACTCGAACGCCGCCCAACCCCATCCGCCGCTATCCGCAAACCGCTTGCTGTCCTTCGCCATGAAATCGGCATTATTCTGGACGCCTGGCACCACCGGGCTGCCGGGCTCGTCGTCATCCACCTTCGCGTCCCAATGGATCTTCGCCATCTTGGCGCCATCCGGAAAGGGCTTGCCATTTCCGGGAATGCCCGCCTTGTAGGCGGCGATCATCGCTGGATTCCCTAGGATTACAGCCAGGTGATCTCCATTATGGCTGACGGCGATCACCGGCCAGCTTTCGTATCCCCTGAATTCAGAGAACGCGAGCCCGTTCGGTACCTTTAGGGTGTACTTGTCCTGGGTAGCGGCGGAAATTGCAGCTCCGGAAATAACGGCGAGCGATGCCACAATACCCACACTCATCAGCATGCTTTTGAACTTCATATCCGTAACTCCTCATTCCGTTATTGAACACACATCTGCGCCATCCACAGCACTATCGCTGAATGATCGCAACTACTGGGTAACTGTCTGGCCCTATCCGATGGCCACTGCGATGCCAATTTCGGCGGAGGCGTTGGCCGCGTGTCGCAAAGAAATCTGAGCAGCCTCTGGCGAAACGGCAGGCTATCCGGTTCGCCTTCACGCCAAGGGCACGGTTTCCAGCGAATCCCGCCTGCAAGCCGCACCCCTGCGCCAAGGTCTATACTTAATCTTCCGTCTATTCGGAAACCGCAACCTACATCGCACCACAGAAGGGTAATTCCAAGCATGTCTACTCCCGGAGCCGCAACGCCAGACGCGGCCAGCATCAAGCCTGCCACAGGAAAACTCGGTATCATGACCGCCGGAATGGGAGCGGTCTGCACCACGCTCATCGCCGGGGTCGAAGCCGTCCGCCATGGACTGGCCAAGCCCATCGGCTCCCTGACCCAGATGGGGACCGTCCGGCTGGGCAAACGCACCGACGCCAATAGCCCGCTCATCAAGGACTTCGTTCCCATCGCCAAGCTCGACGACCTGGTTTTTACCGGATGGGATATCTTCGGCGGCAATCTCTACGACGCCGCCAAGACCGCGTCCGTTCTCGACCGCGACACACTCGAGCAGATCCGGCCCTTCCTCGAGTCGATCGAGCCCATGCCCGCGGCCTTTGATCAGTACTACGTCAAGCGCCTGACCGGTAAGAAGATCAAGAAGGGTAAGAACAAGTGCGACCTGGCCAGCCAGATCCGCAACGACATCGCCGAGTTCAAGACCAAAACCGACCGCCAGG
>CAZAXI010000081.1:0-18827 GCA_964489045.1 uncultured Granulicella sp. | reverse complement strand
ACCCCAGCGAATAAAGCCGCATCATCGCCGGATACACCCAGCTATCCACCGGAATGTAAGCGCTGCCCAGCGCATCGCCCGGCATGTGTCCCGGCTTCTCCGGCGTCCCTGCCGGCGCGTACGGCGGCATCGCCGTATACGGCGTCTGCGGCGTGGGCGCCTCGGGAGTCACCACCGGCGGCGGCGCTTGCTGCGGCACCGGCATCGCCTGCGGAGCGCCCGCCGCCGGAGTTGTGCCCGCAGGCGGAGTAGCGCCTGCTGGCTGGCCTTGCTCCTGTTGGCCCTGCCGATAGCCCGGCAGCGACTCAATCTGATCTTGGTTCTCCGGAGTTGGCGTCGGTGCCGCCGCTGGTGGACTCGTCTGTTCCGTCGGAGGCGGTGCTGTCTGCTGCGTTGCCGGCGTTGTCTGCGGCGCCACCTGCGCGGCACGAGCGGTCCCCAGACTTAGCCCCAGACTCGCAACGCCAACAAACCATAGCGCAATAACTGTCCGCACTCGCACCTCGAGACTCCGGTCCATCACCCTCTCCAGTGTAACTGCGCCCGCCGCCGGTACGCCGCACATTCACTTGGAGTTGGAGGGAAACCCTCCGAAGGCTCGCCCCCAATCTACCTGGACGCTTCCTTCTCCCTCGCCACCCGCTTGGCGAACCCCTTCGCCTCCCGCTCCATCCACACCCTCGTCGCAACGCCACGCTGCAAGAGGTAGCGCTCCAGCCCGGCAATCCCGTCGATCGGCGCCGTTCCCCTGTCCGCAACGCCTTCCCTCACAAACGGCACGCACTCCATCAGCGCCGCCCCGCCGCCAATCCTCGCCCGCCCAATCGACTCCTGCGCGACGCGATAGATCGCCACCGCATCATCCGCGTCCACCGGAATCCCCGGCACGCGGCACCGCAGCGCCATTGCGGTCACCCCACCTGCGCGCACTTTGCCGCCTCGCGCCGGAAGCACCACAAAGACCACTGGAAGCTCCTGCTTGGCCGCAATCGTCAGCGCCTTCCGCCATACCGCTGCCGGAACCTTACCCGCCGGCACATAGGCCACCACTACGCGCGTGTCCTGCTGGCTTCCCCCCATCGCCTTGGACTCAACTCTTGCCTGCGCCCCTGCGGCCTTCAACGCTGCCGCCGCGCCCAGCGCCGCCCATATCCGTTCCGCAATCCCCAAGCCGCCAGGCAACCGCGCCGCCGCACCGCAATCCGCCGCAGGCCCGCGTTTCGCCTTACCCGGTCGCAGTACCGCACCCAGGCTAGACCCGCGCAGAAACTCCACCGCCCCGCCTTCAATCGCGTCGCTCACCAGGTCGCCCGGGCTCAGGTCCACCGACGTGCTCACCAGGCACGCCTCCAACCCCAACCCGTCGCGGCGTCCCGCCGGCAACGCGCGTGCCAGCGTCCTCAGCCGCACCATCGCGCGATAGATCTGCCGCAGCTTAGCGTTCGGAATCAGCGGATTCTCCCACGCGGCTCCTGCGTCCGCACTGTCAGCCATCATGCTCGCGCCGGGTCCTTTGCCTCGACATCCAGCCCCAGCTCCGCCAGCGCCGCCTGGGCCTTCTTGCCTTTGATCTTTCCGTCGCGCGCCAGCCGCGAGAGTGTCGCCCCCACAATCGACTCCGCATTCACCTCAAAGTGCCGCCGCAGGTGTTCGCGGTTATCGCTGCGTCCGAACCCATCCGTCCCCAGCGTCACCAGCCTGCACTTGCCGTCCGCCTGCAACCACGGAGCCAGCACATCCGGCAGCGACTTCATATAATCGCTAGCCGCGACGATCGGCCCCTTTGCACCCTCCAGCGCGGTCTCGATATACGTCTTCTTCTCCGCCCCCGCTGGATGCAGCCGGTTCCAGCGCTCGGTCGCAATCGCCTCGCGCCGCAGCTCCGTGTAGCTGGTTACGCTCCACACATCCGCGGCAATCTGGTACTTCTCCGCCAGCATCTCCTGCGCCCGCAGCACCTCGTTTAGAATCGGCCCCGACCCAAACAACTGCACCGTAGCCTCTCCGTTCTTTGCTGCGCGGAACTTGTAAATCCCCCGCAGAATCCCCTCCCGCGCGCCCTCCGGCATTGGCGGCATCGCATAATCCTCGTTGTACATCGTGATGTAGAAGAAGCAGTCTTCCATGTTTTCGTACATCCGCCGCAAGCCGTCCTGCACCACCACAGCCAGCTCATACACAAATGCCGGATCGTAGCTCACGCACGTTGGCACCGTACTGGCCAGCACATGGCTGTGCCCATCCTGGTGCTGCAGGCCCTCGCCCAGCATGGTCGTCCGCCCCGCCGTTCCGCCCATCAGGAAGCCCTTGCAGCGCGCGTCCGCCGCCGCCCATACCATGTCCCCGATCCGCTGGAACCCGAACATGGAGTAGTACATGTAGAAGGGAATCGTCGGCACCTTGTACGTCGAATACGCCTGCCCCGCAGCCGTAAACGAAGCCATCGATCCCGCCTCGGTAATTCCTTCCTCCAGAATCTGCCCATCCTGCTCTTCGCGGTAGAACAGCAGCATGTCCTTGTCGTGCGGCGTGTACCGCTGCCCCTCCGGCGCGTAAATGCCCACCTGCCGGATCACCGACTCCAAGCCAAACGTCCGTCCCTCGTCCGGCACAATCGGCACCACCAGTTTGCCAATCTCCCCATCCTTCAGCAGCCCGCGCAGGATCGAAATGAAACCCATCGTCGTCGACACCGCGCGCCCGCCCGACCCGTCCGTCCACTCCTTGAAGAACTTCAGCTCCGGCGCCTTGAACGTGCTCGCCGGCACCGTCCGCATCGGCAGATATCCGCCCAATTCGGCGCGCTTCTGCTGCATGTACACAATCTCCGGCGAATCCTGCGGCGGCCGGTACGGCGTCCCATTCAACGCCGACTCCTCCGGAATCGGAATGTCGAAAGTCTTCACAAACGCCGCCAGCGCATCGTCCCCCAGCTTTTTCTCGCTGTGGGTCGCATTCCGCGCCTGCGCCGATCCCAGCCCATACCCCTTCACCGTCATGGCCAGCACCACCGACGGCCCACCCTTATGCTCTGCCGCGCGCTTGTACGCGTTGTACACCTTCACCGGGTCGTGTCCGCCGCGATGCAGATGGATCAACTGGTCGTCCGTATAGTCCTTCACCAGTTCCAGCAGCTCCGGATACTTTCCGAAGAAATGCTTCCGCAGATACGCCCCATCCTTCGCCTTATACGTTTGGAAGTCGCCATCCACGCACTCTTCCATCCTCCGCAGCAGCAGCCCGCTGTGGTCGCGCGCAAACAGCTCATCCCAGTCCGAGCCCCAGATCACCTTAATCACATTCCACCCAGCGCCCAGGAACACTCCCTCCAACTCATCGATGATCCGCTTGTTCCCGCGCACCGGCCCATCCAGCCGCTGCAGGTTGCAGTTCACAATAAAGATCAGGTTGTCCAGCTTCTCCCGCGAGCCCAGGCTGATCGCGCCCAGAGTATCCACCTCGTCCGTCTCGCCGTCGCCCAGGAACGCCCATATCTTCCGCGGCACCTTCTTCAGCAGCCCGCGGTTCTCCAGATAGCGCATAAACCGCGCCTGATAAATTGCGTTCAGCGGCCCGATCCCCATCGACACCGTCGGAAAATTCCAGAACTCCGGCATCAGCCACGGGTGCGGATAGCTCGACAGTCCCGGCTTGTCGCGCAGCTCATGCCGGAAGTTCTTCAGGTGGTCGTCATTCAATCGCCCCAGCAGGTAGCTCCTCGCGTACACGCCCGGCGACGCATGCCCCTGGTGGTAAATAAAATCCCCCGGTTGCTCGCTCCCATCGTCCGCAATGTACTTCGCGCGAAAGAAGTGGTTGTACCCGACCTCCTGCAGCGTCGCCTGCGACGAGTACGTCGAAATATGCCCGCCAATCCCCGCGTCCTTCTTGTTTTGCCCATGCACCATCGCCATGGCATTCCACCGGATCAGCGCCTCGATCCGTTTTTCCAGCTTGCGGTCACCGGGGTACTCGACCTCGTCGTATTTCGGAATCGTGTTGCAGAACGGTGTCGCAAACTCATTCGGCACCGCGACCCCCGCCTCGCGGCCGCGCTGCCGCAGCGCCCTCAGCAGCTCCGCGGCATTCTCCCACTCCTGCGCAACCACGTCGTCGAACGCCTCAATCCACTCCGCCAACTCCGCGGAGAAGTCCGCCTTCGCGGGAACTTCAGTCTTCATCGTCATTGGGTGTATCCGGGCTCTCTCTTTGTCTTCAATTGCTTGTCATCTTCAGGGCAGCGTCCGGGGGCGTGCGCCGTCACCCTCTCTCAACGATACTTGCCCCACGCAGAAACGTCACGTGGACGCTCCAAGACCTGAAGCCTGCCGACTTGTCGCCGTGGGGAACGCGATGCATTCCAACTGCCCGCGGGGCTTGTCTTGCATGACCCGGCGCTCATAATCATCCCAGGTCACGACAGATCCCTTTGCCCTCGCGCACACCTCCGCCACCAGACACACTTCTGCCAGGGTTGCCGGAAAAAGGTCAGTTTGGAAGCAGTCGCGCCGTGGTAAACGACGTTGCCACCTGGGTGAACACCTGGTTCAGGGTCAGGTTCGGGTTGGCAGTCGACGTGCACGCCCCATGGTTCGTTGTAGTGGCGTCCGAGTAAAAGTTTCCCGCATAAGCAGCAGTCGACCCGGCCTGCAGAGCCATTTCCTTCAGATTAGCGCACGGATCAGTGTCCGTGGTGTCGGTGTCACATCCCGAGGTCGGCGACTGGTAGGCCACTACGTAAACCGAGGTGCCGTTGGTGGCAGCGTATTGCGCCGCGGTGATCGCCTGCGCGCATTGATCTTTCATGGATGGGTATAAGTAAGGTGCGGTTGTGTTCAATTTCGGGGTGGTCGTCGACGACAATGTTACGCCGGCTGTGGTGGTGAAGGTGTTGGTTGCGTTCGCATCGCCGTCGGTCAGGAGAATAATCGCGTTCAACGATCCTGGAGCGTTTTTCTGGGCGGCGACCAGCGCAGACTGCGCCGCATAAATCGCTCCTGCAAGATAGGTCCCCTGTCCGCTGATCGGGGTCGTCAGTCCGGTACAGTTATGACCCGTATCCGCCCCGGTCGCGATCTCAAGCTGGTTGGCCGTCGTGGTGACTATTGAGCCGCCGTATGCATTGGTAGAACTGTAGTCGTCCTCGAAACCGTTGCTGTTGGGGCCACCCGAGGTGATCTCGTAATCCGGCTCGCTGCTCGTGGGCGCCGACCAGGTCGTTCCCGGTACCATCACCGAATAGGGCATACCACTCGGCTTGGTTCCGGAACACGTCGTCGCGTCCGAGGCTGTGCTCTCCTTCACGTTAGGAAAGGTGAATACGGCCACGGAATCGAATGCGGACGCGCAAGTGGAAGAGTTGCTCCCAGGGCCGCACGGAGTCAGACCGGCCAGCAGCGTTTGAATACCGCTCAGCGCGCACACTTCCTTCGTCGTACCCGCGGTGCAATTGCCGTCGGTGTCGGCTTGGCCCATCGACCCGGTCGAGTCCAGTATCACAGCCACGTTGTACTGTGAGCTCACCGAGCCCCGCATAAGCGCCGTCGAGGTTGCCGCTAGCGTCAACGAATCGGCGGTATTGACATGGAAATAGTGGAGAGCCTGGATGAAGAACGTCGGAATTGCCGCCGTCTGCACCACCTGGAGGACGTTACAGCCTGACGCGCTAGCGCTGCAGGGTACTCCAGCGGTGCAATACACCCCGGTCGTGTAACTGTTGCTCACGCAACTGAAGTTGACGGCTGTAACCGTCGCGCTCGGCAGATTCGGATTCACGTTGTAGCCGCTGACCGTGCTGCCACCACAGTCGGCGGTTGCGGTGACAGCTGAACTGAACTCATAAACAGCGCAGTCAGTCGTGGTCTCCGTGGCATTGGCCTGGCCCATGGCATATCCGCCGGCTAACGCTGCCGCGTCGGTGGAAGCCTGCAGTTCGCGATAGCTGGCGTAGGCGCGGCCGAGGTCAATCGACAGCCCGGCCATTCCGAAAAACAGGACAGACAATAACACCATGAAGGGGATCACCTGTCCCCGCTCGTCCCGAAGCGCCCCTAGAAGCAGTTTCCTCCGGCCGTGGGTCATTGGACTTCCTCCGTGATCGACGAAGTCAGACTGCAACCCGGGAAGCTGAAGCGATAGACATTGATGGAGCACGTATAAGTGGCCGACACCTGGGCCGTGTGCCCTGTCAACATGTTGCTGGCGCCCGCGCTACCCGTGCACGTTGCCCCGGTTGCGGTCCCGCCATTGATCGAAAAACTGTAGGTCAAGCCGCTCAGCGACGGCGCCGCAGCCGCAATCGCAGCCGCTGTCGTGGCGCACGGGTTGGTATCTCCCCGATCCGCCGCCAGCACTCGCCCACCGGCGGCAACTGCCTCCGCCAGCTCCAGCTTCTCGTAAATTGCCATCGAAAACGAGAAGACAGCCGTGATGAACATCAAGAACACCGGCAACGTCACTGCGAACTCAACCAGCGCCCCGCCCCGCTTGTCAGAACGGAGAGTTCGAAGTCCGTTCTTCACCGACCGGTCGGCACGATCCAACATCGGCGAATTCCCTCGCCCAATGCGCGGAAACTCCATAGTCGTTCCTCCATACTCGAACAGCCAATGGAATGATTGAAATCGAAGAGCCCTTGATTCCTGAGCTAAGTGCCGAAATTCTACACCGAATTCAGGCGCATGAGGAGTCCTTTTTCCCCTATTTATTCGAAGACAGGTCAATCTTTGGTAACCAACTTGCCCCGCAACGGCCAGTCTCCAGCAACATACGCCCATCCGGCTCTGCCCGTGCAACTTCTATCGCATATCCGTCCTCCGGCAACCCGAAAGTAACCCCCAACGCACCGTCTGCCTGCACCGTCCGATTTGGCAAGAAGGCCTCAATTGCTTGACACCCCCCCCATATAATTAAAGGTGGATTATATACTTGACCAAATCGGCGAAGGAGGCGTTGAATGCTTCCTAAGCCGCTTCCGCGTCCACGAACCTCGCATCTCATTGTCCCGCGAGAAATTCGGATTCGGCCCAACTGGAGCCGAGAAATGACCATTGCTGCTGGATTTGTGTGTACTGACGGGATTGTGATGTGCGCTGACTCCCAGGAATCTCTCGGCGATTACAAGTTTCCCGTAGACAAACTCATTATTCGCGGAGCGCACAAGGGTATGACGCAGATGGCTTTCGCTGGAGCCGGTCATGGCCCGATGATCGATATGGCGATATCGCGCATCGTGCGGAATATCCGTAGGGCTACGGATGACTATGACGCTATCGAGGATGTCGTAGCTGAAACGTTGTTATCGCTTTACAATTCCGAATTCAAAGCTTGCCCGGTCAGCAGTGAAGACGAATCCATTATCGAGCTTCTGATCGGCATCAAACTCTACGATTCGGAAGTTCCGCGTCTCTACAAGTCTTACGCCACAGCAATTTCACAGGTCGATGAAATCGCAGTGATTGGCTCCGGACGCGCAGTGCAGTACCAAATTCATAAACTCTATCAAAAATATGAGCCTGTGCGGCGTGTGATTCCAATCGCCATCAACCTTCTCAGCGTGGCCGAAGTGGCGCTTCGGAGTGTTGGAGGGAAATCAGGGATTGCGGTATTTCACCGGGGGGAAGGGTCTGGAATGGGGCAAGTGTCTGGCACGGAGATAGAAGGGGTTCGTCGGGCGCAAAGCACTCTTGAGGCATGGGCTGGAAGCCTCATCATCGACTTACTTGATGTGGCGAAATCAGACGAAGAGTTTGGTCTATCTCTCGCACAGTTCACCGAAGTAGCCGTGAATTTACGAGTGGAACGCTTGGAGGAACATCGGAACCTGATGGCGCAGATGGAGGGCCTAATGAAGGCACTGTCAGGACTCAATCAACCTACGCCGTCAACTCCTGATACGTCAGAGGGTCAGCCGTCACCATGTGCTGAAGAGTCTCCAGAAAAAGAGTCTTAGAGTCGCGGCGGTTGAATCGGAACGTCATTTCTTCGAGGTAGGCCGGAAGATGTTTTGCAGAGACTTTATGCCACGATCCCACAATCCCGCGCTTGAGCAAGCTAAACGCGGATTCAATTCCGTTCGTGGTGATATCGCCGTCAACATAGACCTTCTGGTTGTGGTTGATCGTCTTGTGCTTGTCGCGGCTGACTCCGGCCTTCTTCATCGCGCCAGGGTAGCCGCTCCACTCGTCGGTCATAATTACGTCTACATCCTCGCTGACGTTTTCCTTGATGTACTTCGCCAGCGTGCCGGACTTCACATCTTCCGCCTTGAAAAACCGCAATTCACCGCCGCGCTGTTTGATGCCGACGACCGGAACCTTCTTGCTCTCGGCATAAGGAATGCGCCCAGCGCCACGAGGATTCCGCTCACGGCCTCCAACCCAAGTTTCGTCCATCTCCACCGTTCCGTAGAGCATGTTCTTTTCCGCCGAAGCCATCGCCGAGCGAATGCGATGGCAGAGATACCATGCCGTCTTGTAGGAGACGCCGAGCGTCCGCTTGAGTTGGTTCGCGCTGATACCCTTGCGGGCCTCTACGAGCAGGATGGTAGCGAACAGCCACGTTTCGAGCGGAAGGTGCGAATCGTTGAAAATCGTGCCCGCCGTCACGGTAAATTGGTACTTGCAGTCCGAGCAGAAAAGCATCTTCTTGTTCGTGCTGAGGCGCGTCAGTTTCGTAGTAAGGCAGCGGGGGCACTCAGGGCCGTTGGGCCAGCGCAGCCGCTCCAGAAGTTCGCGGCACCGTTCGTCAGTCGAGTATCCGGTAGCAATGTCAATCAGGGTCATAGGAGCCTCCATGAGTGAGCAGAAAAAGAAGCTGGCAAAAGGGCCGTTGCAGCGAATTCCAACCCGGTCGCTTGTTGCCTCAATTCGGCGGGATTTGAAGAAAAAGATGAAGGATTCAAACCCTGATAAGCCGAGTCGTTAGTGCCGTTTAGCCTCACCATGCAAGAAGGATAGCGCGAATGAGCTATTTAGTCAAGTATATAATCCTGAATTAAAGAACGGTTCCAGTGGCGGTTAGCCTTGTCTTCAGGAGGGCACTTAGAATCCCGATTCCTAACCCTGAGCGTCGTCGGGGTGCCCCGGACAGTCCTAGCGCATAAGGCTGGACAAAGTATATATAACGCCGTATATACGAAGCCGTAAGTCCAGCAACATCAACAAATCGTGGGTATATACAGGGTACCCAAGAGCATCGGCAGAACTAGGAACGACAATGCTTGGACTTGGTCCAGACTTAAGCCTTTTAGACTACATACTTTAGGACTTAGATTGAGGGGTGGATGCCCCTGGGAATCGCCCGCATGAAAATCCTCCTCATCGACACTTGCGGCACCACCGGCAGCGTCGCGTTGGCCGACACCGCGATCATCACGGCCGCAACCCTCCCTGGCCGCACCGCCTCCGAGCGCCTCGTCCCAGCCATCCGCGACCTCGTGGCCCGCGCCGGCCTCAGCCCGCAATCGCTCGAAGCCGTCGTCGTAGTCCACGGCCCCGGTTCCTTCACCGGGGTCCGCGTCGGCGTCAGCGCCGCCAAGGGTCTGTGCCACGCGCTCAGTCTTCCGCTGGTCGCGATCTCCCGCCTCGCTGTGCTTGCCCATCTCGCCCAGCCGCCCGCTGGCGGCTGCATTAACGCTCTGCTCGACGCCGGCCGCGGAGAGTTCTACTCGGGCGTTTATCTGGACGGCGTCTGCCTCCGCGAATCCCTCCTCACCTGCGACCAACTCCTCGCCGCACCCAGCAAGCAACCGGCTCACGTCGTCGTCTGCGAGCCCGCAGTCGCCGAATCCCTCGCCTCGCTCTCCCCGCGCCTGCTCGCCGAGCCCACCGCAGTAGACGCCTTGCCCCTCGCCCTCCTGCGCATCCGGCAAAGCGACTTCGACTCGCCCGCCACCCTCGACGCCAACTACCTGCGCCGCACGGACGCCGAGATCTTCGCGAAACCACGCCCCGCATCGGCCGCGAACGTTGCCGTGCCCGAGACTCCCGTGCGATGACGCCTCCGCAAGGTCAACTGCGCCCCGCCACAGCCTCGGACCTCAACTCCATCCTGGCTCTCGAGCGTGCCGCCGAAAACGCGCCGCACTGGCCGCTATCCTCGTATGCTGCCGTCCTCAGTGCTGCCGGTGGCGAGCGCACCGGGCAAACATCCGCCGCCCCGCAACGCTGTCTGATCGTCGCCTGTCGCGACGCCTTGCTCGTGGGCTTTGCCGTCGGACTCGTCACCCCAACTCCGCGCAGGCTCGACGCCGCCTGTGTCGCCGAGTTAGAGAGCGTCGCGGTCGCCTCCGCCGCCCGGCGCACCGGCCTGGGCCGCGCCCTGTGCAGTTCCGTCTTCGATTGGTGCCGCTCCCACGGCGCGACCGAAGTCATTCTCGAGGTCCGCGCCGCCGACGCCGGCGCCATCGCACTCTACACCAGCCTCGGCTTTACGCGGACAGGCTGCCGCCCGCGCTACTACCACAACCCCGACGACGACGCCCTGGTCATGCGCCTCGCGTTGGAGGATCGCCCTACTTCTCCGCCGGCCCCGGCAGGTGCTGCGGCATGAACGTCGCAATTCCGTCCGTCACCACCACCGGCTTGGCCGTAAGCTGCACCTGCGCCCCCTTCAACCCGTCCCGCTTGGCCGTCACCGTGATCGTCCCGGCCGTCAGCGTGGACCGCACGGCGACGCGATTGATCCCGCCTTCCGTGTTGAGGTACAGGTTGTTGGTCGAATCGACTTTGCCGCTGTTGTATCCGCCGCGCCAGATTCCCGGCCCCACACAGGTGAAGTCGACCCGCGCGTCGTCGGTCGGGCAACGCTCGCCCTTCGCGTCCACCACCTCGACGTCGATGAGCGCCACATCCTCGCCGTCGGCCTGCAATCCCTTCGGCCCAACGATTGGAGTCAGCTTCAGCGCTACCGCCGGCCCGGCGGTAGTCAGTTCCTGCTGGGCCGCGACCTTCCCTCCGTTCTTGCCCACAGCCTTCAGGCTGCCGGGAACGAATTCGACCGCAGGGAAGGAGAAGGTCCATCCGTTGTCTGGCTTTGAGTTCACGCCTAGCGATTTGCCGTTGACAAACAACTCCACCGACTCCGTGTTCGCGACGACGTAAACCGTCTTCACCGTCTCGTCCCCGCTCGGTTGGGTCTCCGGGTAGCTCCAGTGGCCCAGAATATGCAGGTCGGGCTGTTCATTCTGCATCACCCGGTACGCGTAGTAGATCTCCTTCGGCAGGCGCATCGCGTCTACCTTGCCGCTCACGCGCGCCACCTCGCTCGAATCCTGCCGTCCGTCCGCATCCTCGTCAGTGAAATAAATTGAGCAATACCCCGACCACTTCGAATGCGCCGGATCGGTGTTGGAGATGCGATTCTCCCAGTAGTCGTTATAGCGCTTGACCGCCTGCAGCGCGAAGCTCTCCGACGTGTATTGATAGGTGTCGTTCGGCCCCTTCTTGAAGCCGTAGTACGGCGGTGAGTAGTCGTCCCAGTAACGGCGCGCGCCTTCATCGCGCAGGTCCTCCGCCTCCACAATCGGCGCGCGATCACGCCGCTCGGTCGAGTAAGCGCGGAACATCGCCGTTGGCCCGGTCAGCGCGTCCACTCCCCGGTCCTGGGCCATCATCACGCCGTAGTACTCCGCAATCGGAGTGACGGCCGTATTGGCTGCGTTGTTTGAGTCGCCGCGCCCGCCAATCACGCGGCCACCGTCGGGATCCCACTGCTTGCGCAGGTCGACCATCTGTTGCATCTGGTCCGGCGCAATCACGGTGTTACCCGTTTCCCAGAACAGAATGCTGGGATTATTGCGGAAATAGATGATGGAATTCCGCATCACCTCGACTCTCTGGTCCCACTGGCGTCCGGTGACGTCGCGCTCCTTGTCGCCAGCGGGGCATATCTGGATGATTCCGAACCGCGCAAAGGAATCCGCGTCGACTTTCTGCGGCGAGATGTGCATCCAGCGCATGTAATTGCCATGGCACCCGCGGATCAGGTTCGCTGTGTAGTCGTGCATCCAGTCTGGATAGCCCGCGCCGACCCCGGCCCATTCGTCGGCCGAACGCTCCGCGAATCCCTTCAGGTAAACGAACTTGTCGTTGATGTAGACGCCGCCCGTGCCCACGCCGCCCTTGAACGCGGTCTTGCGGAAACCTGTCTCCAGCCGGTCGACGTCGACGACCTTTCCATCGACTTTCAGAATTGTGTACACGTCGTAAAGATACGGGTCTTCCGTACTCCAGAAGCGCGCGTCCTTCAATCCGCCGGTTGCCGACATCACGCTCTTCTCGCCGTCGACCATGTCCACGGGGTCGCCATCGAACTGCGCCCGCACATGGCCTTCGTGATCGATGATTGCCACCGACAAGCCCACCGTCGCTCGGTCGCCTAACGTGTTGTGCACCTCGGCGTCCACCGTCACGTCTGCGGTTTTCTTGGGGATATCGAAGTTCCCGGCGTGTACGTACACACCCTGGCTCTCGAGCCCGTAGTAGAGCGGCAGCGTCTGGTGGATCTTGCCCGTTACGTGCAGCCACACGCGCCGGTTGATGCCACCGTGGTCGGGGTTGAAGTCGTTCGCGTTCCACTCATACCCCGCTGGAACGCAGGGTGAACCGTCCGGGTTCTTCGAGTTGGCCATGCAAAAGGCGCGTTCCTTGTAGCTCGTTGTGTTATCGACCTTCACTGCCAGCACGTTCTCCCTGGCGCCAAACTGCAGTGCGTCGGTGATATCGATGCCATATGCGGTGATGCCGTTCTCATAAAGCCCGACCTGCTTGCCATTCAGGTAGATGTCGCCAGCCTGGCGCATGCCCTCGAACTCGATGAAGACCTTATCGCCGGCAAGTTCCGCAGGCAGCTTGAAGTGCTTGCGGTACCACGACAGCCCCTTGTACGTGCCCGTGTCGCCACCGCCATGCGAGATGATCTTGCGGAAGGAGTCGACATCATTGAAACTGTGCGGCGTCGCCACCGTGGCCCATTTGGCGTCGTCAAAGGCCGGAGCTTCGGCGCCCGGGACATCTTCGCGGATGAACCTCCAGTCGTAATTGAAGTTCAGCGTGGTGCGGGGGGACTTGGGCGGAACATACGGCCCGCTCGTTGAGGGTGCGGCTAAAGCGGAGTATGTCCGGCCGAACACAACCGGCAATCCCAAAGCCATAAAAGCCGAGGTTCCAACAAATTTGCGGCGCGTGACCTTTTTGGATGACATTCTGGGGCAGAGCTACCTTTCAGAGGTGGGAGGAATTCAGAATTTCGCTGCACGTGCTGCACACAAGGCCCGCAGCGCAATTACGATATTCCATTGACGGCTGGATCGTCCATTTTGACTCCCGCCGCGAGAATCCACCGTCTATCTCTCCCCCCCAGCGTCCGCTTTGGTCCCCAGCTAGTTCGGGCCCGGCCGGTGGGTCAATCCCCGTTTCGGCGTGTGCCAGTGGAATTGGCAGACCGCGGCCGCATGTTCAATATAAGTCCAATGGAATCAGTCCGAGTCTGGCTTTTGGGGGGCGGGAGTATTCAGTTTTTAGAATTTGTGGTATTGTAAAAATACATTTTGCAGGATTATTGAGCAACTTTTCCCTGCGGAGTGCGTCTCATTGAATGTAACAACTAATATGTCGGGATGGCAGTTCCCACGGTCCCGGCTTCCCCTATCCGCACGACCCCTCCCCACCAATACGTAAGGCTCCCAGAACACCGGGAGCCTTCACTCCTTAAGCCTGCAAGTCAACCAACGCGGGCGGAATGAGCCGAGCGGGGCATGGTTAGGGGGCTGGAAGGTACTGGTCGAGAAAGCGGCTGAGCACAGCCTGGTAGGCACCTCCGCTGTCCCCGGGTGGAAGGGTGACTGTGAATCTGGGGCTGGCGGCCTGCTTGAACAGAGCTTGCAGATGGTTGAAGTCGCGGGGTGCTCCGACCGTCGCTGGACCGCCTGCAATCAGCAATTTGGGAGTAGCGAGCGTCGCGAGGGGTCCCGCAATCTCGAAGCTTTTGCCGAACAGCAGCCCTACCGGGATGATGTGCGACGGGTGCCACGCGGAGGCGGTGGACGCGGGATCGGGGTCGGGGTTGTCGAGGATCACCGCGGGTAGCTCTGGATGCGCGCGGGCGAGTTCGACGGCTACGTACGCGCCAAGGCCGAATCCGTAGGGAATCAAACTGCGGGCCGGAATGTGGCGCGTGGAGGTGAGGTAGTCGAACGCGGCGGCGGCGTCTTCGGCCATGCGGGCATCGCTTGGGTGCATGGAAGCGTCGCTGGCGCCAAAGCCGCGGTAATCGATGGCGAAGACGTTCAAGCCGCCCAAGTGCAGGCGCATGATCATGGGGATGGTACTGGAGAGCGAGCCAGAGCCATCATGAAGATAGAGAACGGTAAAGTCGGCGTACTTTGGAATGGTCTGCAGGCTGAGTGGTGCGCCGGGTGGGGGCGCACCCTGGGCCGGAATCCACCAGCCGGTCAGGCGCGGTTGGCCGGTCTCCGCAGCGCCGAAGCGAACGTCCTCAAAATCCAGGCCGGCGCTGGCCGGTGTGCGATCGATGGCGCGCACGGGATGCAGGACGAGTTGCCACTCGCCCTGGCACACCAGCAGGCAGAGCGTGGCGTAAACACAAATAAGCGCGGCGACGAGGCTTAGCGCGAGAGCTTTGACCAGCCAGATCGGATCGACAACTTCGAGGGGCGATCGGGGAGCGTCGCGAACCGGCGCAGGAGTCTGCTTTGGAGTGCGTGGCTTGGCGGGCGGCATGGAGAAGCGTTCCCTGAGAGCCCTAAAAGGGCTGGTCTCGATTCTATCGGGAAGTGGGATTCTCAACCCTGGGAACGGCTGCTGAGATCAGCAAGCCTGCGAGGCGGTCTCCGGCGCAGGGAAGCCCAGTAGCGCGCAGCGAACTGCTTCCAGCGCCCTGGGAACGGCGGCCTTCACCGTCCTGCTCAGCCGGTCCGTCATCTCAAACGACTCGCCACCCACGGTGACAACTACTGCGTGCGAGGGCGTGCGGGCATACAGGTCGTGCGCCAGCCGCAGCAGCGAACCCGGGTCCAAGTGATGGGTGAGAGTGTGGGGGAGGCTCTCCGCACGTTGGATCAGGATGGTCGAAACCGTGCCTGCCGCGCTGACGGCGGAGCAGTCGACGAAGACCACGACGTCCGCCGCACTGATAGCTTCGGCGTGCTCGGGCAGCAACTGGCGTGTTCTCACCACCGTCAGGTCGTAGCCTCGAAGCTGCTGCTCGACCGCGCAGCCAATGCACCAGCCAACGCCGTCATCGCCGCGTAAGGTATTGCCGCAGGCCAGCAACAGTGCGCGCCTGGGCTGGTTTGCGGAGTGTGGTGTGGCCGCGCTCATCATGATCTCGAAATCTCGTCCAGAGTGGTGCCATCGGGTGCGAGCAATTCGATCACCAGCGGCATCTGACCGAAGGCATGCGTCGAGCAACTCAGGCACGGGTCAAAGGTGCGGATCACGGCCTCGACGCGGTTCAGCATGCCGTCCGTGAGCTTGTCGCCCTTCACGTAGCGCTGCGCCGCCTGCAACACGCCTTTGTTCATTGCGTTGTTGTTCTGGCCGGTCGCGATCACCAGGTTCGCCCATGTCATCAGCCCTTTGTCGTCCACTCTGTAGTGGTGCATCAAGGTTCCGCGTGGAGCTTCTGCGATGCCTGCACCCTCCTGGCGGTTCACGCCCGCGGTCGCGCGCACGTGCTTGTCGAGAATACTGCTGTCGGAGAAGAGCTGCTCGATGACCTCGATCCCATGCAGAATCTCAATCAGCCGCGCATGGTGGTAGTGGAACGATCCCAGCACCGGGCCGTTGGCCAGATGCTTGAACTCTATCAACTCGGCGTCGGCGAGCGGCGTGCCTGCATGGCTGGCAATGTTCAGGCGGGCCAGCGGTCCCACGCGATACGTGCCAGCCGGATAGCCAAGATGCTTGTAGTAGGGAAACTTCATGTAGGAGAACGGCTCGACCGCTTCGCCGATCTGCTCGTCAAAGTGCCTGGCATCGAGATTATCCAGCAGGATATTGCCTGCCGCGCCGATGATGCGCAGCCCGGCGTCAGTGAATTCGAGACCGCCATCTTCGTTGACCATGCTCATGAACAGGCCGGGGAAGTTGGCAAAACTGTCGATCTCGTCCTGAAACCGCTCGGTGATCTGCTTATAGGCGGCGAGCGCGAGCTTAACATCCGTATACGCCTGCGGAATAAAGCTGAGAATCTCGTCGCGCTTGGCCGGGTCCAGCGGCTGCGTGACCCCGCCGGGCACAACCCATCCGGGATGAATCCGCTTGCGTCCCAGCAACTCGATCATGTGCTGGCCAAACCGGCGAAGCCCGATGCCGGCGCGTCCCAGTTCGGGATACGCCTTGGCCACGCCGAAGATGTTGCGCTCGGCAGGGTCCGCGTCCATGCCCAGCAGCAAGTCGGGCGAGGCGAGGTAGAAGAAGCTGAGCGCGTGCGACTGGATGGTCTGGGCCAGGTTGAGCGCGCGGCGCAGCTTGGCCGCGGTTGGCGGAATCTCCACCGACATGATGGCCTCGCACGCCTTGGCGGACGCGATCAGATGGCTCACCGGGCAGATGCCGCAGATGCGCGCCATCAAGCTGGGCATCTCGTAATAGGGGCGGCCCTCGCAGAACTTCTCGAAGCCGCGTACCTGGGTGACGCTGAAGTACGCGTCGCTGACCTCGCCCTGCACATTGGTCTTGAGCGTGATCTTGCCGTGACCTTCCAGCCGAGTCACAGGGTCGATTGTGATTGTCCGCGACATGCTGCTCTCCTATGCGCCAAAACGGGTCAGACTTGCAACGTCCGGCATTCTGCCGGCCAGCAGGTCAGTCAGGGTAATAAAGAAGGTATCGGCCGACGGAGGGCACCCGGGCAGGTACAGATCCACGTCCACGAACTCGCGCACCGGGCGCACCTGGTCCAGCAACGCGGGCACAATCTTGCACGGCGTCTGCTGCTGGATCGATGCATTTTCATGGTAGGCGCGCTCGAGGATGGGCAGCGGACCAAAGGGATTGCGCATGGCTGGAACGTTGCCGGTCACGGCGCAGTCGCCGATGGCAACCAACAGGGTGGTGTGTTTGCGAATATGGCGGATCTTGTGCTCGTCCTCGACGCTGCTCACCGCACCCTCCACCAGAGCGACATCCACGTGCTGCGGATAGACCTTGAAGTCGACCAGCGGACTGTAAACCAGGTCGAACCCGCTGCTCAGCTCCAGCAGCCGCTCGTCCATGTCGAGGAAAGACATGTGGCATCCCGAGCATCCGTCCAGCCACACCGTTGCCAGTTTGATCTTTGTCATCGTACTTCTCGCATCATGTTGAGGTACGGCACGAAGTCGGGATACTTGGGATGGTCCGACCCCAGCTTGCTCTTATCGAACAGTGCGCCGGTCGGGCATACATTCACACACTTGCCGCAACGTGTGCAGGTGGACTCGGCCCAGGGCTGCATCAGATCGGTGATCACCAGCGAATCAATGCCGCGGCCCATCACGTCCCACACATGCGCCCCTTCGATCTCGTCGCAGACGCGCACGCATCGCGTGCACAGAATGCAGCGATTGTGGTCGGCGACAAAGCGATCGTGCGATGCGTCCACTGTCAGCTTGGGATTGCGGTAGGGGAGGCGGACGTGGGTCACACCCTGCGACTGCGCCATGGACTGCAACTCGCAGTGGTTGTTGACGACGCATACCGAGCAGACGTGATTACGCTCCGCGAAGAGGAGTTCCAGAATCGTCTGCCTGTAGTGCAGCAGGCGGTCGGACTTGGTCGTGACCTCCATGCCCTCTTCCACCTTCAGAACGCAGGCGGGATGGAGCTTGGGCGAGTTCTTCACTTCGACCAGGCAGAGGCGGCAGGCGCCGACATCGGACAGCCCATCGAGATGACAGAGCGTCGGGATAAAGATATTGTTCTCGCGCGCAACCTCCAGCACTGTCTGGTCGGCGCGGGCGCTGACGTCGATTCCGTCGATAACGAGGGTTTTGACATCCACGGCGGGGCTCATACGATCACCTCTTCTTCCGTGCGTACCTTGTTGGAGCATGCGCAGACTCCGGCCGGGCAGCGCTTGTTGTCGATGTGCTCGAGGTACTCGTCTTTGAAGTAGCGCAGCGTGCTCAACACCGGGTTCGGCGCGGTCATGCCCAGGCCGCAAAGGCTGGTGTGCTTGACCACGTCGCAGAGGTCGATCAAAAGGTCAAGGTCCGCATGGGTCGCTTCGCCGTCGCAGATCTTGGTCAGCAGGTTGAACATCTGTGCGGTTCCGGTTCGGCAGGGAACGCACTTGCCGCACGACTCGGTCATGCAGAACTCCATGAAGAAGCGAGCCACGTTCACCATGCACGACGTGTCGTCCATGACGATCATGCCGCCCGAGCCCATCATGGATCCCGCGGAGATCAGGGCGTCGTAGCTCAGGGACAGGTCCAGATGCTCGGCAGGCAGGCAGCCGCCCGAAGGCCCGCCTGTCTGCACGGCCTTGAACCTGCGTCCATCGGGAATCCCACCGCCGATATCGAAGATGATCTGGCGCAGGGTCATGCCCATGGGGACCTCGATCAGGCCGGTATTGGCAATTCTCCCGGTCAAGGCGAAGACCTTGGTGCCCTTGCTCCGCTCCGTTCCAATGCCGGCGAACCACTGCGGCCCGTTGCGAATAATGGGAGCAATGTTGGCGAAACTCTCGACGTTATTGATGAGCGTGGGTGAACCCCACAGACCGGAGACCGCCGGATAGGGTGGCCGCGGACGCGGCTGGCCGCGCAGGCCTTCGATGGAGGCGATCAGCGCCGTCTCTTCGCCGCAGACAAATGC
>CAZAXI010000080.1:0-18886 GCA_964489045.1 uncultured Granulicella sp. | reverse complement strand
ATGACGATGAAACCGTCATGAATGGGGCACCCATGTTGTGGGTGGGCCACCCGCCGCTGGCGGAGTCGCTCAAGGATGTTGAGGAAGACGATGCGGGAGTGGTCGTCGTTCAGGTAGGGCAGCCGGTGGTAACAACTGAAGGTGAGGAAGTGATGGTGGCCTTCGGTTTGGTAACGCTTCAGACGGCTCGGCATGGGTCGGAGAGATGGTACCTCATGGAGAGGTTGAGGTGGCCGGGAGCTCCGACCCCACCCATGACGATGAAACCGTCATGAATGGGGCACCCATGTTGTGGGTGGGCCACCCGCCAAAGGCTCTAGAAGTGTATGTTCGACCGCAGGGTCTATCAACGGGATTGACGCGATTTGGGCCTCAACTCCGTCAGGGAGGAGGGAATGCGCATAAAGGTTGCGGACTCGATTCAGTGCCCGCATGCTTCCCAGCGCCCACTCGTCTTTTATTAGCCTCGTTCCCTCTGCAATTATCACCTTCTGATCAAAGCTGAAACGATCCACGATTGTCAGACTGTTCGGCCACTCTAAGAGAAAGAGCTCGTTTAGGACGAATTCGACGTAAAGATGGCCTTTGAGCACAGCTTCGCTTAAATCGTGTGCCTCGTAAATGACGCGAGTAATTCGTTTTCTCTCTTCAACCGGGATACTCTTGTATTTAGCCATGGTCGGGAGTTGTTAACAATTGCACGAGCACCGAACTATCTATTCCACGGTGACGCTCTTGGCGAGGTTGCGGGGTTGGTCTACGTCGCAGCCGCGGCGGACGGCGATGTGGTAGGCGAGGAGTTGGAGGGGGACTACTTCGAGGATGGGGAGAAGCAGCTCGGGGCACTGCGGGATGTAGATGACGTGTTCGACGAGCTGGGCGATGGTCTGGTCGCCTTCGATGGCGATGGCGATGACGCGGCCGGAGCGGGCGGTGACTTCCTGGATGTTGGAGAGGGTCTTCTCGTACTTGAGGACGCTGGTGGGGTCGGAGGGGTCCTGGGTGGCGATGACGACTACGGGGAGGTTCTCGTCGATGAGGGCGTTGGGGCCGTGCTTCATCTCGCCGGCGGGGTAGCCTTCGGCGTGGATGTAGGAGATCTCCTTGAGCTTGAGCGCGCCTTCGAGGGCGATGGGGTAGTGGATGCCGCGGCCGAGGAAGAGGAAGTCGTCGGAGGTGGAGAAGACGCGGGCGAGCTCTTCCAACTGGGTGGTGAGGGTGAGGCGGGGGCGGGCGCGGCGGTCGGGTACGGGTGTGATGGGAGTGGGCATGAGGGCGGCGGTGCCTTCGCCTCCACCGGTGGAGCCGGGGACGTTGAGGTTGAGCATGGCGTCGAGCTTGGCGGGGATTTTGGAGAGCTCGTTGACGAGGTGGAGGGATTCGATGTCGGAGATGGTGCCGCGGACCTGGCCGAGTTTGAGCGCGAGCAGGAAGAGTGCGGTGAGCTGGGCGGTGAAGGCCTTGGTGGAGGCGACGCCGATCTCGGGGCCGGCGTTGGTGGTGATGGTGCCCTGGGCCTCGCGGGAGACGGCCGCGCCGACGACGTTGCAGATGGCGATGGTCTTGGAGCCGGCGGCGATGAGCTCGCGCTGGGCGGCGAGGGTGTCGGCGGTTTCGCCGGACTGGGTGATGAGGAGGCCGATGGATTTGGGGTCGGGGATGGGATTGCGGTAACGATACTCGGATGCGTAGTCGACGTCGGAGCGGAGGCGGGCCATGCGCTCGATCATGAACTTGCCGGCGAGGCCTGCGTGCCAGGAGGTTCCGCAGGCGGCGATGGTGATCTGGGTGGCGGCGCGGAGGTCGGCGTCGGAGATGTCCATTTCGGCGAGGAAGACGCGGCCGGTATCGGCGGACACGCGGCCGAGGATGGTGTCGCGGATGGCGCGAGGCTGCTCGTAGATTTCCTTGAGCATGAAGTGCTTGTAGCCGGCCTTTTCGGCCTGGATGGGGTCCCATGCGATGCGCTGGATTTTTAGGGGGATGGGGGCGCCGTCGAAGTCGGTGAGTTGGATGCCGGCGCGGGTGAGGATGGCGACTTCGCCGTCGGCGAGGAAGTGGATGTTGCGGGTGTGGTGGAGGATTCCGGGAACGTCGGAGGCGAGGAAGTACTCGCCGTCGCCGAGGCCGAGGACGGCGGGCGGGCCGAAGCGGGCGGCGACCAGTTTGTTGGGCTCGTGGGCGGAGAGGACGCCGATGGCGAAGGCCCCGGTGAGGCGGCGGACGGCACGGCGGACGGCTTCTTCGAGCTTGACGGCGGGGATGGCGTCGGCTAGTTCCTGCTCGATGAGGTGGGCGATGATTTCGGTGTCGGTTTCGGTGACGAATTTGTGGCCCTTGGCGGCGAGCTCAGACTTGAGGGCGAGGTAGTTCTCGACGATGCCGTTGTGGACGACGACCAGAGTTCCGGTGCAGTCGCGGTGGGGGTGGGCGTTCTCTTCGGTGGGACGGCCGTGGGTGGCCCAGCGAGTGTGGCCGATGCCGAAGGTGCCGGCGAGGGGGTCGTCGGCGATGAGGGCTTCGAGGTTGCGGAGCTTGCCGGGAGCGCGGCGGAGCTGGAGGCTGCCGTCGGGAGCTCCGGCGATGGCGATGCCGGCGGAGTCATAGCCGCGGTACTCGAGACGGCGCAGGCCTTCGATGATGATGGGCACGGGAGGATTGGGGCCGATGTATCCGACGATTCCACACATGGAAACAGTGTAGATGCAGGGGTAGGGATTGGGTGAGTGTTAGAGAATGGGACTTTTGGGGGAGTGGCGGGTTAGTCGAACGGGTGTCCGGCCAGCCACTGGGCCAGCACCAGGCTGAGCAGGGAGATGAGACAACCCAACCCGGCGGCGCTCAAAATCTCCCCGCGCGTCCACCGGATCAGGCGCAGGCGCCGCTTGCTGCTACGACCCCATTTAGGAACTTCGGACACAACCCCCTCCTTTGCGAAGAGCCCGCCCGGAAGAGCGTTGCTGCTCGTCCGGGCGTCCGTGGTTGAGTTGCGTGTTCGTTAAAAGTGGAACCCGAGTTCGGCGGTCAACGCTCGCGGCGTGAGGTAGTGCGTGCCCGAGAACGTCGAGAGGAAGTTGTAGAGCGCGTATTTGTTGGTGATGTTGACGGCGGTCAGGTGGAGGCTCCACTTGTACTTGTCGCCGTTGAAGAGGTTGTCCTGACCGAGCGACGCGTCGAAGACGTTGCGCGGGGCTATGCGCTGCGGGTTGTGGTCGTTGTCGCCTTTGTTAGGCGCGGGGATGGAGATGAGGCTGGAGGTGAACTGCGAGGCCAGGCAGGTGGTGGGCAACAGGTTGGTGGGGGTTGCCTTGTCGGTGCCGCAGGCGAAGCCTGCCTGGAACTCCTGGTCAGCCGTGAACGGCACGCCGAACGCATTGACCATCAGGATGGCGGGTTGGCTGCCAAGCGTGGTCGAGGAGGCAAGGCACGGGCTGTTTGGATCGGTCACCCCATAACACGGAGCCGAGCCGGCGACGAGGCCACTGTCGAAGCGCCAGTTGAACGCCAGCCACGGCGAGAGCTTCCCTCCCGGGAGTTGGTATTGCAGGTGAGTGGTCTCGTTGTATTTTTCGTCGTGGTCGATGCGGAAGGGAAGGCCGGTCTGGCCTACGGTGGCACCGGCGCCGGCGATCTGCGGTGGGTAGAAGCGTGCCGCGACCGACGACATGACGACGAACGCGGAGAGGCCGTGGAGGTGGGGCATATCCACGCGCAGGTCGAAGCCAGGGATTTTCGAGTTGTGCCAGTCAATGGGGAAGGTGATGGGCGTGTTGCCCAGCACCGAGAAGTCGAACGCGTTGTGAGTGTACTTCCAAATGTAGTCGCCGGAGAAGACCAGGTTCTTGCCGAAGGCCTGCTGCAGACCGGCATGGAACTCGTTGCGGAATCCGGGCTGGAGGGTAGTGCCGACGCCGGGGGAACAGACGAGGAGCTCGGCCAGCACCGGGACGCCACAGCCCTGGCTGGAGAGCACAAGGTTCTCGTTGAAGGGCGTTTCGAGGGTGCGGGCATAGGAGATGCGCAGGACGGAACTGGTTTGCTTGATGTTGTAGGCAATGCCCAGACGAGGTTCGGCCTGGCGCTGGATGGCGAGACCGTTATAAAGGTCGCCGCGAGCGCCGACGTTGAAGGTCCAAGCGCCGGCCGTGATCTGGTCCTGGGCGTAGAGCGCGAGTTCCTTGACGTCGGTGTGGCCGTTGAAGGTGAAGTAATTACCGCCGCGGGTGAGGTCATAGGGCAGAAGCAGGGGATTATAGCCACCAGCGAGCGGGGTGGTTGGGTCGTAGGGCGCGTTGGGGGAATCTCCAGCCGCGGCGCACTGCGTTGGACTGGTGAACCCGGGCAGCGGGCTGCCGCTCTCGTCCACGCACGGCGAGTTGAAGGTGGAGTTGACGATGGCGAGCGGATCGCTCTCGCGCAGGAGAGTCTGCATATACTCGCCGCCAACCTTGATGTTGTTCACGCCCTTCACGTACGAGATGCTGGTATGGACGCCGGCGTTGGTCAGCGACCGCGCCTGGCTGATGGTCTGGTTCTGAATCGGTCCCAGGTCGGCGAGGGGATTCTTGCTTGGGTAGTAGTTGTACGCGTCGCGGCGCACGTAGCCCGTCAAGTTGAAGACTGAGTTCACGCTGATGGTGTGCGTATACGTCGGGGCGATGTTGAAGGTATCGATCTTTGAGCGCTGGTCGGTGTTGCCGACGCTGCCGAAGACCGGGTCGGCGCTGGTCCCGCCGCTGACCACATTCTGCACGCCGAGATTGTCGTAGGAGTTCGGTGTCTGAAACCAGGAGCGGCTCAGGCCGAGGTTGATGTGCACAGAGTCGGCCGCGGTAAGCTGGCGGTCGATGCGGTCGAAGAGATTGAACTCGTTGCCCTTGTCGTGGAAGACGGCGAATTCGGGCGGGTCGAGGAAGCGGCCGGTGTTGAGGCCGTCCACTTCGATGAAGTTGCCCCAGTTCTTGCTGCCGTAGCTGAGGTCGACGGAGGCGGTGGACGATCCGAAGGTCCCGTACGACGTGGTGACCGACCCGGTGGGAGTGGTGACGCCCTGGCCGGAACGGGTGGTCACGTCGATGACCACGCTGGTCTTGCCGCCGAACTCGGCCGGGGGTGCGCCGTCAATCACCTCCAGCGACTGCACGGAGTTGGAGGGGAGCTGGTTGGAGAAGACCTTGCTCTGCTGGTCGGTGATGGGCTGTCCGTCGATGGAGAAGGAGTTGGAAGCGTGGTCGCCGAGGCCGTGGAAGAGGCCGTTCGAGTCGGCCGCTATTCCGGGCGAGGCGAGCGTGACCAGGGAACTGAGGGTGGACGACTCGCTCTCCAGCGGCATTTTCTCGAACAAATCGCGGTCCACATCGGTGTGGCCGACGGGATCGTTTTCGATCAGGTCCTGGCCCGTCGTGGTCACCTCAACCACCGTGGAGGTTTCGCCCAGCTTCAGCGAGACATTCACGGTTATCGGAACCGTCGACCGTACGTCTGCATCCTCCGACATCGGAGCGAAGCTCGAGGCCGAGATGGTGAGGTGATAGGGGTTCAGCGGCAGATTGGTGAACTGGAAGCGGCCGGAGGCGTCGGTGGTCGTGTGTCGGCTGTAGCCGCTCACCGGGTTTTCGATGGCGACCGCGGCTCCGCGAATGACTGCGCCTGTGGGATCGGTCACCGTGCCGGAGATGGTGCCGGAGTTGCCGGCCTGTGCCAGAATGACCGAGCAAATGAAGAGAATGGAGATGAAAAGCGTCGTCAACGACGCGCGCTGGATAAGCGTGTGCATGCACTACCTCCCTGAGTTAGAGCCTGACTATGAATCGCTGAGTTGAGAGCGGTTCAAGCGGCCGGCGGGGGGCGTGAGAACAGGGCAAATTGTGGGGTGAAGTCGTGGGAGGCGACGGGACGCGACGCCTCAACCCGGGTGAAGACTTGAGCGACGCAGACCTGCGTCACCGTGACGGCGATCTGCACCGCCATGTGGGCGGTTACGCAGAGGCCGCAATCCTGATGGGAAATCTCTCGCTGCGAATGGGTATGAGTGGCGGATACCACGCCGCCAACCATGATGAGGGCAATACACAACACGCCGAGAAGGATTCTCCACGGCGATCGCGGGCGCGATATTGTGGTTTTGCCCGACATCCCATGAATATAGCTCAGGTTTGGGGAAAATGGGAAATGGGGCCGGGCCGATGACGACACTTTCAGTTGGGGGTGGGGTGGTCGATGTGGTCGACGATGACGATGGGGAGCGGGGCTTTCTTGTTGATGAGTTTGAAGCCGGCGTGTTGGGCGGCGAGGACGAGGGCGGTGCCACGCTCGTCTTCCGGCCCTTTATCGTCCGTGGCGGGGTTCTGGAAGGCACTGGCAGGGAGCCTGAGGGTGATGTCGTAGATGCCGGTTTGGTCGACGAGCTGCTTGTCCTGGAAGAAGTTCATGATTTGCGCGAGGAACTGCTGCATGGTGACGCCGGAGAACTGGAGCACCATGCCGGCGCCGCCGATGTGGCCTTGGAATTTCTGTCAGTTCTCAGCGAGGGCGGAGATGTGGATTATTGAGGGGTGGGCTGAGTGCGCGTGAGGGTTCCATCAAAAGACCATTGATGGGTCGGGTCTTTGCGATACCCCAGAGTGGCGTCCAGCTTTATCCCGGCGGCGTTGTTGCGGCGACCCGTGAGCCCGAGGGTAGAACCATCTTTGAGGTTGAAGCTCAGTTCATAGTCGTTGCCGTCCACGGAGCTAAGTTCCGTGGAAGCCGACTCGGCGGTGATTCTCTCCGGGAAGGGCCCGGCGGCGTCTGTCGCCAAGGAGATTGTGGCTGTGAGTGGAAGATAGGTGTTGACCCAGTGCACCGGCTCCAAGCCAGGAAAGCGACCGTCGGGGGACTGCCCAAGGTCTTTTGAGGTTGGAAGGCCCTGAGCCATCGTGACCTCAATTCCGATGGTGTTGCCGGCTGCATCTCTGACCGATCCGAAGTAGGTTCCATCGAGTGGAGGAAGCGGCCGCGCGATGAAATCGACGGGTGGCAAGCTGCATGGGGTTTGAACTAGCGGGATATCAATTTTGACCATGGTGAAGCTGCCGCGCCATTCGGTGGCCCCCCGTTCGGGAACCTGTCCCTTAATGAGAATGGAGGGGTTATATCCGGTGGGCGTCTCCATGAAGAAACTTCCATCGGGGGCGATCTTGCCTTGGACCTCGGGCTGGTTTCCCAAACTTAGGGTGCCGCATATCCAGCGGTAGGGAACAGATGCGCTGAGCCTGTCACCGGTGATTTTGATGGTGGCGGTGACGAGATGGTCGAGCGCTTGGACGTTGTCCCAGCCGCCGGTTAGATACCAGTTGCCGTTGAGGGCGGAATAGTCTTTGGGAGCGTTCTGCGCGAGGAGTGTGGGCGCGGCGAGGAACAGGACGAGAGACAGGGCCCGGGTTTGCATGGCGAACATGGTAGGCCGACGCGGGTGGAAGTCAAGTGATCGAAGCGAGCCTTCCCTCGGGGGCTAAAGCCCTGTCACTTCACGGGACTTATCGGCGCGGCTGAAGCCGCGCCCTTTCAAAGCAAATGCAAACTGCGCGTCTACCCGTTAGTTTTCGGCGAAGGGGGTGAGGTGGGCGAGGTTGGGGCGGGGGGTGAGGAGCGAAACGATGATGAGGCAGAGGAGCGACGCGAGGAGGGCGGGGAAGATGGCGTCACGGTCGGCGATGGCGGCGGGGACGTGGGTGTGGATGAAGGCGGAATCCCAGAAGACGGTGACGAAGGTTCCGGTGAAGATGCTGGCAACGGCGGCGCTGGCGGTGGCGCGGCGCCAATAGAAGGCGGCGAGGATGACCGGGGTGAGCGCGGCCGAGTAGATGGTGTAGGCGTAGAGGGCTTTCTTGAGGACGGATTCGGTGTGGAGACCTTGATAGAGCGCCCAGAGGCCGAGCAGGACGACCATGAGGCGGGAGACGAGCAGGACGTGCTTGTTTGAGGCCTTGGGCTTGAGGTAGCGGACGAAGAGGTCGTTGACCAGGTTGGTGGCGGGGGAGAAGAGGTAGTTGTTGGCGGTGGAGATGATCTTGGCGAAGATGGCTCCGACGAGGAGCGCGCCGAGTAGCTGGAGGAGGCCGAGGCTGAGGGTGGAGGCTGCGTGCGCGCTGGTGGCGATGGTGGTGACGCTGCCGTCGAGGTGGATGGTGGTGATGGCGGATGGCTTGGGTTCGAAGCCGTGGAGGCCGACGTAGGCGAGGATTTCGCGGGGGTGGTCGTGGACCTCGCCGGTGGGGAAGACAGCAGAGCCGGCGACGGCGAGGGCGACGATGACGGTTTCGAGGATGAGGGTGCCGACGATCCATCCGGCGACCGCGCGGGAGGCGTCCTTCTCTGACTTGGCGGAGAAGAATTTCTGGTACATGGATTGGTTGCCGAGCATGAGCAGGCAGGTGGGGAGGAAGAGTTCGAGGGCGGAGGAGATGCGCTCGCGGGTGCCGTCGGGGAGCAGGTTCGATCCGAGATGGCTGTTGATGGGGTAGATGTCTCCGAAGAGCTGGAAGTGCGTGGCGGGGAGGGCGACGCGAATGGCAGACCAACCGCCGAAGCTATGGACGAGGACGGGGAGCGCGATGCAGAGGGTGAAGGTGGCGAGCAGGCCGATGGCGACGTCCATGTAAGCGACCGAAGACATGCCGGCGATGGCGGTGAAGAGGATGACGAAGGCGGCGATGATGTAGCGGCCGTGGATGGCGGTGATGGAGGCGGGGAAGATGAGGTGCAGGATGTCTCCGCCGCCGATGAACTGGTAGCTGGTGATGGCGGTGTAGGTGAAGAGGACGGCGACGACGCCGAGAACGCGGGCGGTCTGGTTGTAACGGGCTTCGAGCAGGTCGGGGATGGTGTACTGGGCGAAGCGGCGGGCGCGCGGCGCGATGAAGTAGATGAGGGCGAGGCCGGCCCATCCTCCGGCGGCCTGCCAGAGGGCGGCGAAGCCGTGGCGATAGGCGTTTTCGGCGCCGCCGAGCAGCGAGCCGGAGCCGATCCAGGAACTGAGGAGCGTGAAGACGAGGACGAAGGCGGGCAACGAGCGGCCGGCGACGAGATAGTCGGCGCGGGTGTGGACCTTGCCCAGACGGGTGAGCGAGACGGTGAGCAGGGTGAGGACGATGAGGGCGAGGATGATGGCGTAGAGGTTCATGGGAGCGTAGTGGTGTTTACCACTATATGTGCATCGATCCGTTTTGGTTTCATTGGCATACCGCGTTGGTGGGATAACAATGTGGCTATTCCGGTGAGAAGCTGGATGGGTTCGTACGCAGAGGGTTCAGGAGGACATCATCGCACTGCGAATGGAACTCGGGCAGCTTCTGGTCCGGGCGAAGCTGATCAGCGTGGAGCAGATGAACGAAGCGCTGAAGCGCCAGTCCGGTCAGGGCGGCCGCTTTGGGGACCACGTGGTTGCCCTGGGCCACATGAGCAGGGAGGCCCTGGACGCGTTCATCTACAAGACGCCGGTGGAGCCGGAGAGCGTCGAGGCGACCGGAGTCGACGAGCAGGAGCTTCTAACTCTGCTGATGAAGCAGATTTACAGCGAGCGGCTGGAGTCCACGCGGGAGTTTGCGGACGCGATCAAGCTGCCACCGGTGATCGTGGCAAAACTGGTGCGGATGGCGACCGAGCAGAAGCTGCTGTACGCGCGGGGGGTGCGCCCGGACAATCCCGCGGCCATGAACTATGCGCTGACCGATGAGGGCCGGCGCTGGGTGAACGATGCGCTGCAGCGATCGCAATACACTGGTCCGGCGCCGGTGACGCTGGACCAATACACCGAACGGGTGAGCCTGCAGAAGATTACCAACGAGGTGGTGACCTTCGAGCGGGTGCGGCAGAGCGTCACCGACCTGGTGATGGAAGACAGCATGATCGAGCAATCCGGGCCGGCGTTGAATTCGGGTCGCGCGATTCTGTTGTACGGGCCATCGGGTAACGGGAAGACTACGTTTGCGATGCGCATGGCCAATGTCTTCGCCGACATGATCTATATTCCCTACGCGGTGGTGGTGGAGGGGCAGATCATCCGGGTGTTCGATCCGAGCCTTCACGTTCCGATCACCAGCACCAGCGCGGCGGGCAAGGACACGGGGCAATCGATCCTGCTGAGCCAGGCAGTGGACGCGCGCTGGGTGCCGTGCAAGCGGCCATTCGTAGTGGCGGGCGGCGAATTGACGCTGGAGATGCTGGATCTTCGCTATGACGCGACGTCGAAGTTCTATGAGGCGCCGCTGCACATGAAGGCTTCGGGCGGGTGCTTTGTGATTGATGATTTTGGGCGGCAACTGGTGACCCCAGCCAACCTGCTGAACCGCTGGATTGTGCCTTTGGAGAGCCGGGTGGACTACCTGAAGCTGCATACGGGCAAGAGCTTCAGCATACCGTTCGACGAGCTGGTGATATTTGCCACCAACCTTGCGCCGGAGGAGCTGATGGACCCGGCATTCCTGCGGAGGATGCCGTACAAGATCGAGATTGGGACGCCCTCGCTGGAGGTCTACAGGCGCATCTTCGAAAAAGAGTGCCAGTCGCAGGGGCTGACGCTGACGGATGAGGTGTTCGATTTCGTGGTGCGCAAGGTCAAAGGGGAAAAGCAGCTTGAGCTGGCCGCGTTTCAGCCGAGATTCATCCTGGAACAGGTGGTTGCATCGTGCCGGTTCTCGGAACAGGCGGCAAGTCTGGAGCCGCGATTCCTGAACTACGCGATCGATAACCTGCGGGTGCGGCGCGCCGTTCCGCCCAGGGATGGTGCGGAGGCGGCGGAGAATTAGCGGGTGGGAGCGGTTGCGGTTACCCAATTGTGATTGGGCTGGCCGCACTTTGTTTCAAGAACAATGTTGGCCGTTCGTTGTTTGCAGCGCGACCTCAGCGCTTGGACCAGTTGAGTTCCATGCCGCCCATGATGGTGCGGCCCTGCATGGGGACCTGGGGGATTTCCTGGTAGCCGGTGTTGGATAGGTTGAGCAGGCGGAGGTAGGGGCGGATGCGGCCGGCGTTGCGGGCGAGCGAGATGTCCCAGAGCGGGTAGGCGGTCTGCGTGGTCTTCTGCACGATGTTGACCTGGGTGCGGGCGGTGAGCTGGCCGAAGGAGCCGGTGTAGGCGAAGATGGCGTTCTGGGCAGCGTAGTTGAAGGCGTATTCGGAGAGGTAGTTGGGCGGCAGGTTGCCGGAGTGGGCGGCGGTGTAGCTGAGCTGAAGCTGCTGGGTTGCAGTGAGGCGGATGCGGGCGGAGGCTTCGGCGCCGGATATGTCGAGCGTGGGAACGTTGACGGCCTGCCATTTTTCGCCGGTGGTGAGCGGGAGGAGCTTGGAGTAGTCGATGGCGTTGGTCTGGTTGAGGCGGAAGCCGACGGCGGTGAGGGTGAGGCGGCCGCTGGCGGGAGTCCAGTCGGCTCCGCCTTCGAAGGACCAGCTGGATTCGGGCTTGAGCGCAGGATTGCCGATGGTGGCGGGGTCGGAGTAGTAGAGGTCGACGTAGGTGGGCTGGCGGAAGCCGTGGCCGGCAGAGGCGCGCAGGCGGAGGTTTTTGGTGACGGTGAAGGCGGCGGCGGCGCTGGGCGAGAAGACTGAGCCATGGCTGGAGAGAACTTCTTCACGGGCCCCGATGGAGACGGAAAAGCGGCGGAGGGAGCGGAGGCTGAGGTTGGCGTAGCCGGCTTCCTGGTTGCGCGCGTGCAGGCCGAGCGAGTTGGAGTGGATGGTGTCGCCGTCAGCTTCCAGGCCGTAGGCGAGGGTGGTGTTGCGGGCGAGCGAGTCGGCGCGGCGAAGGGCGCCTTCGTAGCTGGTGGTGACGTGGTTGTTCTCGTAGATGGCGGGCTGGTCGGCGAAGAGGACGAAGAGGTCGGTGTGCTTGAGATAGCCGAAGCTGGCGGCGGTGCGGGAGCCGAGCTGCTGCTGGATGCTGCCGAGCCAGGCTTTGGTGCGCTCCCACGAGTCGTAGGGGCCGTAGAAGAGGTTGGCGCCGTAGGGACGATCGCTGGTGGCGAGGAGGATGTCGGTGGTGCCGGGTTTGGTTTTGAGCCAGGACTCTGAGGCGAGGGCGTTGGACGAGTAGTTGCGGTCGGGGATGAAGCCGTCGGAGGTGTCGCGGGAGCCGGTGAGTTGTTCGGCGAATGAGCCCGCGGAGTAGGAGGCGCGGAGATGGTTTTCGAGCGAGCCGTCGTTTCCGGCGCCGGAGCGGGCGATCACGCTGAAGTTGGGCGCGGAGGCGGGAGCGTCTGGAGGTCGCCCGGTGAGGAGGTTGACGGCGCCTCCAATCGCGTCCGACCCGTAGAAGGTGGAACCGGAACCGTGGAGGAGGTCGATGCGGGTGACGGCGTCGAGTGGGACGGGAATGTCGAGGTTAAGATGGCCGGTTTCGGGATCGTTGACGCGGAGGCCGTTGACGAGAACGAGGGATTGCTCGAAGGTGGTGCCGCGGATGGAGAGGTCGGCCTGGACGCCTTCGGCGGCGCGGGCCTGCACGTTGAGGGATGGGTCGGTGCGGAGGAGATCGACGGCGCTGTCGGTGCCGATGGGGAGATCGGCCGGTTTGATGATCTCGACGGAGCGGTCGCTTTCGGCGAGCGGGAGCGGCTCGATGGTGGTGGTGACCTGAATGCTGTCGACTTCGGTAAGTTTGGGTTGTGGTGTGGAGGGCTGTTGCGACGGGGGAGCGGCTGGCTGCGCGGGGCTGGAGGGGATCTGCTGGCAGACGGCGAGGCCCGCGAAGAGCAGACATATGGGGAGGTATGCGAAGCGGGTGTTCAATGGAATGGGAGCCCCTGGTTACTCAGAATGGGTTGTGGGCGGCCGCCCAGGTTCTATCGTACGTTACGGTCGACGGTCCGGGCCGCTGAGTGCCCTGGGGAATATTTTCACGCACCATTGGTCGAAGGCGCGCATCCGATGGTGCTAAAGGAGAACACGCATGAACGTTGGAGTGATTGGATCGGGCGAAGTGGCGAAGGCGCTGGCGAGCGGGTTCGCGAAGCATGGTTACGGCGTGACCATCGGTTCAAGGACACCGGGCAAGCTGGCCGAGTGGGCCGCTGGGATCTCCGGGGTGCGAACGGGGAGCTTTGCGGAAGCGGCGGAGTTTGGCGAGGTGCTGGTGCTGGCGGTGAAGGGGCATGTTGCGGCAGAGGCGCTGCGGCTGGCGGGCGTGGCGAATTTGAAAGGCAAGCCGGTGCTGGATGCCTGCAACCCGATCGAGGAGGTGCCGCCGGCGAATGGGGTGCTGAAGCTCTATACCCAGAGCGATGAATCCTTGATGGAGCACCTGCAGCGGGAGTTTGCGGACGCGAAGTTTGTGAAGGCATTCAATTCGGTGGGCGCGGCGCTGATGGTGGACCCGAAACTGAAGGGCGGCAAGCCGACGATGTTCATCTGCGGGAACGACGACGGGGCGAAGAAGGCTGCGACGAAGATTCTGGATGACTTCGGCTGGGAGACGGCGGACATGGGCAAGGTGGAGTCGGCGCGGGCGATTGAGCCGCTGTGCATACTGTGGTGTCTGCCGGGCTTTCTGCATAACGACTGGATGCATGCGTTCAAGATGCTGCACCAATAAGTCTGGCGCCTGAGCCGGCTGCGGTCGTTGCACATCTGCGCGGGGTCAGCGAATTTGCGCCAGGAGAAGCGAGCGCAGTTCGCCGGACTGCATCTCGCCCAGAGCGCTCTTGGAGACGGTGCGATAGGCTTTGGCGTCACCGATGGTGAAAACGAGTTTGCCTTCGCGCCAGCGGATGATGGCCGACCAAGGGACCTGGGTGCGGGTCCCGTTGGTGGCTTCGACGGTGATGCCCTGGGTGTCGATGGTCATGGAACTGCAGGATGCGGTAAGCGCCGCGGCAGTTTTGGCCAGCATGCGATGGATGCGAAACCAGAAGAGCAAGAGTAGCAGTGCGATGACTCCGCCGAGGATAGCCACTTCCTGCCAGTCTATGGCGCCGGACTTACGAATCTCCGCGACGATGACCGCAAGGAAGACAAGAACGTAGATGATGACGCGCGTGTTGCCGCGCACGATTTTGAAGACGGATGACGAGTTGAGGTTGAGGCGGAAGGCTTCGCGCATCTCGGCTGTGCTGACCTGGCATGGTACGGTCATGGAAAACGGCTCCTATCACGGATGGAGGGACTATAGCATGAGGTCCGATTCGACGAGCACGGTGCAGAGAGGTGGTAAGGTGGGTCGCAGCGGCATTTGGCCGAAGTGCGTATGCATATCCTTGTGATCAATCCGGGGTCGTCGTCGATCAAGTTCTCGATGTTCGCGGAGGAAGCGGGTGGACTGCGTGCGGTGTATGAGGGTGAGTTCAGCGGGATTGGGGAGATCTCGGCGGCGTTGGAGTTTCACGATGCGAGCGGCAAGGACTTGAGCGCGGAGGCTGGCGGGGTAAAGGGGTCTTCCGTGGAAGACGCCATCGGCAACGTCGAGCGCGATGTGGGGCTGAAGGGGCTGCCGGCGCCGGATGCGGTTGGATACCGCGTGGTGCATCCGGGGCCGAATCTGCGCGGGCATCAGCGGTTGACTCCTGCGGTGCTGGCGGAGTTGCACAAGACGGTGGCGTATGCACCGCTGCATAATCCGGAGGCGCTGGAGGTGATCGGCGAGATGATGCGGCGGTTTCCGGATGTGCCGCATTTTGCGTGCTTCGATACGGTGTTTCACGAGACCATGCCGGAGGAGGCGACGGTGTATCCGCTGCCGGCGGAGGTGCGGGCGCAAGGGGTGAAGCGGTACGGGTTCCATGGGCTGTCGTGCGAGTCGATTGTGATGCAGATGCGGGAGGCTGCGGGATTTGCGTTTCCGCGGCGGCTGGCGATTGCGCACCTGGGCAGCGGGTGCAGCGTGACCGCGTGTGTCGACGGCAAGTCGGTGGACACGACGATGGGGCTGACGCCGATGGGCGGCGTGGTGATGGGGACGCGGCCGGGCGATATCGATCCGGGGTTGGTGATCTTCCTGATGCGGCAGACGGGCGCGACGGTGGATTCGGTGGAGGAGATGCTGAACCGGCACTCGGGGATAAAGGTGCTGGGCGGGGTGAACGACATGCGCGAGTTGCGGCGGCGCGAGGCGGCGGGAGATGCGCAGGCGCGGCTGGCGATCCTGATCTTCACGAACAGCGTAGTGAAGGCGATTGCGGGATTTGTGGCGCTGCACGGCGCGGATGCGCTGGTGTTTACGGGTGGGATTGGCGAGCATGATGCGGCCTCGCGGGCGGAGATTGCGGGTGGGCTGAGCGGGCTTGGGGTGGAACTGGATGACGCGGCGAACCGGCTGGAGTTGACGGCGGCGGGCGGTGCGGTGCGCAAGATCAGCGATGAGGATTCTCCGGTTGCCGTGTATGTGGCGGCGGCGCAGGAAGATCTGATGATTGCGCGCCATGTGGCGGAGATGTGCCACGCATCACCGGAGGGTGAGGCGCTGTCATCGTAAATTGATTTCGCTGGGCAGGCGGGCGTGCGGCTTGTAGCGGGATACTGGCATCAGAGCTATTACAGGTCCAATTGTTTTTGTCCCGGCGTTGCCGACCAGCGACACACACAGGAAGGGAACCATGAGCACAGCGTCCGCATTGCAGATTGATCCGGCAGTTTCGGCTAACGAACCCCTTTCGGCGGACGAGTTGCGCAGGATGGATGCGTACTGGCGCGCGTGTAACTACTGCTGCGTGGGGATGCTGTATCTGCGGGCGAACCCGCTGCTGCGGGAGCCTCTGAAGGTGGAGCACATCAAGAACCGGCTGCTAGGGCATTGGGGATCGGACCCAGGGCAGACGTTTACGTGGGTGCATCTGAACCGGCTGATCAAGAAGTACGATCTGGATTTGATTTACATTTCGGGGCCGGGACATGGGGCTCCGGCGACGCTCTCGAACAGCTACCTGGAGGGCGTGTACTCGGAGGTCTATCCGGACAAGAGTCAGAACGTCGAAGGGATGCAGAAGTTCTTCAAGCAGTTCTCGTTTCCGGGTGGGATTGGGAGCCATTGCACGCCGGAGACGCCGGGGTCGATCCACGAAGGCGGCGAGTTGGGGTACAGCCTTTCGCATGGGTTTGGCGCGGCGTTCGACAATCCGGACCTGATCGTTGCGGTGGTGGTGGGCGATGGCGAGTCGGAGACCGGGCCGCTGGCGACGAGCTGGCACGGGAACAAGTTTCTGAATCCCGTGCGCGATGGGGCGGTGCTGCCGATCCTGCACCTGAATGGTTACAAGATCGCGAACCCCACGATTCTGGCGCGGATTCCGCCGGAAGAGTTGGAGATGCTGTTCAAAGGGCTGGGGTGGATGCCTTACGTGGTGGAGGGCTGCGATCCGGCGGAGATGCACCAAGAGATGGCCGCGGTGATGGAGAAGTGCGTGCTGGAGATTCGCGCGATTCAGCAGGCGGCGCGGGCGAATCCTGGAGTGGAGCCGGAACGGCCGCGCTGGCCGATGATTATTCTGCGCACGCCGAAGGGATGGACGTGTCCGAAGGAGTTGGATGGGCACAAGCTGGAAGGATCGTGGCGGGCGCACCAGATTCCTATTACCGATCCGGTTACAAATCCCGCGCACCTGAAGATGGTGGAAGCGTGGATGCGGAGCTACAAGCCGGAGGAACTGTTCGACGAGAAGGGGACGCTGATTGCGGAGCTGGCGGCGATGGCGCCGGAGGGAACGCGGCGGATTACGGCGAATCCGCATGCGAACGGCGGATTGCTAAGGAAGCCGCTGGACCGGCCGGACTTCCGCGACTATGCGGTAAAGGTGGAGAAGCCGGGGCAGATGGAGGTGTCGTCAACGGCGACGCTGGCGAATTATCTGGCAGAGGTGATGCGGCGGAACATGACCAGCTTCCGCGTGTTTGGGCCGGATGAGACGGCGTCGAACAAACTGGACGGGATCTACAAGGCGAGTGAGAAGACGTGGATGGAGGAACTGAAGCCGGAGGATGCTGACGGCGGGTTTCTGTCGCGGTCGGGTCGCGTGATGGAGATGCTGAGCGAGCACACGCTGGAAGGCTGGCTGGAAGGCTACCTGCTGACAGGACGGCATGGGTTCTTTTCCAGCTACGAGGCGTTCGTGCACGTCATCGACTCGATGTTCAACCAGCATGCGAAGTGGCTGGAGAAGTCGAAGCTGGAGTTGCGGTGGAGGGCGCCGATCTCTTCGCTGAATCTGCTGATCACGTCGCTGGTGTGGCGGCAGGACCACAACGGCTTTACGCACCAGGACCCGGGATTTCTGGATATTGTGACGAACAAGAGTCCGGAGGTGGTGCGGATTTATCTGCCGCCGGATGCAAACTGCCTGCTGTCGGTGACGGACCATTGCTTGTGCAGCGTGGACTACGTGAACGTGATTGTTGCGGACAAGGCGCTGCATTTGCAGTACCTGACCATGGACGAGGCGATCGACCACTGCACCAAGGGGATCGGCATCTGGGACTTCGCGTCAAACGACGACGGCGCGGAGCCGGATGTGGTGATGGCGTGCGCGGGCGATATTCCGACGTCGGAGTCGCTGGCGGCGGTGGCGATTCTGCGCGAGCGGTGCCCGCGGCTGAAGATCCGGTTCATCAACGTGGTGGACCTGTACCGCCTGATGCCGGAGAGCGAGCACCCGCATGGGTTGAGCGACAAGGAGTTCGACGGCTTGTTTACGACCGACAAGCCGGTGATCTTCAACTTCCATGCGTACGCGTCGCTGATTCACAAGCTGACCTACCGGCGGACGAATCACGACAACATTCACGTGCGCGGGTACAAGGAGAAGGGGAACATCAACACGCCGCTGGAACTGGCGATCCTGAACCAGGTGGACCGGTTCAACCAGGCGATCGACGTGATCGACCGGGTGCCGAGCTTACAGGCGACGGCCGCGCATACGAAGGAGTGGCTGAAGGACCAGATCATCGAGAGCGTGAACTATGCGCACGAGAATGGGATCGACCGGCCTGAGATTACAGGGTGGAAGTGGCCGGGGTAGTCGGCACAAGAAATGACCTCAGGGGCTAAAGCCCAGTTATTGGGCGGGTTCTATGGCACGGCTGAAGCCGTGCCCTTAAGCGAAACGGCATTCGGGCATGCAAGTGACCATCCGCGTCTTCCAACTGATATTGTTATTTCGCAATTAATTCCCCTTGTCTGAAGGTGGTCCGCGATGAACCGTGTGCGAATGGAACGGCGCAACTTTTTGAAGATTGGGACGCAAACGCTGCTTGCTGCTCCGGCGGTTGCGGCGCTGGGGCGCCTGGCGGAGGCGCAGCAGGCAAATCCAGCGAAGACTGCACCGGTTGTCGCGCATCCGACTGCTCGCGTGGTGGCGAAGGCGGCGGCAAAGCCGAGGGTCACGCTGAACGTGCGGGATAACGGCGCGACGGGGGATGGGAAGACCAAGGACACGCTGGCGATTCAACTGACAATTGAGCGCTGCTCGGTGTTCGGCGGCGGGGTAGTGGTGGTGCCTGCGGGCGATTATCTGACCGGCGCGCTGGTGCTGCGCAGCGGGGTGACGCTGAACATTGAAGAGGGCGCGACGCTGAACGGCTCGACCGACATGACCGACTATCCGTATGCGCAGGTGCGCTGGGAGGGCCACTGGGTGAAGGGGTATATCGGCTTTATCTCGGCGACGGACGCGGTGGACATCGGGCTGGTGGGCAAGGGAAAGATCATCGGCAATCCCAACCTGCGGGGCAGAAACGAGCGGCCGAGCGGGTATCGTTTTCCGGCGCTGATCGAATTCAACAATTGCAAGAACGTGCGCGTGGAGGACCTGTATACGCAGCAGTTCGGGATGTGGTCGACGCATCCGGTGTACTGCGAGAATGTGACGTTCAAGAATGTGACGTTCAAGAGCGGCGCGGACGGGATCGATGTGGACTCGTGCAAGCA
>CAZAXI010000079.1:0-18953 GCA_964489045.1 uncultured Granulicella sp. | reverse complement strand
ACGATGCCGACCGTGAGCGCAAACGAGAAGCCGCGCAGCACCGGCCCGCCGAACACCAGCAGGCTCAACACGGTAAGGAACGTCAGGCCGGACGAGATCACAGTCCGGCTCAGGGTCTGGTTGATGCTGCGGTTCACCACATCCGTCAGCGTCTCCCGGCGGCTCAGCCCCAGGTTCTCGCGGATGCGGTCGAAAACGACGATGGTGTCGTTCATCGAGTAGCCGATCAGGGTCAAAATGGCGGCGATGACGGTGAGTGTAATCTCCTGGTTGGTCAGGCTGAAGGCGCCCACCGTGATCAGCGTGTCGTGGAAGACCGCGACCACGGCCGCAACACCGTAGATCAACTCGAAGCGGAACCACAGGTAGACCAGCATGCCCAGCAGTGAGTAGCCGGTGGCCAGCGCCGCCTGGCGCTGCAGTTGCTTGCCGGCCGTGGGTCCAACGATGTCGGTCTTCTGAATGGTGCAACTGGTGCCGGACCCCCCGCAATTCAACGCGGCTTGGACCTGGTTGCTGCCGGTGTTGTGCGCGGAGTCGGCGGCCTCAGGCAGCGAGATGACCTCGGTATTGGCGTTGCGTCCACTGGTGTCGCTGATGGGATAGACGGTGAAGTCCTTGACTCCCGCGGCGGACAAGGACTGGCGGATGTGGTCCTCGTTGGGCGCGCTCGAGAACTGCACCTGGATCTGGGTGCCACCCGTGAAGTCCACGCCCCGGGGAATGCCGTGCCACAACAGCATGCTGAGCACGCCGGCCACAGAGAAAATCAGCGAGAAGCTGAGGAAGTACCACTTCCTGCCCAGCCAATCGATATTTGGATCGCGAAACAGTTCCACTTGAAACTCCAGTTTGTACTTCTAAATCGATAGTTCGGCGCCGCGATTCTTCCGTTCCAGAATTGCGTCGAAGATGGTGCGCGATACGAACACCGCCGTAAACAGGTTGGCCAGCAGTCCGAAGGTCAGGGTTACAGCAAATCCCTGCACCGGACCACTGCCGAAGAGGAACAGAATCGCGGCCGAAACAATGGTGGTGACGTGGGTGTCGACGATGGTGACCCACGCGTGGCCGAATCCCTGTTGCACGGCGGCCGCCGCAGTCTTGCCGGCACGCAACTCCTCGCGGATGCGCTCGAAGATCAGCACGTTGGAGTCGACGCCCATACCAATGGTCAGGATGACGCCGGCGATGCCCGGCAGGGTCAGCGTGGCGCCCGGGGTGAAGCCCAAAAATCCAAGCAAAATGACCAGGTTCAACATCAGCGCCAGATCCGCGTTGATGCCCGCGCCGCGATAGTAGAACAGCATGAAGACCATGACCGCCAGCATGCCGACGATGGCGGCGACGATGCCCTGGTGGATGGATGCCTCGCCCAGGGTGGCCCCGACCGTGCGCGTCTCAATGGTCTCGATCGATGCGGGGAGGGTACCGGTGCGCAGCATCAGCGAGAGGTTGTCGACCTCATCCTTGGTGAAGCTGCCATGGATCTCGCCGCGATCGCGGATGGAGTCCTCAATGCTGGCGACCTCCTTGATTCTGTTGCCAAGAACAATCGCCATGGAGGCGGGCGTTGCCGTGTTCTTGGAGTGCGTGGAGGTGAACTGGTAGAAGCGGTCGCCGGCTTCGGTGGTCAACGTGAATACCAGGTTCGGACGGCCCTCCTGGTCGGTGGAGGGTTGGGCATCGCGGAAGTCGGTTCCCTCCACAATGCTCGCCCGCTGCAACAGGTAAACCTCGTCCGGAGCGTTTGCCGAAGTGTTTCCGTGCACCAGCCAATCGTCCGGGGGAACGATCTGGTTCAGCGCGGTCATCGCTGCCTGGTCATCGCTGTAGGGGCCGCTGACCACCTGGTATACGGCCAGCTTCTCCGTGTTGTGGATCGCATCTTCGACCTTTGCCGGATCGGAGACGCCAGGCATTTCGACCAGGATCTCGTTGTCGCCCAGCCCATACTGTTCGACGTTCGTTTCCGCCACACCCAACGCATCTACCCGCGACCGGATGGTCTCGATCGAGTGCTGCAGGGTGGTCGTTTCCAGGGCGCTGATGGCGCTGGGTTTCATGGTCAGCGTCTCGCTGCCATCGGGGTTCGTGGCGACGTCGTAGTCGACGTATTCGGTGCCAGTCAGGATCGAGCGCACGTCGCTCGCCTTGTTTAGCGGAATGCCGCTGACCGTAATCTGGTTCGCGTGCGCGACCGGATCCAGCTTATGGGCCTGTACGCCCGTGATGCCGGCCTTACTCATATCTTCCTGTAAGAGCTCGACATCGCGGTCAGTTCGACCACCGATCGCTTCTTCTACATGGACCTTGAGCACCAGGTGGGTGCCACCCTTCAAATCGAGCCCCAGCCGGATGTGGTCGGCAATCGCCTGCTTGAGCGCGGCCGGAGTGACTCCATGAGGGATGCCCAGGAAACCGTAGCAGCACACAACCAAACACGCGAGAATAACTGCTATCTTGACCTTCGAATTCTGACTCATTGCTTCCTTTATCCAATCGCCGCCGCGGGCCGTCGCCCTGCGTCTTCAACTAACAACTGGCAACCAACAACCTGCAACTGTTTTTATTCATCCGGGGTGGTGACCGCCGCGATGGCGCTCTTCACAAACTCAAGCTTGATATTGTCCGGAGCGACGCGCAGCAGCACGGTATCGTCCTTGACCGAAACGATGACGCCGCGGATACCGCCGTTGGTGGTTACGCGGTCCCCGTTCTTCAACTGGCCTAGCATCTGCTGCCACTTTTTCTGCTTTTTCTGCTGCGGCGCGATCATTACAAAATACAGCAGCACAAAGAACAGCGGCAGCAGAATCAATTGCGCGGAACTACCCATTGAACCCATCCAAATCCATCCTTTACCTGTGACCTTCCATCAGGCTGCCGCACGCCGGGAGTCTCCGGAGCACGCCCCGGAGCTACAATCAGACCCACACTCAGGCCTGGAGCGATTGCAGGGGAAAGCTGCTGGTGGCGAACCCGATCGACACAGCTTGCAGCGCGCATGTTCCGCGCGCAAAAAGCCGCCGAGGGCCCGCGAACAGGCCCAGCCTTCTAAGTCTCGCGTAACCCTTCGCCCGTGTCAAGAAAGCTATGCCGGTGCGGGCGCGTGGATCGGCCCCGCCGCTGCGAATTCGCCGCAGCCGGGGCGGCGCGATGCGGGTATGCTGTTACCTATCGCCCGCCGGCGAGCCAGGAGGTCCATGTCAGTTCAGGACGATATTGCCGCGATCGTGGTTCAGGAATCAACGCTGACTCTGCCCGGATTCACCCCCGACACCGCGTGGCAGCTTGGCACCATGCTGCGCGACCTTGCGATCGCGCGGAAGGTCCCGCTGGTGATCGACGTCCGCCGCTTCGGTGCGCCGCACCAGCAACTCTTCTATTGCGCGCTGGCGGGCACCACGCCGGACAACCAGCGTTGGGTGATGCGCAAAATAAACACCGTCGCTCGCTTTCACAAGAGTTCCTACCACGTGGGCCGGCTGCTGGAGCAGAGTGGCCTCACCTTCAGCGCGCGCTACAACCTGCCCGAGGAAGACTATGCCGCGCACGGTGGCTGCTTCCCGATCAACGTGGCGGGCACCGGGATCGTGGGCGCGGTCACGGTCTCCGGCCTGCCCCAGCGCGAAGACCATAACCTGGTGGTCGAGGCTCTGTGCCTGCTGACCGGACGCGACTATCGGAGCCTGCAGCTTCCGCCGGCGTAAGGCAACCGCTGGACTGTGTTCCACAACTGACGCCGACCGGCCTTAGTTGTTCGCCCGCGATCAGGCCGCAAGCCTAGCCGCGGCCAAACAGCTTGCTGAAGAAGCGGCCGATGACATGCACCAGATCCGCTGGGGGAGCTTTTGCGGCGCGGGGCTTTGCCGATGCCGTCTGCACGGTTGCAGGCGAAGCCGCTGCTTTCGGGGTCTTTTTGGTGCGCGCAGACTTCGCTGGAGCGGCGCTGGCAATCTGGGGGTTGGCTGAGGCGGTGGTCGGCGGGGGAATCGGGGCATCGTAGCGCAGAGGTTCGATCACCGGCGGCGCGCCGGGTGCAGGCGGGGGCGCGGCGGCCGGCGGCGCCAATCCTTCGCTGATCGCCGTGGGGAAGGGATGGAGCGCAGCGGCTCTGGCGGCAGCTTCCGCGGCGGCTTGCTCGACCGCCTGCTCCGGGATGACCGGCGCAGCGGCAGGCGCAACTACGGGCGGGGCGGAGGCAACGGCGATGGGCGCAGCGGTTTGAGGAATCGGAGCGGGTGCGGCAACTGGCGCGGGCGCGGCAGGGGGTGGCGTGACTTGCACGGCGGCGGGCACAGTTGGTCGAACGGCTGGCACTGGGACTGAAGTCACCACTGGCGACGCAGCGACCGGCGGCGGGGCCGGAGCCGACACGGGGGGCGGGGCGGGCGGCGGCGTGGGGACGGCGACCGCGTTCGGAGGCGCCAGCAGGGCATCGGCCACCGACATGCCCTGCTCCTCCGGGCAGCCGCAGGGCGACGTCTCGTGGTCGACCACCTCGTGCAGGCTGCCGTGCTCGAACAGGACATGCTGGCCGGGCGCCACCTCGTACATCGCCTCGCCAAATGGATCCGAAACGGCCAGCGTGGGCGCGCCCGGCCCGCGGTTGTCCACGCAGGTGTCGCCGTTGCGCGCGATGCGCAAACGCAGGTCGAGCGGGCCGGCGTTGTGCACGGAGAAGCGCAGGTCGGGCGTCATGATGGCGTCGTTCGGCGTGCCCGCCGTCTGGATCTCGATGGCGCCGCGGTCCAGCGAGAACAGCAGCGGCGCGGGCGTCACCGGCGTTTTGCTTTCGGTCAAATGCAGCACGGAGGTCTGGCACACGCGCGCGGTGCCGCCGCGGCCCAGCGTGATGGGCGCGGTGTGGTCCCTGGCGGTGACGCTGACCGAACCGGTGAGCACGGCCTGGCCGTCCAGCACGTCGGACGCGCCTGTGGTTTCGGCGTCGCGCGTGTTGACGTAGCCGATAAGCTGCTGCGCCCGCAGCGGCGCGGCCACGGCGCACGCCAACAGCAGCGGGAGAAAGCGCGCGCGTGGAATTCGCTGCCTCATGCGTTACAGCCTACATCTTCAGGAAGTTGGCGATGATCTTTTTGCCGTGGGTGGTCAGAACGCTCTCAGGATGAAACTGCACGCCCTCGATGGGCAACTCGCGGTGGCGCAGCGCCATAATCGTCGATTCGCCGTTGTTTCCGGTTCGGGCAGATATCTCCAGTTCTTCCGGCAGGCCCTCCTCGGCGACGATCAGCGAGTGGTAGCGCGTGCTGGTCATGGGCGTGGGGATGCCGGCGAAGATGGTCTTGCCGTCATGCTCCACCTCGCTGGTCTTGCCGTGCATCAGCTTCGGCGCGCGGACTACGTTGCCGCCAAAGGCCGCTCCGATGGCCTGATGGCCCAGACACACTCCGAGAATCGGCACACGCGGAGCATTTGCCTGCGCGAAGTGACGGATCAGAGCGATCGAGATGCCGGCGTCCTGCGGTGTGCAGGGGCCAGGCGAGATGAGGATATGCGACGGATGCAGCGCCTCGACCTCGGCGGGCGATAGCTCGTCGTTGCGGCGCACCACGATCTCCGCGCCCAGTTCGCCCATGTACTGGACCAGGTTGTAAGTGAACGAGTCGTAGTTGTCGAGAACGAAAACCATCGCTGCCTCTATCGTATCGCGGTTGCGGACGGGTGGGGTTTGGCGGAGTGGCGAAGAAGTCTATGGTCGGCCACGCGGCAACTGGCGAGCGGACAATCCGCAGCCCTAGTGGTAACTTTGCATCGAGCGGGCGAAACCATGTTCGATGACCTGTCCAGTTTGGAGAACGAGACCGAAGACGCCCAGAAGTCCTCTGAGGAGGAGGACAAGCCTGCGCGATCCCTGTCGCGCTGGTCCCACGTTATTGCGGGCCTCATTCTCTGTTTACTGTACTTGCCGTTTCGAAGCCACCCCTGGAGCTGGCCATTAGCGATCGCGGTTTCTTACTCCGCGTTCGTATTTGCGATCGCGCTTGGCCTGTCATTGGATGACGCCGCCGATTTTTTCGGCGATCTCCGAGTTCCTGAGTATGTTGCGACACTCCTCCCGCAGCACTCACTCATACTGGCTCCGGTCACGTTCCTGGCTTATCTTTGGCTATGCGCCATTCCAATCCTGCCGCACTGGATGAATGTGGAAGCTCACTACGGCTCAGTTTGGAAAGTTTGCGGCATAGCTTTGTTCTGGTTCGTCGGCACAAGAGAGGGTATATGGCTGTCGGGCAAGATTAAGCGCCGCCTTGCGAAATTTGAGGATGAATCCTAGCTGCGCCTGAACACCGACGCGGGCATACCAACAAAATTGGCAAGACCGTCGGCTAACCGGAGATTGCGGCTATGCTTTCATCGGGCGTGGAGGTGGCGGCAGGTTGGCGCCGCTGATCGAGCAGGTCCAGCATAATCAGCCCGGCCGTCAGCGGGATCAGCCAGATGACGCGCGACTGATACCGCGAATCGACCTCCGAGAACACCGCTGTGAGGAACGCATTCGCGATGACAGCGGGGACGATCACGGTGACCAGCCCCAGCATCCGCCAGCGCCGCCAGCGCCACAGCAACGGCACGCAGACAACGATCGCCAGCGTCGACGCCAGAACCACCCACTGCTGCACCGCAGTGAAGAAGTCGGTGGGCAGGCGGCTTTGCGCCTCGCGCGTGCGCAGGTAGGTGGGCAGCGTGCCGGGAAGCACCTTGTCGATCTCGCCCGCCATCCACGCGTTCGGAGTGAAGTCCCACAGGCCGAAGTCAGTAAGCTCCGTCCGAAAGTTGGTGAGCGACACGCGCAGTTGCGCGCCAGGGTACGCGCGCACGGTAGCGAAAACCAGCGGCCACTCCTCCCGCAGCATCTGCTCCTGCTGCTCGGGCGTGGCGGCTTGCCAGACGCCGCCGTCAGCCCACAGGAAGTCGTCATCGCTGTCGGGCAGATCGCCGACGCGGGCGCAGATGGCCCAGTGCAGTTCGCCGCAGTGCGTTTGCAGATACCAGCGGCCGGGGCCGTCGGCAACAAAACGCGCCGTAGTGTAAGGCATGCGGTTACCCAGCAGCGTTGCCTTGCCGTAGAGATACCCGTGCAACGCCATCAGCGAACCAGCCACCACCAGCACAATCGCCGCCACGCTGCCGATGGCCCGCCCGCGTGCCCGCAACGGCGGCCAGTGCAGCAAAAGCAGCAGAAACAGCAGCGCGAGCAAGACGCAGAGTCCGGCGGCAAGCATCAGGTGGGTCGAATGCGAGGCCATCGCCCACGCGGCTATCACAGCGACGGCGCACTTTTCGCGCGCGGAGAGCGTCTCATGCGCGAAAACCAGCAGATAGACAGCGAGATACAGCAGCGGCCCCAGGATGTCCGGCATGATGAAGCACACGTACCAGGCCAGGCTGGTGGTAAGGCTGAGCAGCGCAAGCAGGAAGACAAACTGCACGGTGGCGCGGCGAGTATCGAAAGCGCGGGCATCCGCCGAGCGAACTGCGAACGAACGCACGACCAGCCACAGAATGTACGACGTCAGCAGCGCCTGCAGCACCACGATGGGCCACGCGGTCACGTTCCAGTGGAACGGGAAAATGCCGAGCGAGTAGAACTCGGAGCGCATGGCGCCGTAGCCCTTCGGCGCATGCAGGAACAGGATGCGCGCCAGCGGACGCCCATCGCCCAGGTAGCTCATCGAATCCGGATAGAGCAGCGGATAGCCGTTGACGACCGCCGGCCACAGCATCAGCAGCGCGCCCGCCATCACCACCAAGCCGCGACCGATCCGTGCCGTAACGCGCATGGAATGAGGGTATACGAGGGGCTGCGTGAAGCGAGCGCAAAGTTGTTGTGCGACTGTGACTGAAGGAGAATCCTTCAGCTACTTCATCTGACCGGCTGTCCGTCGTAGGGTGAGCCACTCATAGAGCGTTTAAAGCGATAGAGCGGCTTGCCAACGACGTCGGTTACAAAGACCGGGCCGTAGTCGTATTCACCCGACCGGATGCGGCTATCGAGGCTGTAGTCTCGGTCGTCACCCATCACAAATATTTCGCCGTCTCCGATCCGGAAGGGGCCGAAGTTGTCCCGCTCATCAGGTGGATGATCGACATCGCGATGAACGATGTAGGGCTCCGCGACGGTCCGGTTGTTAATCTCAACATGGTCGTTGACGCCTTCAATTGTGGCTCCGCCGGTCGCCACGATGCGCTTCACCAAGTAGAGACCGCGGTGGCGGAAGACAACGACTTCACCTGCCTGAGGCTTTCTGCCTTGGAAATACCACGTGTCAACGACGATATCGTCTCCAGGATTAAGGGTTGGCTCCATCGACTGTCCGGCTGTGGCGAAGACCCTAAAACCTGAGGCGTGCAGCACCCCTTGGAGTTCCATGATTGAGACGGAGAAAAAGGCAAGCGGAATCAGCACCAGGATCCACCAATTCGCGGCGGCGTCCTTGTCCGATCTGCCACACAGAAATGTACAGGACGCACTAGCTACGTTGAGCAACATGCCAGCCAGAATCATCGCAAAGAATGGCAAGAAAATGCGTGGAAGCCGTAACGGCCAATAGCAGACAAGAAGCGTGGCGAACAAGGCGAAGAACAGTCCGCCGCGCTTTCTGGCACCCAGAATCCAGTCTCCCAGTCCCGGAATGACCGCCGACGCCATAGCGCACCAGAGCCGTTTATAGGTTCGTTCCGGTTGTGGCTGTTCTTCGAGGATTTCGCCCGGCGCGTCCACTGATAATTCTCCGCACCGCAATGCTACAGCACGTGCTACCCCCGCGCGCGTTCGATGGCGCGCACGACGGCGCGGGCTTTGTTCTCGCACTCCTTGAACTCAGTTTCGGGGACGGAGTCGGCGACGATGCCGGCGCCGGCCTGGATGTGGCCCTGCTCGCCGGTCATGGAGAGGGTGCGGATGGTGATGCAGGAGTCTAAATTTCCGGAGAAGTCTGCGTACAAAATAGAGCCGCCGTAGACGCCGCGGCGCGCGGGCTCGAGCTCCTCGATGATCTCCATGGCGCGGATCTTGGGCGCGCCGGAGAGCGTGCCGGCGGGGAAGCAGGCGCGGAACGCGTCGATGGCGGCGAGGTCCGGCTTGAGCGTGCCTTCGAGCGCGCTGACCAGGTGCATCACGTGCGAGTAGCGTTCCACAAACATCAAGTCTTTTACCTTTACAGACCCGTACTCGCTGACGCGGCCTACATCGTTGCGGCCCAGGTCGACCAGCATTACGTGCTCGGCGACCTCTTTCTCATCCGCCCGCAGGTCGGCTTCGAGCGCGCGGTCTTCCACCTCGTCGGCGGAGCGCGGGCGCGTGCCGGCGATGGGGCGGTACTCCACCGTGCGGTCATGCACCCGCACCAGCAGCTCCGGCGACGAGCCAACGATGTGCATGGGCACCGGCTTTGGCTTCTTGGCCTTCTTCGCCTTCTTCTTGCCGGCTTTCATCGGCTGAACCGTGCTGACGGCCGTGGAGGCCGAAGCTTCCTCCGGGTCCTTCGACTCCGCTGAACCCAGTTCCGTGGCGGGTGCTGCATCCAGCCCGAAGCGCAGGAAATACATGTACGGCGACGGATTGACGATGCGCAGCGCGCGGTACACGTCGAACGCGTCCACGCCCGGCACGCAGTCGAAGCGCTGCGAGAGCACGCACTGGAAGACGTCGCCGGACGCAATGTATTCCTTTGCGCGGCGAACGGACTTGAGGAACGTGGCGCGCGGTGTGCGCGGGTCGAGCTTCAGCTTGCCGTGCTCGTGTTTCTTCTTCGGTTTGGGCAGCGAGTGGGCCAGCCGCTTCTCCAGCCGGTTGAGCCGCTTAACAGCGTGCTCATAAGCGCCCGTTACTGCCCTGCCCGCAGCCTTCTCGCGCGCCAGGTCGGCGGTGACGATCAGGTGAATCTCCTTCTTGACGTGGTCGAACGCCAGCACCTGGTCGAAGAACATCAGGCAGGCGTCGGGCACGCCCAACTCGTCCACGGCCAGCGAAGGCAGCCGCTCAATCTGGCGAACGACATCGTAGGCGAAAAATCCAACCGCTCCGGCGGTGAATGGGGGCATCCCCGGCAGCCGCGCCGGGGTGTGGCCGCTCAGTGCCTGCTTCAACTCGGCGAAGATGTCGCCCTCGAAGGTGCGGCGCTCATCCGCCTCGGCAACCGTGATCGAAGTCCCGCGCGAGACGATCTTCTTGTATGGCTTGATGCCGATGAAGGTGTAGCGGCCCACGTGCTCGCCGCCCTCGACAGACTCCAGCAGGAAGGCCTCGGGCTCGTCGGCCGCGATGCGCAGAAAGGCCGAGACCGGAGTCTCCAGGTCGGCGGTAACGATGCGATAGACCGGGACGAGCGAGTGCTCGCGGCTCAGGCGCAGGAACTCGCGGGGTGATGGCAATGCTGGGGTTGCGGAGGCCATGACGTGTGGCTTTCATGGTACTAGGTTCGAGGTTCGAGGTTCGAGACGAAAGGAGGGCAAGCGCGGACTTCAGTGGTCGAAGGAAGCTGTCGGGCGCATCCAATGGCGGTGTACTTCGGGGTGACCTTTGGCCGGGCGCCGCTTGTTTGCGCTGATGCGGACGGCCTATACTCCACAGGTTTGGCAGGAACGCAAAGAAGACTGGAGAACTGATGGCAACGGAATCCCTGGTACCGGCAACCGAACGCAAAGAAGCAACCGAGAGAAGGAAGACTCAGACATTCTTCCCGCAGATGTCGTTTGAGCAGGAAACCAACCCCTGGGACGCCCAGGAAGCCCGCTTCGACTATGCCGCCAAGAAGCTGAACCTGGACGACGGCATCTGGAAGCTGCTGCGTTATCCGACCCGCGAACTCATCGTTCACATCCCGGTGCAGATGGACGATGGCAGAATTGAGGTCTTCACCGGCTACCGGGTGCAACACTCCATCTCGCGCGGGCCCGGCAAGGGCGGAGTGCGTTACGCACCGGATGTCTCGCTGGACGAGGTGCGCGCGCTGGCGAGTTGGATGACGTGGAAGTGCGCGGTGGTCAACATCCCGTTCGGCGGGGCCAAGGGCGGCATTATCTGCGACCCGCACAAGATGTCGCAGGGCGAGCTGGAGCGAATGACGCGCCGCTACACCGCCGAGTTGATGGAGTTCATCGGGCCGGAGAAGGATGTGCCCGCGCCCGACATGGGCACCAACGAACAAACCATGGCGTGGATGATGGACACCTACTCCATGCACATGCGCCAGACGGTGACGTCGGTCGTCACCGGGAAGCCGGTCGAACTGGGCGGATCGCGCGGCCGTCTGGAGGCCACAGGCCGGGGCATCTCGATCGTCTGCGACCACGCGCTCGAACACTTGGGCATGGCGGTGGAGGGCTGCCGCGTGATTGTCCAGGGCTTCGGCAACGTCGGCTCGAACGCGGCCAAACTGCTTTTCGATAAGGGCTACTGCATCATCGGCATCATCGAGGTCGACGGCGGCCTTGCGAACCCGCACGGCATCGACATCCACGCGCTGCTGCGGCACCGGGCCGAGGCAGGGACCATCAAGGGGTTCGCTGGCGCCGAGCCTGCCGACCCGGCCGAGCTGTTGACCCGCGAATGCGAGATACTGATCCCGGCGGCGACGGAAAACGTCATCACCAGCCGCAATGCCGCCGGCCTGCGCTGCCGCATCCTGTGCGAGGGCGCCAACGGGCCGACCACCATCGTGGCCGACCAGATCCTCGCCGAGAAGCAGATCTTCATCCTGCCCGACATCCTGGCCAACGCCGGAGGCGTAACCGCGAGCTACTTCGAGTGGGTGCAGGATCGCATGGGCTACTTCTGGAACGAAGCGGAGGTGAACCGGCGGCTCAACCTGATCATGACCGAAAGCTTCCACGACGTAATCAGCTACGCCAAGGCGCACCGGGTGAACAACCGCATCGCAGCCTACATGCTGGCCGTCGACCGCGTCGCGTATACAACCAGGCAGCGCGGAATGTATGCGTAGAAGCAGGTACCAGGTTCAAGGTTCGAGGTTCGAGAAAAAACGCTTGCTCCAACCTTGCCTTGCCTTGTTCTCAATTTTGAGTACAACTGTTCTCAATCTGAGAACGATGTATACGCGGCGGGCACATCGTACCTCGAACCTCGAACCTGGCTCCTAGAGCGTCACATTCATCGTGACCGTCTGCGTCGTCGTAGTCGATGAGCTGGCCGCGGTGCCCGTCACCTGGAAGGTGTATGTGGCTGGGCGCGTGCCCAGGTCGGTGCACGTGCCGCATCCCGAGATCTGCCCGGCCGCCGCAACCACCACCACGGCCACCAGTGCGCGCAGCCAGCGGCGTCTTCCGGGAACGACCAGCAGCACCAGTCCTGCCAGCGCCGGCAGCACGAACGGCGCCGCCAGCGGACCCTTGCCCATGCCCCCATAGAAGTAGGGCGCGGTGGTGCCGCAGGTGTGGGGCGCCGTAGTTTCCAGGATCAGCGCGGTCGCGCCGCCGCCGGCCGGGATCGCCGGGTTGACGAAGATGCACGACGCCTCGTTGGGCAGGTTGCTGCAGGTCAGGTTCACACCCTGCGAGAATCCGTTTTGCGGAGTCACTGCCACCAACAGAACCGCACCCTCCCCAACGCCTGCGTTCGCCGGGTTTGGCGTCACCGTAACCGTGAAGTTGCCCGCCAGCGACGGAGTGATGACCTGATTCAAGTAAGCCGATGCGAGCCCGAAGTCGGTGGTGGCTTGGTAGCCAGCGACGATGGGATCAGTTCCGACCGGAAGGCTGGAGGTGGTGAAGGTCGCTGTGCTGCTGAGCCCGGGGCCCGGCACCAGGTTTGCCGTCCCGAGCAGCAGCGACACCGTGGTGGGCGGGAACGTCTCAGCGAATGTGACCGGGCCGGTGGGCGCGGCGTAGTTTCCGGTCAAGGTCGCGGTAAAAGTCACAGGCTGACCCGCTGGGGCAGGGTTGAGCGACGAGGTCAGAGTGGCCGTGGTGGTGTCCTGCAGCACCGTGATCGTGACAGGCAGTGATGTCGATGGGGTGTGGGTGGTATCGCCGGTGTAAACTCCCGTGATCACGTTGATGCCCACCCCGGTTCCCACGGTGACGCCTACGGCCGGCGGACATGCCTGGCCGGAAATGTTGGACACGTCGCATAGCGCTGGGCCCGAGACACCGTTATAGACGTCGAAGAGTTCGAAGTTGCCGGGGACCGGACCGTTGTCGGAGGAGGTGACGGCCCAGGTGCCGTTCCAGGTCTGGCCGTAGTACATGGTCAGCGTCGAGGCGAACGGGGGGAAAACAAATCCAGTGGACGGGCAGGTGGGACTCGGTCCCACGCAGAGGTAGATGGTGATGGTGGTGCTGCCCGTAATCAAGTGGGTGCCAGAGAACGTAGCCGGCGAGTTGGCGGTGTCGCCGCTGTAGTTCGCCGACAGGGCGTGTGAGCCGGCGGCATAGACGTTGCCAGCCGGGATAGGGAAGTTTGCGCTGGAGGAGGTTGATCCGGCAACCGGGGCCAGAGTGCCGGTACCGACTTGCACGCCGTCGATGAAAAACGTCACCACGCCCGTGGGCACTGCCACTCCCGGACTCGGGGTGAGAGTTGCGATCAAGATGAATCCGACCCCGAAGGCGCTTGGCTCGGGCATCGCGGCCAGGCTTTCGATCATGAGCGGGGTGGTGTGGCCGATGATCGTGTGCGTGCCGGAGAGTGTGGTCGCCGTATAGACACTGCTGCCGCTGTAGACCGCACTCAGCGTGTGCACGCCGCTCGCGTAGGTGTTTCCTGCCGGAATGACGCAGGTGGCCATGGCGAGGGTCGTTGTCCCAAAGGTGGGCATCAGCGTGGCCACGGGGCAGGGCGCCGGGTTACCGTCGATAGAAAACGTCACCGTTCCCGTGGGCAGGATCGTGCCGGAAACCGGACTGATGCCCGCGGTCAGGGTAAACGTGGCACCCAAGTTGCTCGGCTCGGGAACTGCATACAGCGTCCCCGTCACCGGCAGGGTGGTAATGTCGTTTATCAGCACCGTGATGCCGCCGGTATTCACGTCCGGGTTGGGGGTCAGGCTGAGCGACGAGGCCGATCCGCCGCCCAGCGCGAGCGCATTCGAAATGGTCGCGCCCCCGTTGGCGACGATCAGGTCGGGCAGACTGCCGGCGCTCAGGCGTGCAATCGAGAGCGAGTTGATCCCCTGCCCGGCAAGAAAATGCTGCTCGCCTGTGTACTCGCCGTTGTTGGGGTTGATGGAGCCGAAGCTGCGACTTCCCTGGTTGTAGAGGATACTGACCAGTGAGCCATCGCTGAGCACCAGGTCGGGCAGGCCGTCGCCGTTCATATCCGCAACGGCGCCGAGGTAGTAGTTGCGACTCAGGTCCAGAACCAGGGGTGTCTGGTTGAACGTCCCGTCGCCGTTGCCCCACCAGATGTAAACATCGTTGGGTGCAACCGGACCCGCGCCAATCGAATTGAAGTTCGCGTTGTAATACACCACCACCAGGTCGCCATTGCCGTCGCCGTCAACGTCGGCGAGCAGAACTGTGCTCGGATACAGCGGCGCGCTGGGCCCGGTGAGCGCAGCCATCGCCGTGAAATGTGCCCCGGTCCCATCCTGGGCGTTCTTGTATGGGATAAAGCTCGCGCCCTGCTGGAAGATCAAATCCTGCTGGCTCGTCCGGTTCACCTTGAAGAAGCCCGCCGCAACCTGGTTGAAGGCGGTGTTGCTGGCCTGGGCTTGCAGGCCAAGAATGAATGAACCCCCAAAAGGTCCTGTCGGGCTGCCGAGCAGGGTAGTGTCATAGAGCAGATCGATATTAGCGAGGTCGCTGATGCCGTCGCCGTTGAAGTCGCCGGTCGTGGTTTCGCCGTACAGGTAGCCGACGCTGGAGGTCGACTGGTTGAAGCTATAGTTTCCTTGGCCGAAGGTGCCGTCGCCGTTGCCGTACTGGACGATGATGCCTGAGTCGGCGGGATTCGCGGCTGGGATGGGAAGGCCGGTCCACGAGTATGCGATGTCGAGTTTGCCGTCGCCGTTGAAGTCGCCTGCAAGAATGTTGGACCAGGGACTATTCGCGCCGGGGTACCCGGTGATCGTCGGGGCGGGATTGAATGTGCCGTTGCCGTTACCGGTAAGCAGTTGGGCGTAACCCAGAGCGGTTGTCACCGCTACGTCCAGGTTGCCATTGGGATTGCTGGCGGCATTCCTGAACTTGCCGACCACCGCGCCCAGTGCCGGCGACATCGCGGAGTAGGCGTTCGAAGTCTGAAACCCGCCGTCCCCGTTGGCGTCGGCGCGGAAGATGGCGACACCTTCGGCCGAATCCACCGCGAGATCCAAGTTGGGGGTGCCGTAGAAGTCGGCGAGCGCGAACGAAGAGCGGCCCGGGCCGATGTTGTAGATCGCCTTCAGCGCATAGCTAAGGCTGCCGCTGCCCTCAAGCACGCTGAGGCCGATGGGCGTGGTGGTCAGGATGTTGAGAGTTGCGGGGTCGATGGCGGCGAGGTGCCCGCCGTTGCCGGAGAACCCGTTGACGCCCGGCGCCGTACCGCCAATGCTCGTCGTACTAAAGGGGTTGGCGGTCGTGCCGGTACCGGGAAATATCTGGATGACACCGTTGTCGCCTTCCGCAATCAGGTCCTCGATGGGGCTGCCGTTCGTATACGTTGCGCCATTCACATCCTGCAGCAGCATCGAGTGGACATGGCCGCTGGTCGCGTAGATGGGGGCCGAGAAGTTGCCGGTACCGTCGCCGAAGTAGACCGAAGCGGTGTTGCCGGTCTGTCCGTTGACGATGAAGTCGGTTTTGCCGTCGCCATTGAAGTCGCCAATGTAGATGGGGCCGGCGCCATCGGCCGGTGGAAGCGTGATCGTGTGGATCACAGTAAAGCTGCTCAGCACGCCGCCAACGCCGGGCGCCCCGGTGCCGGAGAGAATGTAAAGAAGATCGTTGGCGCTGTCCTCAATTATGAGGTTTTGGGTCGAGGAGGCGGTCTTGAAGGGAAACGCCACGATCTGCGAGAAGTAGGGCGGATTGCCTCCAGGTTGAAGCGGGAACGTCATGCAGCCGCTCTTGCCTCCGGCCGGTGGGTAGGCATTGGCGGGGCTGCCCGCGTTGTAGGAGCTGACCCCCGTGAGAGCCTGGGCAATGTCCGCTCCGGAGCCGAAGTATACGCACAGGTTGGTGGTTACGGAGCCGGAAGGAGTGAGAGCGAAGGCGATGTCGAGGTTCGAGTCGTTGTCAATGTAGGCCAGCGTGGCAACGACGTTCGCAACTTTGGAAAAGACGATCCGATTTTGGTTTTGATTGTAAAAGCCCCCGCCGTTGTCGTTGAGCAGTGCCCCGGCCGTGACCGAAGAGCCTCCCGCGCTGACCGCAGGGGCGTTGATGTAGAGCATGTCGATTCCGCCGGGCGGCGACTGCAAGACCCCGGTCAGAAAGCTGCTCACCCGGCCGCTCGTAAATTGCACCTGGGGCAGGTTCAGGAACTGCTGGTTCTGTGCGGCACAGATGCCGGGAAGCATGCACAGCAGGCCAAGGACCGAGCGCCGGAGAGAGCGGGGAAAAACTGACATGGGGATACCGGCCCGGAAGCAAAAAGCTATCTGAGACTCCTCAAAATCTACCACGCGCGACCTACGGTTTACGAGACAGATCGGAGTAGGCGGTTCGAAACGGAAACGCTGCCCAAACCCTGCGGCCACGCGCTCGCGGCTGCCATTCTCCTATCGAGAGAGTCGCCTTGCGCCGGCAAAATATACAACCGCACTGCGCGATTTCAAGTCTTTAGCAGCCTCCGCGCTCCGGCTGTGGGAGAATTGCTAGTGTCTGCCTGTGTTTGATTCCGGCCATCCGTCTTTCTTCCGGCGCGCGGCCCGGACTCAGTCGCGCAGACCGCCGCTCGAGCGATCGCACGGCGCGAATCTCAAAGGCCCATGAACCTGCCCAACTCCATCACGATCAGCCGCATCGCCACCGTGCCGCTGCTGATCTGGATCCTGTCGCCGGCGTTCCCGGCCAATCCCGCGACCCACGGCCTCCTGGGCGGACGGCAGGAGTTGCTCGCGTCGGGCGTCTTCATCCTGGCTTCCATCACCGATGGCCTGGACGGCTACCTCGCGCGCCGGCGCCGGCAGATCACCACGCTGGGCATGCTGCTGGATCCGCTCGCGGACAAGCTGATGGTTACCGCGGCCTACATCATCCTGGTCGCGTACACCCCGCGCATCGTGCCGCCGTGGATCGCCGTCATCATCATCGGCCGCGAGTTCCTCGTCTCCGGGCTGCGCTCCATCGCCGCGTCGGAGGGCTTCACCATCGAGGCCTCGGACGTCGGCAAGCTGAAGACCGTGATCCAGATCGTCTCCGTGGTCGCCGCCATCCTGGCGCATCGCTGGAACTACTGGGACTGGGGCGGCTTCATCATCGCGGTACACATGATCGCGCTGTGGGCCATCTGGTGGATGACCATCGTGTCCATCATCTCGGCGACGGATTACTTCGTCGGCTTCTGGAAGAAGATCGACCACGCCAGCGAGCGCGCACGCACCCGGCGCAGCTCCGTGCTCAGCCGCCGCAAGGCGAAAAAGCAAGCCGCCGCCGAACACCCATCCCAGGTCTCCTAGCATCGCGGCGCCACAGCCGCAACCATGATCCGGGCCAATCGTTTATAGTGGTCTGGCACGTTTCCGCGCTGCTGAGCAGCCCAGATACGCATCATACTTTGCGAGGAACGTAAAGGCACCAGGAGAGCCTGCTATGACCCCCGAATCTGCCAGCCATCTGTCGATTGAACCCAAGTCCCGTTCTCTTCGCCCCGCCCGCATCTTGGCCGCGGCGGCCGGCGCCCTGCTGCTGGTCTCCGCCATCGCTCCCCTGGCTATCGCGCAGACCCCCACCCTGCTCGTGCTGCGGGCCGTCCCGGTGCAAAAGGGGAAGAAGGTCGGGGGAGCCGCCGCTTTGCCGCCGCTCACCCAGGCCGATATCCAGGAAATCAAGCTCGACGAGAAGAAGGCTCCCGTAACCGCTTTTGAACCGCTGCTGCGGGGGTCGCACACGCTGCAACTGATGGTCGTGCTGGATTCGTCACAAATGCTCGGCGCTAAGGGTCAGTTCGAGGATATTGAGAACTTCCTGCATAGTCTGCCGGCGAACGTCGTGATTGGTGTCGGCTGGCTGCTTGAGGGCAATGTCAAGGTTGTCCAGGGCTTCACCACGGACCGTGAGTTGGTCTACAAAGCCTTTGTTCCCCAGACGCGAGAGCAGGCGGGAAACCCGAAGAATGACAATGGGAACCCTTATTCGTGCCTGAAGCAGCTGGCCTATCACTGGCCGGATGCCGACCCGCTAAAGCTGCGCGCCGTGTTGGTGTTCACCGATGGCATAACCCGCAGCAACGGCCAATCCCAGGGCGGCGATCAGTTGAATCCGGATGTCGAAGGCGCTTCCCAGGCCTTGCAGAAAAATGGAATTGTCCCATATCCCTTCTACTGGCTGGATCCCATTATCCCGGACCCCAACCGCAACGAGGGCGGCTCGCTCGAGGGCCAGCAGAACTTCTCCCAACTCACAACCAACACCGGAGGCGCAGCCCTGTATGACGGCATGTTCGCTCCCGGAACGCTAACGCCGCTGCTCAACAAGCTTTACTCGATTCTGGCGAGCTCTGCTGTCGTGACCGTGGCTGCGCCCCAGCCTGCGGGCAAGTTCGTGATCATGGACATCAAATCCAGCCGCGACGACATCGCAATCTTCGGCCCGGACAAAGTGTTCATTGGGAACGCGACGAGCAAGAAATAACTCGCTGCACCAGTCAAAACAAAGGCCCGGCTTCAATGCCGGGCCCTTGCCATTAAGTCGGCGCAACTTACAGCCTGCAACCTGCAACTGACATGCGATACTTACTGCTGATATGTACAAGCGCATCCTCCTCAAACTTTCCGGAGAAGCCCTGGCCGCAGGCACGGGCTTCGGCATCGACGCCGTCTTCATTC
>CAZAXI010000078.1:0-19293 GCA_964489045.1 uncultured Granulicella sp. | reverse complement strand
GCGTCTAAGAGGATTTTGAGTCCGCTGCGTCTGCCAGTTCCGCCATCCCGGCGCATTTCGATTCTATCAGCGCTCAAGCGCGCCCACCGCACAGATCATGAAACCGGGGACGCTTCCGTCACGTGGACATTAGGCTGTCAAGCTACCCTGCAGGCACACGATCCGCCGGCTCTACTGCACCTTGCCTTGTGGCCTGAGCCGGCCTAATTCGTTCGCACACGCAATTGCGTTCAGGGCTGCGAGCTTTAGATTGTCAGCCGCCATCCATAGCCAGAATCGGCCGCACCGGGCGCCGCTGGCCGATGCCGCGCTGATCCGCACCAGGATGTCCGGCTGGCCGGTTGCACTGAGATTGCTGGGCGGGTCCGACTCTGCGCCAACGACATCGACGTGCTCGCCATACACCGCCGCTTCCACCTGTTCCGTCGACGCCGTCGCTTGCAACTCAACCAGCGCCGACGCCACGTACCCGTGGAACACCGGCGCCTGCACCATCTGCAAGGTCAGCTCCGACGCCGTCCCCGCCGACAGGGTCGCGTAGTGGTCGGCAATGCGTGCGCCGGTGGCGGCCAGCTTCACCTTGGCTGCGTTGCCGAGCGCGGGCAGCAGATTGAAGGCGACCTGGGCATCGTATTGTTCGCGCGGCAAGCTCTGGAACGAAAGCAGGCTTACCGTCTGCTGATGCAGTTCGTCCATGGCCGCCCGCCCGTGTTCGGATGCAGGTTCGAACACCGTCGCGGATACCACGCGCACGGGCCGTATCGCATGCAGCCGGTTTGCAACCAGCAGCAGCATCAGCGCAGCGGGATGGGCCGTAACCACAGCAGGAGTGGTGAGGTCGGGCTCCTGCGCCCGGGAATGCGCCCCACCCTCCGGGCGCGCTGCCGCAGGCACGCCCATCCACGGGCCGCGCACCACCACCCCTGGCTCTGTCTCCAGCGCATAGGTCATATCGATGATGCTTGCGCCTGCCAGTCGTGCGGTCTTCCAGTATTTCCGGGTCGTCTCCGGATCGCCGGCAAAGAAAGCAAAATCGATTCCCGCAAACGAATCCGCGTCGATCTTCTGGATGAAGCTGACTTCGTCGCCGGCCGTGGTCACTTGTCCGGCCGCATCTTCCGCGTCCAGCAGCGCTACATCGCAGTCAGCCAGCTGCGACTCCGCCAGCGCGTCGCTCAGTTCCTTGCCCGCCAGCGAAGATGCTCCGACGATGGCGATCCGAATTGGTCTCCCCGCAATCACAAACTCTCTCGCTTCTGGTGCCTCGGATTTCCCGGCCGGGCCTGACCCCAAGTGGCGTGTTGCATCCTTACCGCCGCATTACGCCAGCGGCAGTTCTGGTGCCTGTGAGCGCCGCCGCCTTCGGCCCCACGAGTACGCCAGCCGGGCGAGCACTCCCGAGACCAGGTATCCCAGCGCAATCACCATCAACATATACTCTGACTTCCACACGATCAACGCACCGAGCAAAGCCAGTAACGCAACCACCTGAAATGGCTGCCGTCCGCCGGAAGTAATCTCCTTGGCGCTCCAGAATCGCCAATTGCTCACCATCAGGAACCCACTAAAGAGGATCAGCGCGAGCCATACCAGCGCAATCCACGGATTGTAGATAGGAGATCCATCGAAGCAATGCACCACTGCGGCAACTACGCCGGCTCCCGCAGGAATCGGCATGCCAACAAAGAACTTGTGCCCCGGCTTTCCGGGATTGCGCGGTTGCGGGTTGATGCTGATATTGAAGCGCGCCAGACGGCTGGCGCCACAGATGAGAAACAGGAAGCAGACAAACACCCCGGCGTGGACCACGTTCTCGCGCAGGTCCGGGTGGAGGGTGGGCGGCAGCATGCGGAATCCCCAGATGTACGCCAGCAAGCTGGGCGCGACCCCGAAGGTGATTACATCGGCGAGCGAGTCGAGTTCCCTGCCAAAGTCGCTGGTGGTATGGGTGAGGCGGGCGATAAAGCCGTCCACGCCATCCAACAGCGCCGCGGCTCCAATGGCCAGCGCCGCGTGATCGAAGTAGGCCGGGTCCGACGGTGATCCCTGAACACTCTGCGTGATCGCATAATAGCCGGCCGCAATATTGCCCGCGGTAAACAGCGATGGCAGCAGGTACATGCCGCGGCTGGGATGCCGCTTCGCCCTCATCACTTCCCCACGATCGTCGCGCAGTTCCAACTGTTCAGGGGCCATCAGGACACCACTGCCGCAGCGACGTGCACCGCATCGCCGACCGGCTGAGGCAACACTGCGAGTATGGTCGACCCGCCGCGCACCCGCGTTCCATTCTTCACCCGCGGCACCGCGTCCCCCGGCAGCAGGACATCCACCCGTGATCCGAACTTGATCAGACCCACCCGCTGGCCTCGTTCCAACCGGTCCCCAACTTTTACGGAACACACAATCCGCCGGGCCAGCAGGCCCGCGATCTGTTTGTAACTCACCTCGTAGCCACCGGCATCGATCACCACCAGCGTCTGCTCGTTCATCAATACCGACTCAGGCTTCATCGCGTTCAGAAAGCGGCCCTCGCGGTGCTCCACTGCCTTCACCGTCCCCGCAACCGGCGCGCGATTCACATGCACATCGAAAACGTTCAAGAAGATGCTGAGCCGCAGCCGGCTCCCGCTTGCCGTCTCAATCCAGTCCGATTCCGTTACAACGCCATCGCCCGGCGAGACGATCTCCCCCGGCCCCATAGGTACCTCGCGCTCGGGATCACGGAAGAACCATAGAAAAAACAATGCCAACACAATCGGCAACGCCGTCAGCGCCAAGGAATCCGTAAGCCGCCACAGAACCGCGGCAACTATGCCCAGCCCCAACGCATAGAAGTACCCATCTCGCACCATATCCTTCGCATTATAAAGCTCGCGTTGGCCACCCGCACGCATGGAATGGAACCCAGCCCGCGAATGCGTTATCGTGGAGAAAAGCTCACGGAACCGCGCAAACGTCCTGCATCGGAATCGCGTTTTTTCGAATCGTCATTCTGGGCCGCAGGCTCAGAATCTCTGTAGTTCATGTCCTCACCACGCAACCGCATGAATCGAGCCTTCTCTTTGATCCCAATCCGCCCCTGCCGCGCTCTCGCCTGTGCCTCGCTGCTGTTCGCGCTGGCCCTTCCGCTCGCCGCCCAGCTCACCCCGCAGCAGGATCCCGCCAACCTCGCCGGCGAGCGCGTCTCCGCGCCCGACCTCGCCGACACGCTGCCCATCAACCACGGCGCTCCCGCGCTCGAACAACTCCTGCGCAAGCTGCGCACCCGCGCCTCTTTCATGCTCATCGTCGCCCATCCCGACGACGAGGACAACGGCGCGCTCACCTACCTCTCCCGCGGCCAGGGCGCGCGCGTAGCCACCCTCACCCTCAACCGCGGCGAAGGCGGCCAGAACCTGATGTCCGCCGACTTCGACGACGCCCTCGGCCTCATCCGCACCCAGGAACTCCTCGCCGCCGATCGCTACATGGACGTCGACCAGTTCTTCGGAACCGAAGTCGACTTTGGCTTCTCCAAAACCAAGGAAGAAGCCTTCAGCAAGTGGACCCACGACCGCGTCCTCTACGACACCGTCCGCGCCATCCGCCTCTATCGCCCGCTCGTCATCGCCTCCGTCTTCATCGGCGAACCTTCAGACGGCCACGGCCAGCACCAGGTCTCCGGCCAGATCGCCCAGGAAGCCTTCAACGCCGCCGGCAACCCCGCTGTCTTCCCCGACCAGATCGCCGCCGGCCTCCAACCCTGGCAGCCGCTCAAGGTCTACGCCCGCTCGCCCTTCGGCCGCATCGACGCGCAGGGCATGTACGACTACGCCACCAGCCAGTACGTCCCCGCCCGCTTCGAAAATTACGTAACCGGAAAAGTCACAACCACCGTCCCCAAAGCTAACGTCGTCGTCCCGGAAGGCGATACCGATCCCCTCCTTGGCGGCCTCTCTTACGCACAGCTCGGCCGCACGGGCCGCGCCCTGCAGAAGAGCCAGATCGGCGGCGGCGGGGGTGGTGGCTTCGGGGGTGGCGGCCGCGCCGATGTCAGCTACCACCGCTACGGCTCCCACGTCCTCGGCCCCGACGGCAAGCCCCAGCCTGACGGCGATGATTCTGGCCTGGAGTCCGGCTTCTACGACGGCATCGACACCACCCTCCCCGGAATCGCCACCCTCACCCCCGAAGTCGCCGACAAATTCCGCCCGCTGCTCCAGAAGATCGACCAGCAAATCGCCGAAGCCCAGCGCCTCTTCGACCCCAAGAACCTCGGACTGACTGCGTCGCCCCTGCGCCAGGCCCTCGTCGGCCTCGATCAGCTCATCGCCGAACTCGAAAAACCCGACGTCAACGACCTTCCCCCAGCCGAAACCTACAACCTCCTCCACGAACTCCACATCAAGCGCGTCCAACTCAACAACGCCCTCATCCTCGCCCTCGGAATTACTCTCAAGGCCGAGACTCCAGCCGCAAAGGCACCGATAGTCGTCCCAGCGCCGTTCCCCGACGAGAATCACGCCGAGCTTCACCTTCACTTCGAGCACCACGGAACAATCAAGGTCGATTTCCTTGGACCACAATTAGCAGGCGCGAGCGGTCCGCCCGCAGGTTTTAGCCCCATGCCTCTGGGGGAGAGCCTTGACCTGAACTTGGACATGAAGCTGACGAACGCGACTCCCACTAAGCCATTTTTCTCCCGTCCGGATATTGAACAGCCTTACTACGACATATCGATTCCTTCACTGAGAAACGCCCCACAGACCCCGCCTCCCTTCCAACCAGCAGGCTACTTCCGTTTCGATGGGACCCTCCTCGAAATCACTCAGATCGCCGAAGCTTCGAACCAGCCGCTCGTAATAGTGCCTGCCGTCTCCATCTCCCTGAACTGTTCCACCGCTATCCTCCCGCCCGGAGAAAAGTCCCTCAATGCCGTTGCGACCGTCAGCGCAGAGGACGCAATTCAGAAGCTCGGAGGGGTCAAGGTTCTGCTGACGCCGGACCCTAAAACGAAGCCAGAACTGCTCGAAACGGCGTTCCCACAGGAATACCAGAAAGTAATTGGGAAGCCCGAGTATATAGGCATCGGTGTCGATACCAGAAAGGTCCGGGGCAAAGCGCCCACGCTTACGGCTGTGGTCTCCTTGCAGGGACACGACTATTCCGAAGGCTTCCGCCCCGTCGGCTATCCCGGCCTCACCTACACCAACTATTACACCCCCGCCACCCTCCGCGTCGTCCCGGTTGACGTCACCACCGCCCCCAACCTCAACATCGCCTACATCCCCGGCACCGGCGACGACGTCCCCTCCGCCCTCGATCAACTCGGCGTCCACCCGCACATCCTAACCGCCGCCAACCTCACCGCCGAGTCCCTGAAGCCCTACGACGCCGTCATCCTCGGCGTGCGCGCCTACGAGCACTCTGAACTCGCCGCCGCTAACGCTGCCCTCAACCAATACGCCTCCGAAGGAGGCGTGGTGATCGCCCAATACAACACCGGTCGCCTGCCCCAGGGCACCGGCCCCTATCCGCTCGATCTCGGCGGCAGCGAAAAGGTCGTCGAAGAGGACGCTCCGGTCAAAATCCTCGCACCCGACAACCCGCTCCTCACGTGGCCGAACAAGATCACCACCGCCGACTTCGCTGGCTGGGTTGAAGAACGCGGTCACGGCTTCATGGCTACCTGGGACCCGCACTACACGGCGCTGCTCGAAACCCACGACCCCGGCCAGCAACCCCAGCTTGGCGGCCTGCTGGTCGCTCGCACCGGCCGCGGCGCATGGATCTACCTTGGCCTCGCCCTCTACCGCCAGCTCCCCGAAGGCGTCCCCGGCTCCTACCGCCTCTTCGCCAACCTCATCAGCGCCGCCAAAAATCCCGCATATCAGGCGCCACCCACTAAATAACTCGCCTCACGTGCGCGACGCGTACCAATCTTCCCGCGTCAGCGGAATCCGGCTTGCGCCCCGCTCCGGCCGGCTCAGCAACATCTGGTAGACCGCGATGTCGCCCCTGCGAAACGCCGCTGCGCACCCCGCCATATACAGCAACCAAGTCCGGTAGGTCGTTTCCGAAACCTTTTCGAGCAGCGTCCCCGCGTTCCACCTCAGCCCCTCCACCCACGCGCGCAGCGTCAGTTCGTAGTGCTCGCGCAGGTTCTCCACATCGCGCACCTCGAAGCCCGCCGCTTCCGCAGCGTGCATCGCATCCGAAAGCGTCACCAACTCCCCATCGGGAAACACGTACTTATCGATAAACGACGAAGTGCGCAGATTTCGCAGCAGAGGAACCCTGGTCAGAGCCCGAAGGATCGGCAAACTCCGCTCCTTCGCTGCCTCCGCCCGTGCGATCCCGTGATTCAGAAACACGCCCCCCGGCCGCAGCATCTCATGCACAGTCCGGAAGTATTGCGGCAGGTTCTTCAGCCCCACGTGTTCAAACATGCCCACGCTGGCGATCTTGTCGAAATCGCCCAGACGCTCCTTTGCCTTGCGATAGTCCAGCAGTTCCACGCCGCAACTCTGCGTCATCTGCCCCTCGGCAATGCGCGCCGCCGCAACCGCCGCCTGCTCGCGGCTGATCGTGATCCCCCGGGCATAGGCGCCGTGGTGCGCAGCCGCATGCAACGGCAGGCTTCCCCATCCGCACCCGATATCGAGAAAGCGATCGTCCCGGTTCAGCCGCAGCTTCCGGCAGATCAGTTCCAGCTTGTTCGCCTGCGCAGCGGCAAGGTCGTCCTCCGGAGACTTGAAGTACGCACACGAGTACACCAGCGACTCGCCCAGCCATGGCCTGTAGAAATCCACGGGCAGGTCATAGTGGTGCGAGATGACAGCCTGGTCCCGAGCAATCGAGTGGCGTCTTCCCTTCTTCCACCGCTGAGCGATGCCGGAAGCAACTCGCGATGCCGTCTCCAGCACGCGTTGGCGCCGGCTCCGCGGAGTATGGAAGAGGTGCTCCGCCATCGCAAAGACGGCAAAGATGTCCCCCTCGACATCGATTTCATTCGCCAGAAACGCCTCGCCCAGTGTCACCTCGCTCGGCCGCAACATCATCGCTTCCAGCGCACGCGCAGAGCGAAGCACCAGCGTGCAGCGAGGGGTCTCGTTCTCAGACGAGACCCAGTTCCAGCCATCCCATAGACGGATGCCGAAAGCGGGGCCGTCATAGCCCTTGAACAGAGATTCCAGCAGGTTGGATCGTTGACAAGAGACGGACGTAAGCATCTCGCTCACAGGACCCTCCCGTTATGGAAACCGTCTGGGATACCCGCGCCCGGACGTCAACATAATAAACTTCATGAAGGAACTCTTCTGTAGTCCCGCAGACATTGTGTTTGGATGCACTAGAGGCAGAAATGGCAAGCGGCGGCCCACGCCGATCCAGGCCTGAACCACACCATTCGCGCCCGCCGGGACGAAGAGGAAACCGCTAGTCACGCGTGCGCTTCTTGATCTCCACATTCAGCCGCTTGATCTTCTGGTTCAGCGTCGAAAGCGGAATCTTGAAGTACTCCGCTGCTTCGGTCTGGTTCCAGTGGCAGCGCTCCAACCGGTCCGCAATGATCCTCCGCTCGATCTCCTCCATCAGGTCGAACAGGCTCGCGTCCGGCCGGTGGTCCAGCAGGCTTGCCGAGTAGGTGTTGCCAGTCAGCGCCGCCGGAAGCAGGTCCGGCGTAATCGTCCGCGTAGTCGCCAGCACCACGCCGCGCTCCATCGCGTTCTCCAACTCGCGCACGTTGCCCGGCCACTCGTAGTCCATCAGAATGCGCATGGCCTCAGGCGCCAGCGTAGGCACCGGCACATCGTTCTCGTCCGCATAGAACTTCAGGAAGTGCGCTGCCAGCAGCGGTATGTCCTGGCGGCGCGCCCGCAGCGGCGGCAGCTCCAGGCAGATAACGTTCAGCCGGTAGAACAGGTCTTCGCGGAAGCGCCCCTCGCGCACCGCCTGGTGCAGATCGACGTTGGTCGCTGCAATAATCCGCACGTCCACCTGGATCTCCTGCGTCCCGCCTAGGTGCATAAAGCGCCGGTCCTGCAGCACCCGCAAAATCTTGGCCTGCATGTCCTGGCCCATCGTGCCGATCTCGTCCAGGAACAGCGTGCCCCCATTCGCCACTTCGAACAGGCCCTTCTTCGCCGCCACCGCCGAGGTGAACGCGCCCTTTACGTGGCCGAACAGCGTCGATTCCAGCAGGTCCGGCGGCACCGCACCCGTATTCACCGGAACAAACGGCTTGTCGCGGCGCGGCGAGTTGGCGTGCAGCGCCTTGGCGATCAGTTCCTTGCCGGTACCGCTCTCGCCTTGCACCAGCACCGTCGAGCGACTGGGCGCCACCTGCGCCACCAGGTCGAACAACCGCAGCATCGGCTCGCTCTTCCCCACGATATTCTCGAAGTTGTAGCGCAGTTTCAGCGCGCGCTTCAGTTGCACAACCTCTTCTTCCGCGCGCCGCCGCCCGATCGCCGCGCGAATGTCCGCGAGCAGCTTCTCGTTGTCCCACGGCTTCTGGACGAAGTTCTCAGCGCCCGCGCGGATGGCGTCCACCACGTTCGAGACCTTGCCGTACGCCGTAATCATGATCACTGGCAAATCGGGCTGCATCTCCAGAATCCGCGGCAGCAGTTCGATCCCCGTCTCTCCCGGGAGCGCGAGGTCCAGCAGCAGCAGATCAAACTCGCCCGCAGAAAGTTGTTCCAGGCCCAACGCGCCGTCCGCTGCCGTCGTAACGTTGAATCCCTCCATGCTCAGCAGAGCCTCGAGCGATTCGCGGATCGCCGCCTCGTCGTCAACAATCAGGATGCGCGCAGGGCCAACCACCCGCGCGTCCGATGCGGGGGAAAGCGGCGCAACTGCTTCGGGATTCAGAGGAACAGTGGCTTCAGACATTCGCTTTCTTCTTACGGCACTCGCCGCCGGGTCCAACCCCGGCGTCAACTTCAACCCTATACATGCACAGCACTCCCGGCATCGCGGATAGCCTCACCTTCGGCCGCCGCACCTTTGGTAACGCCTGGAAACTCCAGCCGAAACGTCGTTCCCACGCCAACCTCGCTCTGCACATGCATCTTGCCGCCGTGCTCTTGCATAATGCCGTAGCTTACGGCCAGGCCAAGCCCGGTGCCCTTGTGCTCGCCATTGCGCGGCTTCGTCTTGGTGGTAAAGAACGGGTCGAAGATGCGATGCAGATGCTCCTGCTCGATTCCTCCGCCAGAATCCTGGACCACCACCCAGATACGACCCGCTACCTGCTCCGTCGTGATCCTTATCCGCGCATCGGGCGAATTGTGCATGGCGTCGCGCGCATTCAGCAGCAGATTCAACGCCACCTGCTGCAGCTTGCCTTCATTCCCCTGGATGCGCGGCAGGCTCGGATCCAGGTGGGTCTCCACCCGGATTCCCGCTGTCTTCAACTGGTGGTCCAGCAGCGTCAGCGTGTCCTGCAGCAGCCGGTTCAGGTCGACCGAGGCAAACTCGGTGCCCCCGGTCCGCGAGAAATTCAGCAGCCCGTTCACAATCTCCGACGCCCGGAAGGCCTGCTGCGTAATCTTATCCAGCACCGGCGCCAGTCCCTTGTCCTGGTCCATCATCGGACGCATCTGCTTGGCCAGCATCTGGGTGTAGCTGGAGATCACCGCCAGCGGCGTGTTCACCTCGTGCGCCACGCCCGCCGCCAGCAATCCGATCGACGACAGCTTCTCCGCCTGCGTAAGCTGCGTCTCCAACTCAATCCGGTCGGTGATGTCGTCCACCAGCACAATGCGCCCCACCACCGCGAAGTCCCGCGTCAGCAGCGGCGCAATCGCAATATTCGCCACCCGCGTCTCGCCCGTCGGCAGCGCCAGCCGCACCTTGTAGAACGTGTGCGTGCCCTGTTCGCCGCGCACGCTGTCGAACCGCGCCATGAACTCCGGTGGGAAGATCGACGCCAGCGTCTGCCGCAGCGCCTCAGCCCGCGGCTTCGCATACATCACTTCCATCTGCGCGTTCCAACTCTCGATCCGGTCCTCGAGATCGACCGCAAAGATGCCGACGTGGATCGATTCCACAATGTTCTCGTGGAACTCCTTTAGCCGCTCGAACTCGGTGATCTTCTGCTCCAGTCGCCGGTAGAGCTGCGCGTTCTGGATCGCGATGCCGATGTAACCCGCCAGCGATCCCAGCACCTCCATGTCCTCGCTGGAAAGAAAGTCGCCGGCATCCGTGCGTCCCAGGCCGATAATGGCGACTGTGCGCGTGCCGCCGCCCTCGCGGTTGGCCACGCGGCAAGGCAGGTAGTAGTTCAGGTCCAGCAGGCCGGCACTCTTCTGTTGCTCATTCGGCAGGCGCAGCACCTGCTGCGGATTCTCCAGAAAGATATGGTCGTTGGCGTCTTCGCGGTCGAAGTCCAGAAAACGCACGTCGAGCGCACTCAGGTCCGCCGCCTGCAGGTTGGTCAGCCCATGCGAAGCCGCCAGTTCGAAGCGATGGCCCGGATTCGTCTGCGAGCCGTCTTCGCCGGGGTTGGGGTCATCCGTCGACAGGAACACCGCCACCCGAGTCACCAGCAACGTCTGCGGCAGCCGCTCCACAATCGAGTCCACCAGCGCCCGCAGGTCAGTCTGCGAGTTCAGGCTGCGGCCAAAGTCGATCAACGTCTCGCGGTAGTCGAAGCTTTTCTGGTCGAAAACCCGGTCCACCTTGGCCTGGATCGCGCGCTTCAGCGGATCGAAGACGAGCCCCGTGATCATGATTGCGACCAGCAGTCCGCCCGAGCCAAGAATCGGCAGCCTGGTATGGACAATCTCTCCGCCCAGCGCCACCAGGCCGAAGTATCCGCCCACAATCGCCGCCGTCGCCAGCGTATACGTCACCCCGCGCTTGAAGATCAGGTCGACGTCCATCAGCCGGTAGCGCACAATCGCCCAACTGAAGGTCAACGGAAGCAGCGCCAGGAACAGCAGCACAAACTTCGCCAGCAGCGTCGGCACCGCTAACCCGAAGAGATAGGGAATCGCGTACAGCACGGTGAACGGCCCAACCGCCAGCAGCGTTCCCCGCGTAAGCCACTTCAACTGCTGCCGCTCCAGCGGCGATCCCGCACGCACGTAACGCGAGTAGAAGACAACCGCCGCCGCCGCATAGTAAAGCGCCATGGCGCCAATGCTGATCTGGTCGAGCCGATGGCTCAGAGCTCCGGTCGCCGACCAGAAGTTGATCGCCCACACCTGCAAGCCAATCAGGAATGCCCCCGGCACATACAGCAGCGCCGCCAGCACCGGCCGCAGGCTGCGCGGCACCTTCACCTCGACGCCGTCGCCCGCTTCCGCCGGGTCGGAGAAGCTCACCGCGAAGTGCAGGAACAGCGCCGGCTGCAGCATATTCGCGACCAGGTTGCCCCAGTAAATCACCCGGTCGAACACCCCCGGATCGCCAGTCGAACGGAACGCATACAGCACGAACGACACCAGGCAGAAGACGTAAAAATGCATCGACTTCGGCGCGGTCCAACGCCGGAACAAGACGTACAGCCCAATCAGCAGGTAAACCAGCGCGATCAGCCGCGAGCCCTGGTCCGTACTCCTGTCCGCCGCCTCCAGATAAACCTGGACCGGAAACGGCGCCGCACCCTCAACCCCATGCGACCCCGCCGCCGGGCGTACGATCGAATACGTCGCCGCGTGATCGTAGATCCCGTTGTCCGACATCGCCTGCTCCTGCGATGCCAGCCGCGGCGTCGGCTGTCCGTTGATCGCCTCCAGAACGTCCCCGGCACGAATCCCATCCTTGTACGCAGGCGAATCCGCCGGAACCCGGTCCGCGCGCAACCCACCCTGGGTCTCGACCCAGACCACACCATCCGTCGGAAACTCGCTGTTCAGCTCCTGCGACAGGTTGAAGCCCGCAAGGACACAAACCCCCAGCGTCGCAAGAGCAAGGGCGACGGCGAGAATTCGCGTCTGAAAAGCATTTCTCATCTGCGGTCCACGAGCTACAGGGCCCGGACTTTCGTCGCATGACCCACCTGAAACGACGAAGCAGTGACTAAGCAATAAACATTAAGCAACTCGGTCTCCAAACGAGAAGTCATGATTTTCCAGAGATGCAGGCCCACGAATTTCAAGGGCCTACCGATAATCATAAACGCCTCCATGAATTGGGGAACCGCCCCGTCACCGTAATCCCGGAACCGCAACCCTCAAGAGTTTCCAATTCCACCGTTCCATCCTACCTTGACGCCCCCTGCCGTATCATCATCCAAGGATCACCCGTGACCACCCCCTCCCAATTGCCCGCTGAGTTCAACGAGTTCATCGGCAACGGCGCCGTCGTCGAATCCCTCCGCACCGCCATCGCCGCGGGCCATCTGCCAAATTCAATCATCCTCTCCGGCCCTGCCGGCGCGGGTAAATACACCCTCGCCCTGCTGCTGACCATGGCCATCGAGTGCCAGCGCCAGCCCCGCGACCTCTGGTCCAACGGTCAGTCGCTCGCCGGTTTCTGCGGACGCTGCTCCAACTGCACCCGCATTTCCTCCGCCGCCAACCTCGAGGAGCAGGTTGCCGCCGCCGTCCTCGCCCGCGAAGAGCTGCGCGAAACCGACAAGAAGGACACCCGCGTCCTCATCCAGCCCCACCCCGACGTCCTCATCCTGCCGCCCGACCCGCCTCAGCTCCTGATCAAGCTCGGCCAGATCCGCACCCTCATCCAGCACGCCCACTACCTGCCGGCGGAAGCGCCGCGCCGCATCTTCATCCTCACCTCCGTCAGCATGATGAAGGAGGCCGCCAACTCCCTGCTCAAAATCCTCGAGGAGCCGCCGCCCACCGTCCACATCTTCATCCTCGCCGAAAACCCCGGCGAACTGCTGCCCACCATCCGCTCCCGCTGCGCCTCCGTCCGCCTCGGCGCCCTCCCCGTCGAGGAGATCGAAATGCTGTTAGTATCCCGCCGCCCCGAGGTCCCCCCCGCGCACCGCGCCCTCATCGCCCGCCTCTCGCAGGGAGCAGCCGGTCGCGCCCTCGCCTTCGACCTCGAAACCTATACCGCCGCCCGCGCCGACGCCCTCATCTTCCTCCGCAACGCCGCGGCCGCAACCGGGCTATTTGGGAGTAGCAGCGGGCTTCAGCCCGCGGTAAAGGACCACCGAAGAGAGGAGGCTTTAGCCCCGGGCCTTTCGCGCGCGCAGGCGACTCCCGACGGCGAACCCGACCACTCCGCCCTCTTCAAGATGACCGAAACCTACCGCGCCGGAGCCGAAGGCCAGCAGAAAACCACCGCGCTCCTCCGCGCCCTCGCGCTGCTCCTCGAAGACCTTCTCCTGCTCGACGCCGGAACCCCCGAACTCCTCCGCAACACCGACCTCCGCCCAGAGCTCGAACGCCTCGCCGCCGTCCTCCCCTTTAGCTGGATCGAACGCGCCAGCCACGCCCTCGACCAGGTCCACTCCGGCCTCCGCCGCAACCTCCTCCGCTCGCTCTCGCTCGACGCCTTCGCCGCCCAACTCGCCACGCCCGTCGGTTCGTAGGCACACACAGCGGTATGATTCTGTGGTCGCGAAAGAGTCACTTCCTCTGTCGGGAATAATAAACTCCTCAGGGACGTCGCGCAGGGCTAAACATGCGAACAGTTGCACGCACAAGATTTCTCATTATCCTCTTCACTCTGACTATCTGCGTTCCGGGGCAACGGTTGATGGCGCAGAACCCGACGAACCTGCAAACGCAGAATTCGAGCAATCAAGACGTCGGCAATTCGGAGAATTGGCGCCACACGCCAGTTCCAGCTAACGCTCACCCCGATACGCTATCTCCCGAGGCGCGACAGGCCCGCGATAAGATTTGGGAAAGAGCGTCCCCACCACCACCTCCACCTGGCGGCGTAGGCAGTTATCTGCCGCGCGGTGCTATCGGGAGTGACTATGGGGAAATATATGCTGAACCCGACGCCATTTGGGTAGTTGCAACCTTTATCAACTTCGATGTACATAGGGCGTCCAGCGGCTCCATTTACACCGAGGTACATCTCCAAATAAATAGGAATGTTGGCGCTATTCACCCGGATACTCCACTAGCAGGAACAACTGTAGATCTCGGTATCCCTGGCGGTTCTGTTATGTTGCCCGATGGAAGTACTATCGAGACCTATACGGCAAACTATACGGATTACGTTCGTCCAGACCACAGATACCTTCTTTTGTTAGGAAAAGCGTCCGTATCAAAGCCGGATTATTATCTCCAAGGAGGCGGCTGGGATGTCTCGGATGGAACTGCGCGCTCAGTATTTACTCGTGAGGCTGCAATAGCCAGAAATGGACGATCTTCAGTTGAAGGACTGAGTGAGGCTGACGCAATTCAACGGATAGAGCGCCTGCTCACGAAGAAGGCAGGCAAATAGCAATAGAGGGTTCGACAACAATAAGAAGCGGCCGCTAGCTCTTTGCTGCCTTCTCCAGCCGGTCCCTTAGCGCCTCACCCAGCCCACCCATCTGCGGCACCGGGCACACGATCACCTTGGCCCCGCGCTCATCCAGATTCCGCAACCCGAAGTACAGCAGCCGCGCCAGAATCTCCGCATCGCCCCACGGCCCCCAGCGAAACAGAATCTCCGCCGCGCCCCGCTCCCAGTCATCCGGCAGCATCACGCCAACCTCCGCGCCGTTGTGTTTCGCAATCTCCGCCAGCATCTCCCGCGGCCCTTCCACCAACACCAGCCGCGCCCGCGGAGCGTAGTGCCGCATCCCCATCCCCGGCGAAGCCTGTGCCGCCGGATCGGACCACACCTGCTCCGCCCCAACCACTCGCACCTCGTCCCAAATCACGCGCGAGATCATTGCCGCCGTCACCGCTCCCGGCCGATAGATCGCCTTCGCCGCCAAATCAAACACCGTCGACTCGACACCCACGTTCGTCGCACCGCCATCCAGAACTGCATCGATCCGCCCATCCAGATCGGCAAGCACATGCGCCGCTGTCGTCGGACTTGGTCCCCCAAACCGGTTCGCGCTCGGCGCCGCCACGGGCACTCCCGCCCGCCGGATCAGCTCCCGCGCCACCATATGCGCTGGCGTCCGCACTCCCACCAGCGGCCTTCCCGCCGTCACCGCGTCCGGAACCTCCGCCGTGCGCGGCAGCAACAGCGTCAGCGGTCCCGGCCAGAACGCTTTCATCAGCGCCTCCGCCCGGTCACGCAACTCCGCAGGCAAAACGGCCACCCGCTCCAGCATCTCCCGGCCTTCCACATGCACAATCAGCGGGTCCCACTTGGGCCGGTCCTTCGCCGCAAAAATCTTCTCCACTGCCTCCGCATCCAGCGCATTCGCCCCCAGCCCATACACCGTCTCGGTTGGAAACGCGACCGTCCCACCCGCCCGCAGCAAATCGGCCGCCCGTGCAATGCCCGCCGCTCCGCCGGTTCCTGCAGCCTGCAGCCGCTCAGTCTTCAAGCGCACCCCCACCCTTCACTCTCGCGCTCACGCTCATCCTGTCCACGCATCGGTGGCGTGGCCTCCTTATCCATCCTACCCTCGCCGCCGTATACTCTTCGCTATGCAGAGCGCCGAGATCGAACTCAAATTCCCCATCCACGATCTCGCTCGCTTGGAATCGCTTCTCCCCGGCCTCGGCTTCCTGCTCGATACGCCCCGCACCTTCGAGCAAAACACCCTCTACGACACGCCTGGCCGGACCCTCCGCGAATCCAAACAGATCCTCCGCATCCGCCGTTATGGCAGCCTTTGGACCGTCACCCACAAGCGCCAGCCCGATGCCTCGCCTATGAGCGACCCGGCCCGCTACAAAGTCCGCATCGAGACGGAGACGCAGATTGAAGACGGTCCCGCGCTCGGCGCAATCTTCGAAACGCTGGGCTACGCGCCCGTCTTCCGCTACGAGAAGTTCCGCACCGAGTGGTCGCAAATCACTCCATCCATCGACGGCCCGCTCTTTAGCGACGCGGTTCACCCCGCCGAAACCGCGATGCCTGCGCCCCGCTGCCACCTCGTCATCGACGAGACCCCCATCGGCGACTACGCCGAGCTCGAAGGCCCGCCCCCATGGATCGACGAAACTCTCGCCAAACTTGGCGTCGATCCCTCCACTTGCCTGACCGACAGCTACGGCCGCCTCTTCCTCGACTGGAAGCAGCGCTCCGGCGGCGCCGCCGAGAACCTTACCTTCGACGAAATCCCCGCGCCGGCATTGCTGCAGCCCGCACTTCCCAAAGCAGCCGGCAAAAAGAACGAGCCAGCAACTTGGTCGTTGCTGACTCGCTGACCTGCTGACTCGCTGTCGCTAGAAAATCTGGAAGTTCACCTCGACGTTCAGTTCCACCGGCACCGGTTTACCAGCCTCTCGCGCCGGCTTGAACTTATACTGCTTCACGGCTTCGACCGCCTTATCGTCCAGTCCCATGCCCACTCCGCGCAGGATATGCACGTTCTGCGGGTTCCCGTTCGCGTCCACAATCAGGTTCACCAGCACAATGCCCATGAACTTCGCCTTGCGGGCTTCCTCGGAAAACTCCGGGTCAACCTTGTAGATCAGCTCCGGCTGCGAAACGCCGCCGCCAATCTTCCTCAACCCTCCGCCGTAGTTCCCTCCGGAACCCGGCCCCAGCCCCGACCCATTGCCGGACCCCAGTCCAGACCCGCTCCCATTCCCCATCGAGCTCCCGATCAGCGGCGAATTCGGCATGCCGATGTTGGGCATGTTGTTGCTCGCCATCTTCAGGTCCTTCTGCACCTCGATGGTCGGTTCCGGCATTGGAATCTTGGTCTCCACCGGCGCCTTGGGCGGCGTAATCTGCGTGTCCGCAAACTTCGGCAGGTGGCCCTGGGTCACCGGAGTCGGTCCACGCTGTCCGCCGCCGCCGCCCATCGTAGTCTTCGCCGGGGCCATCGGAGGCGGAGTCGTCAGCGCGATCAACTGCATCTGCTTGGCCACCATGTTGTTATGGATCGCGCGCGCACCCCAGAAGAAAAACACCAGAAACAGCGCGATGTAGATCCCAATCGCCGAGGCCGTCGCCTTCGGGTCCTGGTGCGTCTCCATCCGGTCGACCACCGGAATCGGCTTCGACTCCAGCACCAGCGGCGGCAGCTTCACCGGGAAGAACACGTCCCGCAGATTGCTCCACAAAGAGGACCATACGCCCTCTTCGTGCTGCATGATGTCGCCTTCGCCTAGCGAAGACTCCACTCCCGCTCGCAGCTTTGGCGCGGGTTTCGATGGATCATCTTGCGGTAAAAACCCAAATTCAGACAAGTTGGTTCGCCTCTGCCCCAGAGTGCGGCCGCAACCTCACAGCCTCTCTGTCTTCCCTCTCAGATTTCGCGCGCCGTCTTCCATCTCTGGATCCGTCTCCGGTCTTGTGCCGGTTCATTGCGGGTCGCGCCGCCTCTGGCCCCACATAACATTCTACAAAAGATTTGCCCAATCCACCTCTCCTCTATCTATCTTTGACGCATTTCACCCCCAGGAAGTCTCCTATCTGTGCCAACCAGTTGACCTGTCCTGGCATCGCTCGCCCCCTCCCACCGCATACAACCCGGATACAATAGAGGTTTGGCCGTCTCAGAACGACGGTAGCTTTGCCTGATCCACAATGCCCCGCAACGCCATTGCACCGAGAGATCAAGCCAGTAAACACCGCTCCACGAGGAACGAATGCCCGAAGCACCCGACCCGAAGCCCGCAGGCGCACTGAAGCCGCTCAAATCCACCCTGAACCTCCCGCTGACCGCCTTCCCCATGAAGGCCGGCCTGCCCGTCAACGAGCCCCTTCGCCTCAAGGCCTGGGAAGAGACAAATCTCTACGCCCAGATCCGCCGTGCCTCCGCCGGTCGTCCCCGCTACATCCTCCACGACGGCCCCCCCTACGCCAACGGCGCCATCCACCTCGGCCACGCGCTCAATAAAACCCTCAAAGACTTCGTCGTCAAAACCAAAACCATGGCCGGCTTCGACGCCCCCTACGTCCCCGGCTGGGACTGCCACGGCCTGCCCATCGAGATCAAAGTCGACGAGCAGCTCGGCCGCAAAAAGCTCGAAATGGACCCCGTCCAGGTCCGCCGCGCCTGCCGCGAGTACGCCCAGAAATACCTCGACCTCCAGCGCTCACAGTTCATCCGCATGGGAGTCTTCGGTCGCTGGGCCACGCCCTACTCCACCATGGACCCCGAGTACGAGGCCCGCATCGCTGAAACCTTCTTCCACTTCTTCGAGAATGGCTTCGTCTACAAAGGCCTCAAGCCCGTCTCCTGGTGCATCCACGACCGCACCGCCCTCGCCGAAGCCGAAGTCGAGTACGCGAACCACACCTCGCCCTCCGTCTACGTCCGCTACCAACTCACCTCCGACCCCGCCGCCATCACCCCCGAATTGGGAACCCCCACTGAACCGGGTGCCCCATCTTCGCGCCCGCACTTGGGCGCTAAGGTGGGGTCAAAACCCGTCTACACCATCATCTGGACCACCACCCCCTGGACGCTTCCCGCATCCCTCGCCGTCGCCTTCCACCCGGAGATGGAGTACGTCGCGCTCTCGACGCCCGACGCCGTCTACATCGTCGCCCAGGCCCTGCTCTCCGAAGTCATCGTCCACGCGCACCTCATGAGCGCCGCCAATCCATCCGAGCCCGCCTCCGCAGCCGACATCCTCGCCATCTTCAAAGGCTCCGCCCTCGACGGCGCAACCTTCCAGCACCCGTTTCTCGACCGGACGGTACTGGGAACGAATGCGACCTACGTCACCGCCGATCAGGGCACCGGCACCGTCCACACCGCGCCCGCCCACGGCGTCGACGACTTCGCCACCGGCAAACGCTACGACCTGCCCGAGGTCCAATACGTCGACGACGCCGGCCGCCAGATGCACACCGAGCGCTTCGGAGGCGGCCTTCCCCAACCCTACGAAGGCCTCACCGTCTTCAAATCCAACCCCGTCATCCTCGAACTCCTCCGCGAAAAAGGCGCGCTCCTCTCCGCCACCACATTCGACCACTCCTACCCCCACTGCTGGCGCTGCCACAACCCCGTCATCACCCGTGCCACCGAACAGTGGTTCATCGCCATGGAAACCCCCATGCCCGCCACCTCAGAAGCCACCTCTTCTGAAGTTGTCATTCTGAGCGAAGCGAAGAATCCCCGTATTTCGCCCGGAGCGCCACAAACTATCACCACCCTCCGCCAGCGCGCCCTCGACGAAATCAAGACCGTCAAGTGGGACCCGGCCTGGGGCCAGGAACGCATCACCAACATGGTGGCCACGCGTCCCGACTGGTGCATCTCCCGCCAGCGCATCTGGGGCGTGCCCATCGCCGTCTTCC
>CAZAXI010000077.1:0-19788 GCA_964489045.1 uncultured Granulicella sp. | reverse complement strand
TTCCTGCGCGACGTCCTCACCCCCAAGGACGAGGCCTTCCTCATCTCCTTCGACATCAACGTCGACCTGCTCGCCGACTACACCAACCGCGCCAGCGACATCAGCCGCGCCCTGAACAAGGCCCAGATCAACACGGGAGCCGGCACCGGCTCCATCACCGGCAACGGCACCCCACGCGGTACCCTGCTCTTCGACGCCGTCTACCTCGCCGCCAACGAAAAGCTCCGCCAGGAAGCCGGCCGCAAGATCATCGTCATGCTCACCGACGGAGGCGACCAGGGCTCGCAGGAGACCCTGAAAACCGCAACCGAGGCCGCGCAGAAGTCGGATGTCATCGTCTACGTCATCCTCATCGCCGACCGGCAGTTCTATGGCGGAGGCTATGGCACCATCAACCTCGCCGACACTGGCGCCCGCGACATGCAAAAACTCGCCAGCGACACCGGCGGCCGCCTCATCAACGTCGGCCACGACGGCCGCAAGCTTGAAGACGCCTTCCAGCAGATCCAGGACGAGCTGCGCACCCAATACCTGCTCAGCTACACCCCCACCAACGAAAAAGACGACGGCACCTTCCGCAAAATCAGCCTTACCTGCGGCAAGGACCTGCGAATCCAGACCCGCAACGGCCGCTACGCTATCTCCGCCGCCGACGCCGGCAACTAGAACATGTCGGTGCCCCAGGTACGGCAGTCTCATCGCCGACTAAGGGAATTCCACACCCAATTCGCCGCCTTGCGCTGACTCGCTGACTAGCTGACTAGCTGACTCGCTGCTCTTCTAACTCAATCCCAGCACCGGGTGCGCCACATACGGCTCCTCCAGAGCCTTCACTTCCTCCGCCGTCAGCTTCAACTCCACCGCCGCCACCGCGTCCTCCAGATGATGCAGCTTGGTCGCGCCCACAATCGGTGCCGTAATCGCCGGCTTGGTCAGCAGCCACGCCAACGCCACCTGCGCCATCGGCACTCCACGCTCGCCCGCAACCTTCGCAACCCGCTCCACCACCAGCCTGTCCGCCTCCGCCGTCTTCGTATACAGCGCCTTGCCGTACCCATCCGACTCCGACCGCTTCGTCGTCTCCGACTCCCACGGCCGCGCCAGCCGCCCGCGCGCCAGCGGGCTCCACGGAATCACGCCCACGCCCTGGTCCACGCACAGCTTCAACATCTCGCGCTCTTCCTCGCGATAGATCAGGTTGTAGTGCGGTTGCATGGTCACAAACTTCGCCCATCCATATTTCTCCGACGTGTACAGCGCCTTCGAAAACTGCCACGCCCACATCGACGACGCGCCGATGTACCGCACCTTGCCCGCGCGCACCACATCGTTCAGCGCCTCCAGTGTCTCCTCGATCGGCGTCGTCTTGTCCCAGCGATGAATCTGGTAGAGATCGACATAATCCGTCTCCAGCCGCCGCAAACTTTCATCCAGTTCGAAGAAAATCTCCTTCCGCGAAAGCCCGCCGCCGTTCGGCCCGTCGCGCATCACGCCGTTCAGCTTGGTCGCAACCACCGTGTCTTCGCGCTTGGCATTCGCTTTCAGAAATTTCCCCAACACTCGCTCGCTGTCGCCAATCGCATACACATTCGCCGTATCGAAGAAGTTGATCCCCGCATCCAGCGCCTGCCGGAAGAAAGGCGCGCTCTGCTCCTCATTCAAGCTCCACGCATTGCTCCCCGGCCGCAGCGGCTGCCCCGCCGGCGGCACGCCATAACTCATGCACCCCAAACAAATCCGCGAAACCTTAACACCCGTCCGACCCAAATTCACATATTCCATTGCTTGATCCTCCAGCCCCACCAGCTTAGCAAGTCGCTATCATCACATGCGTGAGCATTCCCTACATCGGACGCCTCGCACCATCCCCCACCGGCCTACTCCATCTCGGCCACGCGGCCACATTCCTCACCGCCTTCACCCGCGCCCGCGAGCACAACGGCACACTCCTCCTCCGCAACGAAGACCTCGACCCGCAGCGCTCCCGTCCCGAATTCGTCCATGCCATGCTTGAAGACCTCGCCTGGCTCGGCATCGCCTGGCAGCCGCCCATGCTCTCGCAGTCCCAGCGTCTGCCCGCCTACCGCGCCGCCTTCGAGCAACTCCTCGCCTCCGGCCACATCTACCCCTGCACCTGCACCCGCCGCGACCTCGCCCGCACCGCCCTCGCCCCGCACGAGGACCCCAACGCCGACCCGCACCCCGACGACGAACCCATCTACAACGGCCGCTGCCGCCCCGCAACGCCCACACCGCAAATTTTTACCGCCGCCAACTACCGCTTCCGCGTCCCCGACGGCGAGACCATCCGCTTCCTCGACGCCAACCTCGGCCCCCAAGCCTTCACCGCAGGAGGCGCCGCCAGCACACCGGAAAAAGCCTTTGGCGACTTCCTCATCTGGCGCCGCCCACTCACCGCCGACCCCACCGATATCGGCCTGCCCAGTTACCAGCTCGCCTGCGTCGTCGACGACGCCCACCAGCGCATCACCGAAGTCGTCCGCGGCGCCGACCTGCTCAAGTCCACCGCCCGCCAAATCCTTCTCCAGCGCGCCCTCAACCTGCCGCCCGTCGCCTACTTCCACACCGCACTGCTCCGCGACCAGCAAGGCGTCCGCCTCGCCAAGCGCCACGACGCCCTCGCCATCCGCACCCTGCGCAACGCCGGCCTCACCCCCGCCGAAGTCCTCGCCCGCATCACTGCCGCCTTGCTGACCCGCTGACTTGCTGACTTTCTGACCCGCTGACTCGCTGACTCGCTGCCTTTACGCCTCCATCGCCCCCGAGTAAACCGCCATCCCCGCCACCGCATCCACGCCCATCGCGTCCAGCTTGTCCACCTCCGCGCGCTCCTTGATCCCACCCGCCACAATCAACTGCTTCGCCGTGCACGCTCGCAGCACCGCCGCCACATCCAGCGGAAAGCCCTGCATCGTCCCCTCGGTATCCACATGCGTATACAGAAACGCAGCGCAGCAATCCTCGAGCCACGTCACCGCCTCCTCCGGCGTCAGGTCCACGTGGTCCTTCCATCCCTTCACCGCGACGCGCCCGCCCTTCGTGTCCACCGCAAAGCACAAAGCCGCCTCGCCCAGCGCCCGCTTCAACTCCTCCGCAAACTCCAGCTGAATCACCTTGTGCCGCCGCGCCTTGGGTGGCCCATCCTTTGCCGCCTTTGGCAAAGGGTGGGTTGCCTCTATCTCATCCACCCCAAATAAGCTCGACCCATAAATCACCCGCCGCGCCCCCACATCCAACAACGCGCGCCCATCCTCTGCCGTCTTCAACCCGCCACCCACCTGGCACGGCAGCCGCCGGCAGATCATCTCGATCAGCGCGCGGTTCTCGCCCTGCCGCATCGCTGCATCCAGATCGATCAGTTGCACCAGCGGATACTTCGCGAACCGCTCAATCCAGTATTCAAAGTCGTCGAACGCCAGCTTCAGCTTCTCGCCCTGAACCAGCTGCACAATCCTCCCGCCCATCAAATCGATCGAAGGAATCAACATGCTTCTATTGTCGCAGCCCCGGACGTACCGCGAGGTCACGTAGTTCGTCGTAGTGGGGCAGGCCGGTTCGTTTCGTTAAGGGCACGGGTTTACCCGTGCCGCAAACACCGCAAATCTAAGAGGGCTTTAGCCCCTGAGGTCAGTTTCGTTTCAAAACTCACCCGCCACCCGCTTCGCCCTTGCCGCCACAAGGCCATTGATTCACTGTGATCTTCGCTTTTCACGCCGAAGGCGTCGAGAACCCTACGAAGTAGTCGTCACTGCGCCAAAAGCACCCGCACCGGCTCAGTTGGCCGCGGCGGAGCCACCGCCAGGCGGTTCAATTCCAGTTGCAGGAACAGCACGTTGCGCGGGTGGTCCTCCGCAATCCGGTAAGTCGCCTGGTCGCGGTGCACGAAGAAGCACCCACCCTGCGGCCGCCATATCAGGAACTCGTCCGCCATCCTGTCCAGCAGCGGGAACCAGCCGCGAACGTTGATCCGTTCCGCCGCAGGTGGTTCCCCCCAGCTTGCCACCGGCCATATCACCTGCGGCCCCTTCACCGTGAATGCGGCGTGGCAATCGTTCGGCGGCGCCACCTGGCACAGACGCAGTTGATCGAACTCATCTGCATTGAAACGCATTTGGAGAATATCGACCATGCACCCTTCCTTTTTTCTTGGCGTTAGATCAGTTGTGGGAATAGCCACAAGTATAGGCAAGCCGTGAACTGGCTCCTTAATACTTTCGTTGCAGAATCACGGTTGAAAACAACCTTGACAGATTTCCATGACACGCGTGTAAATGCGCTGACTCGCTGACTCACTGCCTTCCTTCAACACGGCAGCCGCACGCTCACCCCCGCTCGCTGCAACCGCCCCTTCAACTCACGCGAATCGGTCACCCCAAAATGAAAGATGCTCGCCGCCAGCGCCGCGTCTGCCTTGCCCCGCCCAAACACCTCCGCAAAATGCTCCGCGCTTCCCGCGCCGCCACTGGCAATCACCGGAATCTGCACTGCCGCGCTCACCGCCGCCGTCAGCTCGCAGTCGAACCCGGCGCGCATCCCATCCGTATCCATGCTGGTCAGCAGGATCTCGCCCGCCCCCCGCGCCTCCGCCTCCCGCGCCCACTCCACCACCCGCAGCCCCGTCTTCTTGCGCCCGCCGGCCATGTAAACCTCCGCCTCCTCCGCGCTCTTCTTTCCCCTTCGCGCATCGATCGCCACAATCACCGCCTGCGCCCCAAAGCTCGAGCCAATCTCCCCAATCAGCTCCGGCCGCGCAATCGCCGCCGAGTTGATGCTGACCTTATCCGCGCCCGCGGTAAACACCGCCTCCGCCTCTTCGGCCGTACGCACCCCACCCCCAACCGTGAACGGCACAAACAGTTTCGCCGCCGCGCGCCTCACCGTCTCCAGCAGCGTCCCGCGCCCCTCATGCGTCGCCGTAATATCCAGCAGCACAACCTCATCCGCCCCCGCCGCCGCATGCCGGTGCGCCAGTTCCGCCGGATCGCCAGCATCGACGATATCCACGAACTGCACGCCCTTCACCACCCGCCCGCCCCGCACATCCAGACACGCAATAATCCGCTTCGTCAGCATCACAACTCCACAAAATTCCGCAATACCCGCAAACCCACCTCCGCCGACTTCTCCGGATGGAACTGCACTCCCATCACGTTCCCCCGCTCCACCGCCGCCGTAAACCCTCCGCCATAATTTGTAACCGCCGCAGTATCGTCCGATACCGGCGCCCGCCACGAGTGCGTGAAGTACACAAACCCGCCGTCCTTCACACCTTTCAGCAGCCGCGAATCCGGCCTGATCTGCTCCAGCGAATTCCACCCCACATGCGGCGACTTCAACTCCACACCTTCGACCACCGCCGGAAACCGCTCGCACATCCCCTCAAACACCCCCAGTCCCTCCGTCTCGGGCGCCTCGGTCGATCCCTCATACAGCCACTGCAAGCCCACGCAAATCCCCAGAAACGGCACGTCTCGCCCCACCGCCTCGCGCACCGCCTCGGTCAATCCCAAATCCTTCAGCAACTGCGTCGACTGAAAGTGTCCCACCCCTGGCAGCACCACCTTGTCCGCCCGGCGCACATCTTCCGGTGCCTGCGTCACCACCACGTCGCGCGCCTCCAGGAACCTGAGCGCCTTCACCACGCTCGTCAAATTTCCCGCCTTGTAATCAATCACCGCAATCATCGGGCCAGAGCCATCCCCTCGCCGTACCACCACGCGATCAATACCAGTGCCAGCAGCACGCTGAAGAATCTCCAACGCCCCTCACCGAAAAAGCAAAGCGCAAAGCCAACCAGCGCAAACCCCATCCCCCAATGGACCCACGGTCTCATTGCTTCCACCTGCCTCAGGTAACCCACGGCGCGGACAGGCCGCAGCAAGTTGCCGGCAACCAGGCCAATCGACAGCCCTATCGCCGTGAGCCCGCAAACGAAAGCCATCCGCCGGATCATTTCGTTAGCCCTGCTCATAGCAATCCCTTCGTGCTCGGCAACATCTCCCGCATCCGCTCATCCCTGCTGCAAGCCCCGCGCATCGCCCGCGCGAACGCCTTGAAGATCGCTTCGATCTTGTGATGATTGCTGCGTCCATACATCGTCTTCACATGCACATTCGCCTTCGCGCCGCGTGCAAATCCGTCAAAGAAATCCGCCACCAGTTCCGTCTGGAAATCCCCCACCATCGGCACCGTAACCTGCGCATCCACCACATACGCCACGCGCCCGCTCAGGTCCACCGCAGCGACTGCGAGCGTCTCATCCATCGCCATCACAAAGTATCCGGCGCGCAGTATCCCCTTCTTATCGCCCAGCGCGATCCCGAACGCCTCGCCCAGCGCGATCCCCACATCCTCCACCGTGTGGTGCTGGTCGACGTCCAGATCGCCCTTGCACTTCAGCGTCAGGTCGAACCCACCGTGCCGCGTAAACAGCTCCAGCATGTGATCGAAGAACCGTATCCCCGTCTCGATCGAATACACGCCCGTCCCATCGATCGTCAGCGCCAGCGCAATCTTGGTCTCGGTCGTCTTCCGCTCGACCGTTCCCGTTCGCACCGCGTCTGTCTCACGCTTTCGCTTGCTCGCTGTCTTCTTCATTTCCCCTGCCTCTTCAACTTCGCAAACTCCACCAGCCCATACACCAGTGTCACCACCTGCAGCGCGATCACGCCGCCAACCAGCATCGGGTGGCTCTTCAGCGCGACTGCCGCCGTGGCCATGCATGCCACCCCGGCACACAGTACCACCACTTTCTTCCGTTGCGGATCGATCTGGCTCATCACTCCCACTCCCTTTCGTCATCGCTGACTCGCTGACCTGCTGACTCGCTGACTTGCCCGGGCTTCCAGCCAATCTCCTTCAGCGACTCCTTCAGCGCCGCCAGTCCGCGCGTCACATGCTCCTCCACCCCAATCGTGATGCGCACATACCCATCGCATCCCGGATCGGTCGAGCGGTCGCGCAGCAGCACACCGCGCGCGCGCATCGCCTTCACCAGCTCCGTGTGCTTCGTGCCAATCTTCATCAACACGAAGTTCGCATGGCTGGGGAAGAACTCCACCCCCAGCGCGCGCAAACCATCCATCATCCGCACCAGCCCCGCGCGCACTTGGGCTCCATACCACGCGACATACGCATCGTCTGCCAGCGCCACCGGCAGGCAGTCCAGCGCCACTCCATTCACGTTGTACGGCGAGCTCACCTTGCGCACGTACTTCATCAGCTCCGCGCTCCCAGCCAGCATCCCGATGCGCAGATTCGCCAGCCCGTACGCCTTCGAGAACGTCCGCGCCACCATCAGGTTCCCCACCTTCCCCACATCCGCCATCACCGACTCGCCGAAGAAGTGGTAATACGCCTCGTCCACCATCACCACCGCCTGCGGGGCCGCCGCACAAATCGCCAGCAACTGCTCGCGGCTCACCACCGCGCCCGTGGGATTGTTCGGCGACGCCACCATAATCAGCTTCGTCCGCGGCGAAATCGCCGCCAGGAACCGCTCGTATGGAAACTCGAGCGTGTCGTCCGTCTGCACCTTCTTCACGTGCGCCGTCATCATGCCCGCGCTCACTTCGTACATGAAGAACGTCGGCGTCGACACCACCGCCTCATCGTCCTCTTCCAGAAACGCCGCGCACACCAGATGGATCGCCTCATCCACGCCATTCGTCAGCAGCACTTGGTCCGCTCGAAGCCCGAAGTGCTCCGCCGCAATCCGTTCCACGCCCTCGCGCTCGGGATACTTCGTCAACCCCTCAGCCGTCACCTGCCGCAGCCGCTCAATCACCTTAGGCGATGCCGCCAACGTATTCTCGTTGAAGTCCAGCCGCAGCGCATCCCGCCCCGCCAGCGGCGGATGGTACTCCGGCATCGCCACCACCGCCCGCCGCGCCCGCGGCATTACTGCTTTGCCTTTCGCTCTCTCAATGTCTTCCGCAATTGCCATCTTCGCCCCGCTCACTTACCACTTACCACTGATCACTTACCACTCGCTTTCCGCAACCTCACGCGCACACTCTCCGCATGCCCCTTCAATCCCTCGGCCTCGGCCAGCGCCATCGCATGGGGTCCCAGCGCCCGCAGTCCCTTGCGTGTGTACTCTTGCACCGTAATCACCTTCAGAAAATCCATCACGCTCAATCCTCCGCGTACGCGCCCCACGCGTCCTGTGGGCAGCACGTGATTCGGTCCCGAGATGTAGTCGCCCATCGACTGCGCCGAAAAGTTACCCACAAATACAGACCCTGCGTTTCTTACCCACTTCAGATCTGTCGCTGCATCCACCGTCAAATGTTCCGGCGCCAGCCGGTTGGTCAGCTCGCGCGCCTCTGCAACCGATTCGGTCACAAATATGCATCCGCGCGCGGCAATTGACACCTTCGCAATTACATTCTCCTTCACCTGCGCCTTTACCTCTGCCTTCACTGCCGCCGCCAGCGCCGCATTGCTGGTAATCATCACCGCCAGCGTCTCCGGATCATGCTCCGCCTGCGCCACCAAGTCTGCAGCGATGCCCCCCGCATTTCCTTTCTCGCTGGTCACCACAATCTCCGTCGGCCCCGCCGGCATATCGATGCCGCAGTCCGCCGACACCATCATCTTCGCCGCAGTCACAAACAAATTCCCCGGCCCTACAATCTTGTTCACCGGAGCAATTGTTCCGTCCTTACCCGATCCAGTCCCATACGCCATCGCCGCAATCGCCTGGGCCCCGCCCACGCGATAGAACTCTGTCACCCCGGCCAGCCACGCAGCCGCCATCGTCTCCCGCGCCGGTTTCGGCGAGCACACCACAATCCGCTCCACACCCGCCACCTGCGCCGGCGTCACCGTCATCAGCAGGGTCGACGGAAGCGGATAGCGCCCGCCCGGCACATAACACCCCACGCTCTCCAGCGGCCGCACCATCTGCCCGGTGGTAACGCCCGCCGCGGGAGTGATGCTCCACTCCTTAGGTTTCTGCGCCTCCGCAAATGCCCGGATATTCGCCTGCGCCGCCCGCATCGCTGCCTGCAACTCCGGCGTTGTCGCCTCCCACGCCGCCTTCATCTCCTCACCCGAGACCGGCAAATCCGTGCCCTTCGCCAGCCCATCGAACTTCGCCGCAAATTCCCGCAGTGCCGCATCGCCGCGTTTCTTTACATCTGTAACAATAACAGTTACAACCTTCTCAACCTTCGAGGTATTGAGCGCGCCTCGCCGCTCCAGCGAACGAATCATCTCGTCCGCCACTGCCTTCCCGCGCCCAAATGTCCTCACCAGCTTCATCGACGTTCTCCGACTGACAACTGACAACTGAGAACTGACAACTGCCCTTAAACGACCACCTTGCTCAGCGGATACTCCACAATCCCCGTCGCGCCCGCTGCCTTCAGCTTCGGAATAACGTCGCGTACCACGGCCTCATCCAGAATCGTGTTCAGCGCAACCCACGCCGGATCGCTCAAATGCGAGATCGTGGGAGAGTTCAACGCCGGAAGCTCGGCCACAATCGCGTCCAGCCCGTCCTTCGGCGCATTCATCATCAGCCCCACCCGCCCCTGCGCCGCGATCGCGGCATTCAGCATCAGCGAAATATTCTCGATCTTCTTCCGCTTCCAATCGTCCTTGTATGCCGCCTTGTTCGCGATCAATTGCGTCTCGCTCTCCATCAGTGTCTCGATAATCCGCAGCCGGTTCGCCCGCAGACTCGAACCCGTCTCCGTCACCTCCACGATCGCATCGGCCAGCGTCGGCGGCTTCACTTCCGTAGCGCCCCAACTGAACTCCACCTTCACCGGAATATTCTTGCTCGCAAAATAGCGCTTCGTAAACTCCACCAGCTCGGTCGCAATTACCTTCCCGGCCAGGTCTTCCGGCTTCTGGAACGGCGAGTCTTCCGGCACGCACAGCACCCACTTCACCTTCTGGCGGCTCACCTTCGAGTAGGTCAGGCTGGTCACATATTCCACGTCGGTCTGGTTCTCCAGCACCCAGTCGTTGCCGGTCAGGCCCGCATCCAGCGCGCCTTTTTCGACGTACCGTGCCATCTCCTGCGCGCGCACCAGCATGCACTCAATCTCCGCATCGTCGATGGTCGGAAAGTAGCTGCGCCCGTTGGCAAGAATCTGCCAGCCCGCGCGTTCAAACAGCGCAATGGTCGCGTCCTGCAAACTTCCCTTCGGAATCCCCAGCTTCAGCTTGTTTGCCATTACTTGGCCTCCGCGACTCTTGTAACCGTAATTGGTTTCGTAAAGCAGCTCACCGTGCCCTCGTGGCACACCAGCCCATCACCTTCCACCTCGACTGTGAACAACAGTGCATCGTTGTCGCAGTCCGTCGCCGCGCTCACCACTCGCAGCCGGTTGCCGCTGGTCTCGCCCTTCATCCACAGCTTCTGCCGCGTACGGCTCCAGAATGTTACAAAGCCTGACTCCAGTGTCTTCTGGTAACTGGTCTCGTTCAAGAACCCCAGCATCAGCATCTCGCCCGTCTTCGCGTCCTGCACAATGCCCGGAACCAGGCCGTCCATCTTGGCAAAATCTATCTTCGGTGCATCCTTCACTGCGTCCATCGTCTCTCTCGCTTTCGAATTTGATCTATCTATATATCTATTCGCTTGCCGGGCCCGCGCCCGCATTCTCCCCGCGCGCAGCAAAAAGGCCCGCTCGCGGGTTGCGCGTCAGCGGGCCTTTGGAATCCGTATGTGCTTTTGCTATCTCGCCGCACCGGACAACGCCGCCAACACGCTCTGCGCATGGTTGTGGTGGTGCCCGCGATGCTGGGTCGAAAAGCTCATCTGTCTAATAAGGTTATCTTCCACCTAATCCCCTTGTCAATGCAGCGGCGGCCGCTTTCAGGAACACCGCCAGCCTCGCGCCCGCATGCGCCACTCTGATACAAAGGTTCGCGCGCGAAACTCGCATCGTTCCGCCAACGTCTCACCTCCGTCCCCGCAAAGGAGCCCCGCCCATGAACTCTCCGCTCGACCGCCGCAACTTCCTCCGCCTCGCCTCCGCCACCGCCGCCTTCTTCGCGCAGAAATCCAACACCCAGGCCGAGGCGCAAGTCACGTCCACGGCGCCGCAGCCACCCGTCCGCGTCGCTCCGCGCGGCCCCCGTGCCGCCGCCACCGGGCGCAAGAACTTCGTCGGCATCCAGGTCCGCGGCTTTGCCTGGGTCGACGAGGGCGTCGACCAGGTGCTCGACAACCTCCAGAAGAAGGGCGACGTCAACACCGTCTGGGCCTACACCTTTGCCTACGGCGAGCAGCGCCTGCGCACCGGCGCCGGCTTCCCCGACCACGGCACACCGCTCTCCGCCGCCAACACCGGCGTCAACGCCGGCGCGCTCTACGACTACGACCCCAAGTTTTTCACTAACACCAGCCTCAAGGACTTCCGCCTCACCGGCTACGGTAAATTCAACGTTATCGAAGCAGTCGCCCCCAAGGCCAAGGCCCGCGGCATGGACTTCTTCGCCTGGGACCTAAACAATCCCAGCCCCACGCTCGCCCACACTGCACCCAGCTATGCCGAGCTTGGCGAGGTCGACCTGAACGGCCGCAGCACTACCAACCCCTGCTTCAACAACCCCGACTTCCGCGCCTATCTCAGCGGCAAAATCGAATCGCTGCTGATTGGTTATCCGGAGCTGGTCGACGGCATCGCCTGGGGCTGCGAGCGCGACGGCCCACTCGACAGCCTGGTCACGGGCGGCGGCAACGCCACCTGCTTCTGCCAATTCTGCCAGGCCAAAGCCCGCGACCTCGGCATCTCGATGCCGCGCGCGCAGGCCGGCTACAGGGAGATCGGCCAGCTCTTCCGGGCTACACCAGATCAGGTCCCGGACGGCTACTTTTCCACCTTTTGGCGCATTCTGCTTAAATACCCCGAAGTCCTCAGTTGGGAGTCGCTGTGGACCGACAGCTTCCAGGGCGCGCAGGCCGAGCTCTACGGTCTGGCCAAATCCATCGCGCCGCAAAAACCCTTCGGATTTCACCTGATGCAGAACATGACCTTCAGCCCGTTCTATCGCGCTGAAGAGGACTACACCAAGCGCCGCAACTTCTCCGATTTTTTCAAGATCGCAACTTACAACAACGCCGGCGGCCCGCGCATGGCGAACTACCTGAACTCACTTAGCCGCGGCGTCTTCCACGACGCCAAGCCTGAAGACTTCATCGCGCTTTACTACAAGATCATGAACTACAACGAAGCGCCGTTCGACAAGCTCGCCAGCTTCGGCCTGTCGCCGGATTACGTCGCCAAAGAAACCAAGCGCGCGCTGATCGGCGTCGCCGGACAGACGAAGATTTATCCCGGCATCGATATCGATGTGCCTGTGCTCGGCGGCGGTCCTGCGGCTACAGACAAGCGCACTCATCCGGACGACGTGAAGGCCGCGTTGCAGGCTGCATTCGCGGCGGGCGCGGACGGCGTGATCCTGTCGCGCGAGTACGTAGAGATGTGGAACGCGAATCTGACTGCGGCCGGCGACACCCTCCGCGAAATATTTGCGCAGCAAGGGGCGAAGGCGTAGGAGATGTTTTTCATGAAAAGGGCTATTTTTCAATGGGTTGCGGCCAAATTGTGTCACGTGAAACAATTGGCGCTTCAATTGCTTAAGAGCCGTCGAATGAACGATGAGCCATTCACGCGCAGAGTAGGCGGTGTAAATCGCGTGACTTGATGTTCCCGATTGGGAAATGGAAGCGATGAAATTCAAGGGTGGGCTTGACACGCAACCCCTCTGAGTTTTGCCGAGGAGCACTCAACCTGAACCCGCGATGAGCCTTAGTTCTCTGACGGCCGCTCGACGTGGTCGATGACGAGGACTTCGGCCGGGATCTTTTGCGGCTCCAGCTTGAGGCCGAGCTGCTCCTGGATGGCAGTGAAGAGTTCCGGCGGCGCGTTGGGATTGTCGGTGGTCTGAGGCACGCGAATCCCCATGGCGACGAATTGGCTCTCGTCGGGCGTCCAGGTCAGGTCGAAGTCGAACTTGCCCTCAAGGCCGGACTTGTCGGTTACGGGTTTGGCGAGGACGGCAAAGGCCATCCAGCGCGCGAAATGCGCCAGCGGCTCGCCCCGGAAGTGGCACACGCCCAAGTGTTCGCAAGTGGCGCCGTACCCCGGGCCGCTGGGATCTGCCGCCTTCAGCTTCGATCCGCCCTTGGCGACGACCAGGGTGTAGACGCTCATCTCCCTCTGCTCGCGGTGAAGCGTGAGTTGAAAGCGGTCGGCCAGGAGCTTCTGCAGCATCGCCTGGAACTGCTCGGACGACTTAATATCCTCGCTGGCCACCGCATCGACGTCGTACTCGTCGGTTCTGATCCAGGCGGGCCCACCGGCCACCTGCTGACGGTCCACGTGGTACGCCATCAGGATGAGATCGCTCAAGCTGGTGTAGTGCGTGGTGAAGCGGCGGTCGTCCTCGTGGTCGTTCATCCGGCCGGGATTGGGCTCCTTGACGGGCTTGATGCTGGCCACTTCAAACTCCGGCGTCGCGGCGGGAGCGGGCGAGGCGGTCTGCGACGACTGTGCGTAGCCGGTTGGATTGCATAGGACTGTGGCGAAGAGGATTGTGAGGATTCCGAAGATTGATGGCGCTTTACGGCGGTTCAACGTGCAAACAGCGAGCGGAAGCATGGGGTGGCCTTTCTGGCAACGACATACGCAGGGAGGGACGAAGTTGTTCCGTGGGTCTGCCTGGCCGTTACGGCTTGGGCCGGTGCGCGATGATCTGGTCTTTGATGGCCTCGTAGGCAGCCGCCGGGAGGATGCCGCGCGTGGTGAGTTGGTTCTTTGCGGTGTAGGGGCGGCCGGCGATGATGCGCGAGACGTAGGCGTCGCCCATGCCGGGCAGCGCCTTCAACTGCGCCGGGGTCGCGGTGTTGATGTCGAGCAGGTCCTTGGACGCGGCAATCTTCTGGGCGATGGTCTGCTGGGGAGTGGTCGCCTGAGCCGCGGCAAAACCTGGTATCGGCGCGGCAAGGAGGAGGCTGGAAAACAAAGCGGCAGCAAGAGAGCTGCCACGCACCCGGAATGAAACAGACATAGGAACTCTCCTGAAAGAAGCTCAGCGGTGCAAACAGGAAGCGGGATAAGGGTAACGCAGGAATCGCGCCGGAGGGAGAAAATGCGGCCGTTGCAGGTCTTCATGGCGATCTGCCAAAATCGCGGCCAATCCTTGCCTCTGAGTCGCAGCAGAAAGCGGGCTGGATGTCGGGTAAGAGAAAGTCCCCGGGGCTGAAGAGGGTGCTGAAAAAGGCGACGCAGCGCGGAAAAGCAGACCTCAGGGGCTAAAGCCCTGTTTATTCTGCGGCGTTTACGGCACGGATAAATCCGTGCCCTTAACGAACGGAGTTTTTCAGCAGCCTCTGAAGCCCGCTGCTACTCCGAAAGCACAACCCGAACTTTTCAGCACCCCGTCCGCCAGTGCGAACGGGTAGCGTCCGCCATCCAACCAAGGTGGGATTAACCCTTTCGCAATTAGCGCCGATGCTGGTTAAGTGCCGCAGTGTGTACCCATCTCGCGGCGACGATCGATCCTGGCTGCCATCACACTCGCCTTATTTGCCAGCTCCGCCCTGGCACGAAGTCCGGTTGAACGGGATCCGCCCTCGCCGAGAACACAGAAGACCGCCGACGCCGAGGCCCTGCGCACCCTGACCACGCTGCGCCAGGCCCACAGTCTCTCGCCCGACGAGGCCCGCCGCGGCTATCCGGTGCATGTGCGGGCGGTGGTGACCTACTACGACAAGCATGTGGACACGCGGCGCCTCGCCTTCTTTCTGCACGACTCCACCGGCAGCATCTACGCTGCGGTCCTGCTGGGCACCACCTGGCCGGGCCGACAGCCGGTCCCGGGCACGCTGGTCGACGTCACCGGCGTGACCGCGCCTGGGGACTACGCGCCCATCATCGATCAGGCGCACATGACTGTCCTCGGCGACTCAAACCTGCCGGACGACGCCCACCCTGTAACCCTCCCAACCCTGTTGACCGGCGCTGAAGACGCCCAGTGGGTCGAGATCGACGGCATCGTTCATTCGGTGGTGGAGACCGCCTACGACGTAAGCCTGCAGGTCGCGATGGACGGCGGCACCATAGCCGCGACCACCGTCCGGCAATCGGGCTTCAACTATCAGCAACTGGTCGACAAATGGGTCCACATCCGAGGTAACGCCGCGCCCATCTTCAACGCAAACAGCCAGTTGGCAGGGGCGCGACTGTTCTTCCCCGGCATGGCAACCGTGTCCGCGGCGGCACCTGACTCGGGCGACGCCTTCGCCCGCCCGCTGCGGCCGGTCAACAGCCTGCTGCGCTTCGATCCATCCAACCTGTGGCCTCATCGCATCCACGTCCGCGGCATCGTGACGCTTTATTGGCCGGGCCAGACCCTTTGCATCAAGGACGCGACCGGGGGCTTGTGCGCGCAGACCACCCAGACCACCCCGCTCGCCCTCGGCTCGTCGGTCGACCTGGTCGGGTTCACCGTCCTCTCGGGATTCAAGCCCGGCTTGTCGGACGCCATCTTCTGGCCGCTCCACGGCAACACGGCCGTGGCTGCCTCTGCGGTGACCCCCGAACAGGCGCTCGATGGGAACCTCGACTCCGACCTGGTTCAGATCGATGGGCGGCTGATCGGACGCGATGAGGCCGCAAGCGATGCCAACCTTATCCTGTCCTCCGGAAGATTCTTGTTCCGCGTCCTTCTGCCGACCGCCGTCTCCAAGGATGCAAAGATCAACGCGATCCAGAACGGGAGCAAGCTGCGAGTCACGGGCATCTGTTCGGTGCAGGTGGACAGCGAGAGCACTCTGAAGGGCTTCGGCTTCACCCAGGCCTCGCACTTCTTGATCATGCTGCGTTCGCCCCGCGATATCGTTGTACTGCAATCGCCTTCCTGGTGGACTGTAAGCCGCATCCAGTTCGTGCTGCTGTTTATGCTGGTAATCACAGTAGCTGGATTTATGTGGGCTTTTTCGTTGCGCAGCCGCGTGGAGCAACAGACCCGCGAACTGCGCCAGAGCCGCGAGCTCTATCGCCACATGGCCCACCACGACTCGCTGACCGGCCTGGCCACCCGTACCCTGTTGCACGACCGGCTGCAAGTCGCGTTGGACCGGGCGCAGCGCTTCCACAAGAGCATCGCGCTGCTGATGCTGGATCTGGACAAGTTCAAGGAGATCAACGATTACTTCGGCCACAGCGCCGGCGACCAGGTGCTGCGGACCACCGCAAAACGCATTCGCGCCACCATTCGCAAGACCGACAGCGTGGCCCGCATGGGAGGCGATGAGTTCATTGTTCTGCTGAACGACCTGACCGATGCGGAACAGGCTGAGCAGATTGCCGCCAAGATCGTCGCCGCCCTGTCCGAGCCGATTGATGTCGGCAAGTTCCAGGTTCCCATATCGGTCAGCATCGGGGTGTGCACGCTGGAGGATGAGGCGGTCGATGCGGAGGTCCTGCTGCGCCGGGTCGATGCCGCCATGTACCACGCCAAGGCGCGGGGCCGGGGCTGCTTCCAGGTCTTCACCAGCGACCTGGTAGCGGCCATGCGCAGCCATTCCGCCGACGCCCATCCCATCGAAGACCCGTCTCCGCCGGAAGTGGGTGCGAGCGCCGGCCGTGGGGCAGGACGAGGCTAACGCCCCTTCGGGCGGCCCGCGCGCTGCAACCTTCGTGTGACTTTCGCGATTCCCCCCCGGTCGCCCACGCCAGCGAAATCAAGTAGAGTAATCGTACGTGCCGTTTCGCCGTCCTACGGTCGAGAAGCACTCGTTCGGCCCTGGTACCCCCGGCCATGCTCCTGAACCGCCTCCATCTCGCGACCCGCGCCCGCCGGCTGACCACGCTCGCCGCGCTGGCTACCGCGCTGACCGGCTGCCAGAGCATAACCGGCAACCAGCCGTTCACCCAGGTCCGGGTGATCGACGCCTCGCCCGACGCGCCCAGCCTGGACATCTACCAGAACTCTCCGTCGCAGCCTGCGCAGGTGGGCCTGTACAACATCGGCTTCGGAACTGTCAGCTCTTACATCTCCATTGCGCCGGGCGCGACCGTCCACGCAGCTTATATCGCGAACACACAGCAGGAGCTTGCCCAGGTGCGCGGAAGCTTTTTCGCCGGCACGCAGTATACGGTGCTGGCCGGCAACGTCGCCGCCAACCTGCAGATGACCGTGCTGAAGGACCAGTCGACGCCGGCTCCCGCGGGCCAGGTTGCCCTGCGGTTCCTGGGCCAGGCCACACGCACCGGCGCGGTCGACCTCTACCTTGTGCCCTCAGGGTCTTCGCTGGCGGGGATCGCGCCGATCGCCACCGGCATCGGCTTCGGCGGCAACACCGGCTACATCGACGCGCCCAGCGGAACCTACTCCATCGTGGCGTTCGCCGCCGGCGCTGCGCCCAACGCTGCCGCGCCGGTGTACACCGGCAGCCAGTTCAGCTATCCCGGCGGCTCCGCGCGCACCCTCGTCCTGATCGATCAGCGCGCCAATGAGCAGTCGGTCGACCTAACCGACCCGCAGCCTGCGACCACTCCCGCGCTGCAGGTGATCACCGCCGACGACTTCGACCCCTCCGCCTAGCTAACTCCGAAGGCACAGCCTCGCCGCTAAGCAAGCATCTCGAGTACCCGAGGACCTGCCTTTGCCGACTGAAACTATTGCTGCCACAGACTTGAAGCAACTTGCCGCCGACGTGCTGGCCCGCGCACTGAAAGCAGGCGCGACGGACGCCGAGGCCGTGGTATACGAAGGCGACGAGTTCAACGTGCGCGTTCGGCTGGGGCAGGTCGAGACGCTGAAGGAGTCGGGTTCGCGCGCCGTTGGCCTGCGCGTCTTCATCGCGTCGGGTAAAGCGCAAAGAACCGCCAGCACCAGTTCCTCCGATTTTTCGCCCGAGAGTATCGAGCGACTGGTCTCCGGCGCGGTCACGCTCGCGCGCATCACCAGCGAAGACCCCTTCGCCGGGCTACCTGAAGAGAGCGCTTTCGGGCAGCATGTTGTTGCCGCGCAGCGTCTCTACTTCGACGACGTCAACCAGCAAGCGCCCGCCGACCGAATCCGCATCGCACGTGAGGTGGAGGCCGCGGCGATGGCCTCCGACACGCGCATCCAGAACTCCGGCGGTGGCGACTTCGACGCGGCCACCGCGCACAAGATCATGATGAACTCGCGCGGCTTTACGGGCGAGTACCGCCGCAGCTATTGCGGCTTTTCCGCCCAGCCCATCGCGCACGACGAAGCCGGCAACATGCAACGCAACTACTGGTACTCCAACGCGCGCACCACCCGCCTGCTGGAAGATCCCGTTGCCATCGGCCACGAAGCCGCGCGCCGGGCGCTACGCAGATTGGGAGCCCGGCGAGTGCCCACGCAACAGGCCCCGGTGGTGTTTTCGGCAGAGATCGCGCGCTCCATCATCGGCAACATCTTCGACGCGGCCAACGGCGACGCCATCTATCGCCACGCCACCTTCTTCGCCGATATGCTGGGCCAGCGCGTCGCCGGCGATAATGTCACCGTCATCGACGACGGGACGCTGGTCTTCGATCACGTCTCTCCAGATCAGGCGGGCGGCATTCAAACCGGCGGGTTCGGCACCTCGCCCTTCGACGGCGAAGGCCTGCCCACGCGCCGCACGGTGCTGGTCGAAAACGGCATTCTGAAGAGCTACGTGATGAACACCTACACCGCGCGCAAGCTCGGCATGGCCTCCACCGGCAATGCGTCGCGGTCGCTGGCGTCGAACCCCGGCATCGGCGCGGGCAACTTCTTTCTCCAGCCCGGCACGGTGACGCCGGAGCAGATCATCGGCGATGTGAAGAACGGCCTTTACGTCACCGAGACCATGGGCTTCGGCGTCAACCTGGTCACCGGCGACTACTCGCAGGGCGCCGCCGGACTGTGGATCGAGAACGGTGAACTCGCGTACCCGGTGGAAGAGATAACGATCGCCGGCAACCTGAAGGACATGTACCAGAACATCTCCGCCATCGGCAACGACCTGGTGTTCCGCAGCGCCAGCGCCGCTCCCACGCTGCGCATTGACGGCATGACCATCGCCGGCTCATAGTTCTGCCGCTACAATCCTCTCGCGCAACCCGCCGCACTTAAGCTAGATTGGATTTGTCCGATTCAATATGCACTCCGACCAATACCTCCGTTGTTGCCTCCATCAGAAAACGAAACGACGTGTACTGGTTGCGTCGTTGGCGCTGCTGGCTATGCTCGCAGGCTGCAAGAGTAAGCCGGCAAATCCGCTGATCGGTGACTGGACCTCGACCACTCCCGCAAGCGCAGACGGCGCCGCGGGCTGCCCAAGCCATTACCGCTTTACTGAGACCACGCAAATCCTGACCACGGGTGGGAGGGAGATCACCATTCCGGTGAGCTACAAAGTGCAACCCAATCTGGTGACCGTGGTGATGCAGATGCGCTCCAACAGCTTCAAGTTCCTCAGCGACGATACGGTGGCTTGGACCGAGGGCGTCCCCTGCACTTACAAGCGTGATTGATCGGCTTCGTTCCGGATTTAGTGGGCCTGTTTGAAATCCTGATCTCAGGGGCTGAAGAGGGTGCTGAAGAAGTCGTCTCCGGCGACAAACTGGACCTCGGCGGCTAAAGCCGTAATCATTATGTGGCTTTTACGGCACGGCTGAAGCCGTGCCCTTAACGAAAAGGCATTTTTCAGCAGCTTCTGAAGCCCCGATTTAACGAATCAGCAGGTTGCGGCACGGAGACCCAGGACTAAAGTCCTGGGCTACCAGCCGTGCCCTT
>CAZAXI010000076.1:0-19943 GCA_964489045.1 uncultured Granulicella sp. | reverse complement strand
CGTCGGACGTGACTCGTGATCCCTGGAAATCAACCTTCAGGGAAGAGTTGAAGGAAAGCTGAAAGGGCCGGTTTTGTATCTCACCCATTAGGTACGGACCTCCGGAATGTCTTTACCACGTTCGCACCCTCATAAACATTGACGATGACGACGATCCGGGGACTCAAGACTATGACTCAAAAAGGAAATGCGGGGTAAAAAGCCAAAGCCACTAACCAGCCTCAAACCCCGCCGCTTAAGAATTCTTAAGGTTCAATACCAACTCACCGTAGTGAAATCCTCTCAACGCCTCATGCTCCGAGAAAGCACACGAGGCAGTTGAGGAGGTACATATCCATGAAATTCATCGCAAGAGCAGTGGCCGCCGCACTCTTCGCCACGGCCATGGCAGCGACGCCCCTGTTGGCGCAGACGTTCACCATCGACTACGACCACACCGTCAACTTTCTCAAGTTCAAGACCTACACCTGGCAAAAGCTCCACGCCACCGACCCGAGCGTCGAGGACCGCATCAATATTGCTCTCAAGCGCGACATGGAGGGCCGCTATATGACGGAGGTGACCAGTGGCGGCGACGTCACCATCACCGCCGTCGAGGCCACCCAGGACAAGCGGGAATTTGCCAGCTTTTACAACTCCCTGGGCGACTTCGCCTGGCAACACGTATCGGGCGCCACAGGGTTTCTGGATTCTGGAACCGCCTTGCAGGATGTCCCTCTGGACACTCTCATCATCGACATATACAACCCCACAACCCACCAACTCCTGTGGCGTGGGGCAGTCACCGAGCCCTTGGCCAAGAGCGAGGACAAGAATGACCGTACCATCGACCACGCCGTCACTCTACTGATCAGCAAGTACCCGCCAAAGTACAAAAAGCCGTAGCAACCGCCGCTCACCGCAACTTCTTCTGTGCGAGACTTAGGACGATAAGTTCCTGAGGCGCGTACAGATGGAGCCTGCCGAAAAGCAAAAACACCTATCCCTCTTGCTCGTCGATGACGATATTGAACTGTGCGGCCGCTGCGGAATCTCCTGTCTGCTCGTACATGCTATAGAACAGCGCGGCGCGGAAGATATTGGCGTAGTACGTGCCCAGGCCGTTGAGAATAAGGACATCTTCCTCGGCGCGGCGGAACTCCGGCGTCCTTGCCCTCTTGCCGGCTGCGGCGCGCGCCGCAGCCAATCCTGCTGTTGACGTGCTCCCCCATCGCTTCCAGCCACGAGATCACTTCACTGGTGTTGTAGCCCGTATTCTTCGTGCCGGAGATGAGGTCTTTGGCATGCTGGTCGATGGTGGTGAAGAGTTGCGGATCGAGTGGGCTGATAGCGCTGACGTTGTGCGGCGCGGGCGAATCGGTATACAGCGGTCGGCCCGTGAGCGGCAGAATGGAGACTGGGGTAACCATCTCCGGCCAGAACCTATGGTTGGAGGATGACGGGCACCACGCCGTCGTTACCAGTGGCAGGATGCGGCTCGCCGCGGCCAGTGCCAAGCCACTGGAACAGGCGCATGGGGATTCGCCGAACTAAGATTTACAGGCGATGATTGCCGTTGTTAACCGGAACCAGACCTCGCCGTACCGAAGATTCGCCAATGGCTTTTGCAAACGCCTTTCCCGCAGCAGTGGGGGGAATGGTCAAGCCCGGTGAAGCCACTTGGGTCCAGCTACTCCCTACCGTTGCAGCCACACCGAATGCGCTCGCAGCTCTTCCGACAAAAGACCTTCTGGTTAGTGACATATGCTTTCAACTCCTCACGTTTGGTGCGCAACAGAACCAAACGCTAGCACATGCCCGCCCGTTCTGCCCACTGGAATTCAGGCGATTTCCTGTCGGGTTGCAGAAAAGTGAGTGCGCACGTGTCTCTTTGGCCTTCTCGCTCTGACCATCTTTGCAGACTGGGGAACCGCACGTAACTCACCGACCGCATCCAACGGCGCGCTGACAGTGCAGGCATACACTAATGCAATCGTTCACTCTATACAAATCGAATTGCAGTAATAGAATCGACAATCATTGCCCGCCATGCCTGCGAGTAGCATGTCGAGCCCCAGTTCTACACGTCGGCACCACTACGGCCATTCGCTGGTGGAACATCTCTTTCAACTGGAGGAATTCTGTTCCCCGCCAGTTGTGCACGCAGGCCCTCGTCATCAACTCGTGAGAAGTACGCGCGAAGATCCTCTCCTTGCTGCCGAGAAGCCAGATAGCCGCGAAGCATCCGCTCGAGAGCGTCAGGAACTTCGTCCGCAGAAGCCCGATATCCAACTTGTCGCGCGATCCGTGCGTACTTTCCTACAGAGCCCCCGACGCAGAAATAGAAGGCATCGACCATCTTTCCATTTTGTCTGATCTTCTTGCCTTCGAGGCCGACATCGGCAATCCAGTGCTGGCCACATGAGTTGGTGCAGCCAGTGACATGAAGCTTGATATGCTGATCAAATGCAGGAAGCCTTTCCTCCATCTCGGCCACAAGCCACTTGGAGAAAGCCTTGGTTTCGGCAATGGCTAGCTTGCAAAACTCCGTCCCTGTGCACGCAATCGCCCCACGCCAAAATGGGGAGCTCTCCACAGTCACGTCAATATCTGAGAGAGCATTTACGAGTTCGCTCACGTGTCGATTCGGCACATTCACAATGATGACATTCTGGGTGATCGTGCATCGCAGTTCGCCGTTACCATAACGATCTGCGAGTTCGGCAAGAGACTGTAGTTGATCACCCGAGAGCCTGCCCCGAAGAACCGATGCGCCAACCGCAGATAGCCCCGCTTGTTTCTGAGGAGTAATACCGACGTGGTCGCGATAGATGTCGTCTGGCACGCGGTCTTCCTCCAAAGGGAAGGGTTCGAGTCGATGGCCGAGCTTATGCTCTATGGCGCCAAGAAAAGAATCGGCAGTCCAGCCATGGCGCAGGAAGAGATACTTCATACGAGCCCGGGTGCGGTTCTCGCGCAGGTCCTGCTGCTCGTGGAAAAGTTCGACGATTGCTTTTGTGACGGAATATGCTTGGTCTTCGCGAATGAATACCGGAAGCCGCACCGCCAGATGAGGCTCCGTTGAGAGACCACCACCCACGCGAACGCTATATCCGAGGTTTTCCTGTCCGTGGCCTTTGCGTCTCACTGCTGTAAGGCCAATATCGTTGATCTCCGGATACGAGCACCAGTGTGAGCAGCCTGTGACGGAGATCTTGAACTTGCGAGGCAGGTTGTAGAAGTCTGAGTTGCCGCGCAGGCAGGCTGCGATTTCTAGCGCGAGTGGAGAGGCGTCACTGATCTCGCTTGCATCGAGCCCGGCCAGCGGGCAGCCTGTGACGTTGCGGATTACATCGCCACAGGCGCCTTTGGGAGAAAGCCCAATCTCGGCCAGAGCCTGAACGATCTCGGGAATATCTTCGATGGTGACCCAGTGAAGCTGAATATTCTGGCGAGTCGTAACATCTACGAGGTTGCGGGCATACTTCTTTGCAATCGCTGCGATCGTGCGAAGCTGATGACTGTTCGCAATGCCATTGGGGAGGGCGATACGCAGCATGAAGTACTCAGTGGACTTGCCTTCGCCGCCAGTTCCACCCGTCACACCCGCACCGTCACCCTGTGGATAGAGGCCCCACCATCTGAAGTAGGTATTCGCCCATTCGGGAACGATCGAGCTATGGCCGGCGCGGGCGAATGCCAGGACCTCGTCCCACGCATCCCATGGGTTCTTTGCCGCCTTCAGGCGTTCGGCTTTTTGGGCTTTCGTTTCTTTGGCCGGAGCGGGGGACGCCGGGAGTCCCGATAGGTTTGCCATGAGTCTCAAGTCCTCACAAAGGTGCGTTCATGCACCCATGTTCCACTTGTACCTGCAGACCGCAGAGGCTCAGAGCATTTCTTGCTGTAAGTGGGCGATCATTGCGGCAAAGTTCTTCAGGTAGCGGGAGAATAGCCCTGCTTCTCGCGTCAGCTTTGCCGCTTCCATTCCGTCGGACTGACCCCAACGTGCCGCCTAAAAGCCCGCGCAAAATGACCAGCGTTCGCAAATCCGGTTTCGACCGCAACCTCCGAGACGCTTCTCGTATCGAGCCGCAATAGCGCCTTAGCTTGCTGTAGTCGCTGGTCCATCAGATAGCGGTGGGGCGTAATCCCTAGGGCCAGCCGGAAAAGTCTGGCAAAGTGGAACCGGCTCATGTCGGCCACATCTGCGAGATCATCGAGCTTAATGTCCAGATGACCGTTTGCAGCGATGTAGTCAAGAACACGTTGCAGGCGGACTCTAGATATTCCGCCTTTGGCTTGCGGCGAGATCGCTACGTCTCTGCTGTATTTCTGGATGAGAGCGATCGACAGAGACATGCCCAGATGATCTCCGTAGAGGGCTCCCGTCTCCCAGCCTGTTTCCATCTCGCGCCGCATTTCGGAGAGCAGAAGGTGCAATTGCCGGTCCTCAAAGATCCAGTGGTTCTCGAAGCCCAGATGCCTCTTTCGTCCCAACTCCTGCGCAGCACGGAGCAGATAGGATTCATCGACCGATAGAACCACGCGTTGCGAGGGCCTGTTCCAGCGCAGACGGTCGCGCGTTCCGGGAGTGAGCAGAATCATGGATCCGGGCCCATGATTTTCTTTGCCATACTTGCCCTCGGACCACCACTCCATCTGCACCGGGCCGCTGGTCTGCATATGAAGACAAAAGGACGAATGCTCGTGCTCGGGGATCTCGATGGCACCGATATTGTGCGTCTCGACGATGAGGCCGCTCAAAGGTGAGAGGGCACTGTTCTTAACTGGCCTGCCAGGCAGCAGCGGAACGATCCTCTCATTTCGAATGACCGAGATTCGCCTCATCCAACACCTCGTACTCCTATATTCGTCTCCGCTTTTCGCGTCGAAGAAGCACCTTTCAAACACAAGCGGCAAATGCGCTTCCGGCCATCGTAACCCTTATGCGCAGCGTAGGCTCCCACAGAACATCGACTCATTGTCGCAACTATCGAGCAGATTCAGCAAGAAGTGCCCATCCGCTCCTACGCGAAAGGATACACAAGATGTAGGAGCATCTATGTTCAACCCACTCAAACAAGTGACTCAGGGCTTCATTGTGACGTTCGGGATCACGCCACCTCGTCCCGAACAAGAGCTAAAAGCGACCATTTTTATCTGCGCGATGCTTTTCGGGACCATCGCTCTCGTTATCGGGCTGGGAGTGTTCGTTCTGAGGCAGATCGCTTAGTCCTTGCTTCACGAAACAGGCGCGTGTTTTCGCACCTGATAACCTACACCTTGATCTATGAAGTCTGGGCTGCAGCCATTGCGCCGGCCTTATTCGTCTGACTCTATTCGTCTGACTCTTTCTCATTCATCAGCGAAGGAAACGAAAATGGAACTATGATCGTACGATGAGAAGTACAAACGCATAGAGAGTCCAGAATCCATCGTATTCAGCAGGGAGAATCGCTTGTCTGAACGGCCCGTCAAACCAACGCAACGTCCGAAGAATCCTCATTTTTCATCCGGCCCATGCGCCAAGCGTCCCGGCTGGGAACCGGCAGCCTTAGCCGGAGCGCTTGTCGGGCGTTCTCATCGGTCGAAACCAGGGAAGGCCAAATTAGGCGAAGTCATTAATCTGACAAGACAGATTCTCGGTATCCCCAAGGACTATCGGATCGGAATCGTGCCCGGCTCCGATACCGGAGCAGTTGAGATGGCGCTCTGGTCCTTGCTGGGGCCGCGGGGCATCGACGTGCTGGCCTGGGAGAGCTTTGGCAAGGAATGGGTAACCGATGTCACCAAACAGCTTCGCCTTGCCGATACACGGGTTTTCGAATCGCCGTATGGAGAGCTTCCGGACCTTGCAACGGTAAATACGGATCGCGACGTTATCTTTACCTGGAATGGAACCACCTCTGGGGTGCGTGTTCCAAACGGCGACTGGATCTCCGATAAACGGGAAGGCCTGACGATCTGCGATGCCACGTCTGCGGCTTTTGCTATGACCTTGCCGTGGAGGAAGCTCGATGTCGTCACCTGGTCATGGCAGAAAGTGCTGGGCGGTGAGGGAGCACACGGAATGCTTGTTCTCAGCCCCCGCGCCGTCGAGCGGCTTGAATCCTACAAGCCCACATGGCCGCTTCCCAAGGTCTTTAGGATGATCAAGAACGGCAAGCTGAATGAAGGCATCTTTGAGGGCGAGACAATCAATACGCCATCTCTGCTGGCTGTCGAAGACGCGATCGATGGACTGCGCTGGGCTAAATCCATCGGTGGTCTACCTGAACTAATTCGCCGTTCGGAGGCTAATCTGCGCGCGGTTGTCGACTGGCAAAGCAAGAGCGCATGGTGCGGGTTTCTCGCGCGAAGGCAGGATACCCGTTCTAATACCTCCATTTGTCTTCAAATCACAGACCCGGGAGTGATGGCTCTTGACGCGGAGCGTCAGGCAAAAGTGGCTAAGGATATTGCAGGCCTTCTCGAGAAGGAGGGGGTCGCGTTCGATATTGGGTCCTATCGGGATGCGCCTCCTGGACTGCGGATCTGGGGCGGTGCCACGGTTGAGACAGACGACATCCAAGCAGTACTCAGATGGTTTGACTATGCGTTCGCAGCCTATTCCAGTCTGAGCATTCCGTTCTGATCCAAGTTGAATGTAACCACGGGCCGCACTAGAACTCCTGGCGCTGCATCCCACATCCCGTTTGCCCAAGCGGTTTTCCGAAGGGATGACGACCTTTCTTTCCATGGGCGGTGAATGCGATGTGAGTTTCTGTGAAAACGCACACTGGCGAATCCATAACCAGCGCGATTTCGGGCAATACGTGGCTATAAATCGCATGAATCGATATGGCAGAGAATCGTCATGAAGAGATGAAGAAGTTAATCTAATCAAAGAGTTGTGTTGTGCTCGGAAACGGTACACGACGATGGAAAACACGACAATCAAAGCCGCGGTGGTGCAGGCGGCTCCCATCTTATTTGATACCCCCAGAACGCTTCAGAAGCTGGCAGATCTTACGCGCGATGCCTCGGCACAGGGCGCGGACCTCGTGTTGTTCCCTGAAGCTTTTATCGGTGGATATCCCAAAGGTCTGGACTTCGGTGCACGCCTTGGACAGAGAAGCGATGCAGGACGTGAGGACTTCCGGCGCTATTTTGAAAGCGCCATCGAGTTGCGCGGCCGAGAAAGCGAACTAATAGGCGAGGCGGCGCGTGCGAACGGAGTGTATCTGGTTACCGGCGTCATCGAGCGCGACCAAGGGACTCTTTATTGCACCGTAGTAACGTATTCACCGGAAGGCCGTTTGCTCGGCAAGCACCGCAAGGTGATGCCGACAGCGCTGGAGCGCGTCGTGTGGGGATTTGGCGATGGCTCGACCTTGCCGGTCTTTGATACTCGCATTGGCCGCCTCGGCAGTGTTATCTGTTGGGAGAACTACATGCCCCTGATGCGCATGGCCATGTATGCGCAAAGCATCGAACTGTACTGCGCTCCCACGGTGGATGATCGAGATACCTGGCTGCCCACCATGCGCACCATTGCACTTGAGGGCCGGTGCTTCGTGCTCTCGGCCTGCCAGTACCTGACTCAGGCCGACTATCCGCCTTCTTATGCCGCGCTCCTCGGAGATGATCCAAAAAGGGTTTTGATCCGGGGCGGATCCTGCATTGTCGATCCACTGGGAAAAGTTCTGATCGAGCCGAGCTTCGACGGAGAGACGATCCAGTTGGCGGAGCTTGATCGAGGTTCCATTGTCCGAGGCAAATACGACCTTGACGTAGTGGGTCATTATGCGCGGCCGGATATCTTCAAGTTGAAGATAGATACAAGGATGAACAGGGTCGTTGTCTTTGAGGACGGAGACATGGAGACTCTCCCATAACCGGCTGCGTTGGACTGAAGGCTCGTTTATTCCGTGACCATTTGAGATCTTGTTTTGGTCCAATAGTTTGCATCTTGACAGACTTTCGGATGTCCTTCATCGCGTGGCCTTTGCCTTTGCCAAAATAACCGCGGACTTCCGCGATGCCTTCTCGTAGTACCGCACCATCCGCTGCGTCTCGCTTGATTGGTATGGGGCTAGGTTATGGGCCCAGCGGAAGCCGATCGGCTGGTACCAAAGTTCTGCCTCCACTGTAAACGGTTCAGCCGCGCTCCCGGTCGACACCAGATACTTAACCGTGCTGCCCTTGTCGTTGAAGGCGGGATCGTCCATCGCGCCGCCCCGCACAGCGATATCCTTCTCCGCGGTTGCCTTGTCGAAGCCCCGTGGTAGCAACCGGCTATCCTTCACATACCCAACGGCATGCAGCAAGCCGGTCGTCACCTTGCCGTTCGTATCCTCCATGATGGACTCGTAGATTTCAACCTGGTCCGGCCGCGTAATCTCGCGGTAGTAGGGCTCGTATTTCAGTGGATCCTCATCGTTGTCATTTCCGACAATCGATCCGTCCGGATTAAGCGCACCCGAGTCGAACACCACTCGTCCGCTACCATCTCGCACAACCACGTGCAGCCACGTCCGTCGCGACGGGTAAGCCGTCGGCAGTTTGTGCCCTGTCAGGTTGTCGACGTGAACCTCGATCACGAGCCCATTCGCCGTACGCTCCATTCCACGAATCGTCACTTTTGCCGATCGGCTCCCGAGGAACCCCATCGTCCGCGCGATTGCCGAGTTCAGTTCGTCCGGCTCGGCTGCTGTGGCCAGTTCATCCCGATGATCCTGCAGGATTCCCTGCATCAGGAAGTTTGCTCCGACAAACACGTGCCGCCGCATCCCCACTCGGGGCTCGCCATACAGCGCCGTAATTGCAACTGGCTCCTCCACTCGCGGCATGTGGCACTGCTGGCAAGTCTCGCGCGTCTTTCCCGACGAGTAGTCACTGTGCTCCCACTCCTGGTACGGCACCTGTTCGGGGAACCGTGCGATCTTCTCTCCGTGCGGCCCGAGGGCATCCGTATAGAGCGTGTGGCAACTTCCGCAAAGTCCCGGGTCGCTCATGTGGTGCCCTTGCGTAGGCCGGTAGGTCGAGGTGGAGGAGTGCATCACCGTCTGGTGCCCCTTATTGATCTCGAACGGGCCAAACTCCGGACGCTCGCCGTTCACGTCGGCTTTTGCAATCGTCACATTCCCGACAAACGTCGCCGGCGTCCCCAGTCCCACGCTCTCGATCTGGTGGCATACCGAGCACGTAACCCCATCCTCTGCAGCCTTGTCTCCCTTGGGAAACTGCTTGAACGGAAGCCTGGTGAACAGGTCCGTGTGCTTTCCCGCGGTCCGGTCCGCCATGCGCACGGCAGGCATATGGCAGATGGTGCAATCGTCCTGAATGGCCTGCTTCGACTCCGGATGATCGATCGACTCTCGCCGCACGCTTGCCTGCCAGTAAGGGTCGCGCGAGGAGTTCGCCATGATACTGGCGCCCCATTGCAGCCCGATGGATATGTCATCGCCCTGGCTCGTCTTCAGTCCGTTGTGGCACGCGACGCAGCGATCCGACGTTCGGAAGACGACGCCTGGGGGCAGCTTATCGCCTTTCGCGTTCTCGGTCTTCGTCTCCGAACGACCCCGCAACAGTGGCAGGACCAAAGTTGCCGCGAGCCCCACGACCATCGCACTTCCGTAGCGGACTCTCATCGCCAACCTTCCCATAGCTTGCCGTCCGCGCGGTCCCACAGCAGATAGAACAGGACTTGCGGGGCTCGGTCGCTCGTATTTGTAAATGGTTCGCTCACGCCAAACCCAGCGCGAACGTGCTGACGCCGGCTGATTGTGATCTGCATCTCCGGCAATACATTCCAATCAGTGCTGGCGCCCGGTTTGAAGTCCCGCGTAGCCAGTACCTCGACCATTGGCGTAAACAGGCGTCCCAGCATGTGGTCCGGAGCGACCGACTGGCCCACCGTTGATCGCCAAAATACGCTGCGTGGCGCCACACTCGTACGGAAAGGAAGGTCTGCACCAGCTTCGAACTGGAGAAAGGTGTTTTCGTGGAACAGCTGATCGAACGCCGCGAAGGGCTCAAACTGCGTTGTCCCGGTGCCAAACCCGCGCTGGCTGTCCCCGCTTGGCAGGAGAAATCCGCCCTGCAGGCTCAGGATTGAACCGGTCCGCAAACTGGAGAACATCTCCCGCTTTACCCCAAGCGTGATATCCCCAAAGCCCTCCGTCCAATTGTGATTCTGATCGGTGTAGTTGACAGGAATATCGGTCTCAAGCTGCGTGCGCGCATCGAAGATGGTCCGCTCATCAATCACGTCCGTCGTCCAAGCCGGCGCTCCCAAGGCACTCGCTGCAGTCGACACTACGAGTTCATCTTCGGGAAATGCCTTCTCCGTGACCAGCGCGCGTGGCAGATTTAACTCTCCCGGCGGATCATGGTGGATGTTCTTGCAGAAACCTCGCATATACGCGATCACATCATTGATTTGCGAGTCAGTCAGCAAGTCTCCGAACGCCGGCATGATCTGCGATAGTCCGCGTGATGGCCCTCCATGCACGATCACGGCCTTCCAGTTGCCGTCCGGCTCAGGCGTAGTTCCAGAACAGTCGGTAAAGTCCGGGAATGTATCCGGCCTCTTGAACACTGTCATCGACTTGGAAGCGCCCTTGCCCGTCGCCCCGTGGCACGCAATGCATCCGCTCTTGTAGATAGCCTCGCCGGCCTTGACGTCTGGGGGTTTCGCGTAGTTAAGGGTCTGAGTGCAGAGCTTGGCCGCGCCAGCACCCAGAAGAACAACGCTACAGCAGAGGAACGCCATCCAATTCATGCACCGCATAGTCAAGCTGCCTCCTGAGTTTGCGTTTACAGTGTTGAGTAGGATTCACCAGAAGGAGGCTTCGTTGTTATATGTTCCTATAGGCGGAAGCTCGAAGAGTTATGCCGCTCCCTCACGGGCACCTCGCCAGAGATCGATCGACCCATCTTGCGCATAACGGTCAATCTCTTCCAACTCAGCATCGGTGAACTGAAGATTCTTCAGCGCATCGAGCGAATCATCAAGTTGATCCACATTGTGGGCGCCGATCAAGGCAGAGGTTACTCTCTGGTCGCGCAGCACCCAAGCAATTGCCATCTGCGCCAGCGATTGCCCCCGCTTTCTCGCGATCTGGTTGAGAGCCCTGACCTTGGCAAGATTGTCGTCATTCAGGAACTCCCTGCTGAACCAAACTCCGCCCACCGCACGCGAACTGTTGGGAACTCCATCCAGGTATTTATCAGTAAGCAGCCCCTGGGCGAGGGGTGAGAAGGCAATGCAGCCCACACCGAGTCCCTCCAGATTGTCGAGGAGCTCATGCTCGACCCAGCGGTTGAGCATCGAGTATGACGGCTGATGAATCAGGAGCGGTACACCTTCGCTCTTCAGAATTCGGGCCGCTTCGCGCGTTCGCTCCGGGCTGTACGATGAAATCCCTACGTAGAGCGCTTTGCCCTGCCGCACTGCCTGGACCAGTGCGCCCATAGTCTCTTCAAGCGGCACATCCATCGTGGGCCGGTGGGAGTAGAAGATGTCCACATATTCGAGGCCTATGCGCGCCAGGCTCTCGTCCAGGGACGCGAGCATATACTTGCGCGAACCGCCCAGGCCGTATGGGCCAGGCCACATGTCCCATCCTGCTTTGGTTGAGATCACCAGCTCATTCCGCAGGCTGCCAAAGTCCGCGCGCAGGACTCTGCCAAAGTTCTCTTCGGCCGAGCCATACGGCGGACCGTAGTTGTTTGCCAGGTCGAAATGGGTGACGCCCCGGTCAAAGGCTCGCCGGATTACCGCGCGGCCCGTCTCAAACACGTTGACTCCACCGAAATTCTGCCATAGCCCCAGTGATATTGGAGGTAATACCAGTCCCGAGTTGCCAGTTCGCCGGAACAGCTTCCCATCGTAACGCTTCGTGTCGGGCACATAACTCGTCTGCATATCCCTCTCCTTATCTTTTGATCCGAATTCTCACTAAGCGTCCGCGCGGAGATATGACGAAATCCAATTGATGTCATCCCAGAAGTCGTCGCGCAAATTCACAACGATGGGTTCTGGCGTGCTGCGGACTACAACCCATTGGAATGGGACCTCCTCCGAGGGGTTGATCTCCTGGTGTGGAAGCCATGCCGGAACATAAAGAAAGTCTCCAGCATTCGCGGTGGCGTTAAACTCGCCTCTCTCTCCCCATCTCAGGTAAGAGGAGCCGCTGAGGACGTATGCAATCGTGTATTGCTCTCCATGATGGTGTATCCCCGTACGAGCACCGTGCTCGACGAAGAAGAGCCCTCCCCACATCGGCGATCCCATACCCGCTCCCGGATGCACAGCGGCGATACGACGTGATCCAGGCGTCTGTGCCGTCGCAGAATCGAACTCGGCTGGACGAATAATCTGAATGGATTGAAGTTTCATCGATTTTCCCACTACCTGGTCTTTACTCAATAGCATTGACGCGGTTGACTATCCGATGACGTAAGGCGTAATTGCAGCCAGATCCAAGTCGCCTCTTGAGGAGAGGTTGGAAGCGAGCACGGAATGAGCGACCGCAGCTGCGGGCAAAGCAGCCCCCGCGGCTGCAGCGGTCTCCAACACCAGATCCATGTCTTTGCTCATGAGCCGCAAAGGAAACTCTGGTGAGTAGTCGTCATTCTTTATCTTCTGGAATTTCCCGATAAATGCCGGCGGGATCACTGCGGTCTTCGACAACACGTCCAAAAGGACATTCGTATCGATTTGCAGATGTTCGCCCAGTGATATTGCTTCTGCGATGGCCTGCATTCCGACCCCAACGAGAAGGTTCACAACGAGCTTCATCTGAACCCCTGAAGAAGGTCCGCCGATGAGGAACCATTGCCTGGCGATTGACTCGTAAATGGGAGTGCAATAGTCGAAGGTGTCGCGATCGCCACCCGCAAGCAGCGTGACCGACCCCGCCTCGACTGCCGGCGTTGATCCTGAGATCGCCAGATCAAGAAGGCTGATTCCTTGGCTGGAAGCCTCCCGATGCAGCAGGTGAGACAGCACCGGAGAGATAGTGCTCATCTCAAGCAGAATGGTGCCTGGCTTTGCCGCGGATAGAACGCCGCCAGCGTCGCAGTATACGGACTCCACAGCTGCATCATTGGCCAGACAGGAAAGAACTAAGTCCGAATCGGCCACCAACTTCACAATGGATTCGGCAATTCGAATACCCTTCGAGCTCGTCTCCTTCGATGGCCCCGGACTGCGGTTCCACGCCTGAACGTTCCAGCCCGATGAATGCAATCGCTGTGTCAGACGGCTGCCCATGAGTCCGAGACCAATGAATCCAATCTTGGCCGTTCGTTTATTGAGTTTGTTTATCGGCATAATCTGCGTGATCTCCTATCCACAAACGTTTGATGTTGTCTTAACCGAGATCGATTCCCTCGGAATGGGACGGGCTAGAGACCGAGATCCGAGAGGCTCGGATGGTCCTCAGGCCTGTGGCCCAGTGGCCAGAAGAGCTTCCGTTCTGATTCAGCGATGGGAAGGTCATTGATCGACGCGTAGCGATGATGCATGATGCCGGCCGGATCGAACTCCCAGTTTTCGTTGCCGTAGGATCGGAACCACTGACCACCGGCGTCATGCCATTCATATGCGAACCGAACGGCAATGCGGGCTCCATCGAACACCCACAGTTCTTTGATGAGTCGATAGTCAAGTTCCCTCTGCCATTTGCGCGCCAGGAACGCGATAATCTCTTCGCGTCCGGTCACAAAGTCGGAACGATTGCGCCATCTGCTATCTGCCGTGTAAGCCAGCGCAACCCTCTCGGGGTCGCGAGAGTTCCAACCATCCTCTGCACGGCGCACTTTGAGTACCGCTGTTTCGCGGTCGAAGGGTGGGACGATTGGGTTTGGATCTATCATGGTTGCTCTCCTATCGAGACGACTTCCAAACAATCTGTTCGATGCTAGGGCTTCGGGAGGCCGGTGCCAATTGTAAGTTCATATAGTTTTCGGCGGGCACACACTGACCTAGAATCATGTTCAAAGCCGACAGTACTGGGGTCGGTGAATCGATTCGAGAGCAACTTGGAGGCGCCGGATGTTTGCAGTGATGGGTGTTACCGGGCAGGTAGGAGGAGCAGCCGCGAGAGAGTTGCTCTCGAGAGGCGCGAAAGTTCGTGCAATCGTGCGAAGCATCGATAAGGGCAAGAACTGGCAGGGCGAAGGGTGTGAGGTGAGCGTCGCAGATGTGAGCGATGCGGCTTCGCTCAAGCAAGCGTTTATGGGTACCGATGGCGTGTTTGTGATGTTGCCGCCAATCTTCGACCCTTCGCCGGGATTCACTGAGGCGCGGGCGTTCATTAACGCTCTGTCCACAGCTCTTCGTGAAGCCAGGCCAGGAAGGGTCGTCGTGCTGTCAACTATAGGTGCGCACGTAGAACGACAAAACTTGCTGAGTCAACTGCACATGCTTGAGGCGGAACTGACAAGTCTCCCCATTCCCACACTCTTCTTGCGACCGGCATGGTTCATGGAGAATTCGAGTTGGGACATCGAGCCTGCAAAAACTGCAGGAGAGATGACGAGCTTTTTACAGCCGGGTGACAAGGAGGTACCTATGGTAGCGACACGCGATGTAGGTTTGCAGGCGGCGCAACTACTGCTAACAACATGGAAGGGGCTTGGCGTAGTTGAATTGGAAGGACCAACGCGGTACACGCCTGACGAGATCGCTGCCACGTTGTCTCGTCTGTTGGACCATGAAGTGCGACTGAAGACGCTGCCGCGCGGACAATGGGAATCCTTGTTTCGGTCACAAGGGATGAAGAACCCCGCTCCACGTATCGCGATGCTTGACGGTTTCAATGATGGATGGATCGATTTCGAAGACAGATCCGCCGCCGTGAAGGGGCAAACGACGCTGGGAATGGTACTCAATAGCTTAGTCGAGCTCAGGGCGCAGCAATCCGACCCAATCTAAACTGACTCGCAACGCGCGACGTCACTATCCGGCCTGACAGGCTACACCTGCGCCTGGTTCTGCTTGCACCGCTCATTGTCGCGGGATTCTCCGCTGTGGAAACAGCGCGCTTGATTCAGTCAAATCATGCACGACACCTTCTCGGTAGTCAGGAAGCCAGCTGCGAGTTCGTCGTCATGACTTCATAGTCGCCGATACGGAAGCGCTGGATCTAGGATCGCGAGGTGCGTGGACGGCCTGGATTGCGAGGGGCTCCTAAATGTCGAACAATTTCGTGCGACAAGTCGGATGACAGCTTCGTCACTCTCTCAGCCCGCCGCGCTCATATATTGACTCGTCGAAAGCTTGCAGACACAATGTTTGCTCCACAAGCGCAGTGACTTCCTCGAACCGCGACATCTCCTGTATCAGGTCAGGGGGGCTATGAAGTCTCAGGTATCGCATTGACCGTTCGATCACCACATCGCGCGCCCGTAGATAGGCTCCATTAGACGAAAGGCCTTCGGGGTCCAACAACTCAAGCCTGCGCAGAGAATCGAGAATGATCGAACCGATGGCGTCCGCATCTGCAGTGAGATACCAACATAAATTCGCCAGCGTGTAGAGATGCGTCACGAGGAACGAGCACCAAATAGCGGTATAGGTAATCTTGACGCCGGCACTCTGCTTCAAAGAAGACATTGCCCCATTCATCGTCCCCCTCCTCTCACGATTCCCGATCGACGACCACCATGCAGACTTCAAATCGTGCGCGCTCAAGTTCTCTCAACTAATCTCTGCGAGCTGATGCACTCAAGGTCGCGAATCGTCAGTTGCATAGGGTTTTATGCAAGGCAGTCTAGTCGTGACTGCGGGTTGTTTGTTCTATCTCGAAGGACTCGATCTGGGGTAACCGCGGCAAGCCTCTGCTTGTCTCTGTGCTCGGTGGCACTCGGAGGGCGAAAGCAGCCACCATTGATATGGCTAAGGTGATGAGGTCGATCACGATAAAAACCATCCTGAATTCGGATACGAAGTAAATAGACATCAGGTGAGCGATTGCTAAGCAGTAACGATGTCCACCAGTCTGCCACCCGCATACGGATATAGAACACACTCGAACCGGGCTTTACAGTGCGGACAACTTGCCTCGTTGGTCCTTCGGCTGCTTTGAGTCGGCGCATGAGAAAAAGGTCGCATGCATTCTGGGCATGAAACGAAGATGTTGGATTGATCCATCGATTCACTTGAAATCCAAACAGGATACCTGCCGCTCCCAGGGTGGGGGACACCACGCTTCGCAAGCGTATCGACCATTTCAATCAGCGGATCAACACTCGCGTTTCCTTTCTCATAAAATGCGTCGGCTGCTACGCCGGGAGGCAGCGTGCATCCCGAATAGGCGCCGCTCATAGCAATAAGTGGTAGCGTCGGAAATCGTCGTCGTACAACGGAGAGCAGTTCGAAGCCGGACATACGCGGCATCTCGAGATCGGTGAGTAGGACCTTCGGGATATCTCGTCTCAATTCCGCCAATGCCTCGATACCATCCGGAGCTGAGCAAACACGGTATCCGCCCCCTTCGAAGATCGTCGAGAGCAACCGGCGCAGCGAATCGTTGTCTTCGACGATGAGGATGCTGTGAAGACTCTGCGACATTGCTCGACCCCTTTGCGGTCCCTCAGCGTAAACGCCTGCGTAATACAGTCAAGCTAAAGGTGCGCAGAACGCTACGCAATTACAGGTTTGTATAGCTGTCACCCGCACGCTCCAATGAACCCTGATTGTGGGCAGTTACACCTACGAGGCTTCGGGGCACAGGCTGGCATGCGGCTTGAATCTAATCCTGCTCAAGGTGCTTCGGAATGCGTAGCTTTATTGCCATCCGCACAAGGTCCGCAAACGTTGCGGCTGCCATCTTTCGCATGATCTGGCCGCGATGAACAGCTATAGTCACTTCCCTGATGCCGAGAACATCTGCTGCTTGCTTATTGAGCAGGCCTCCTGCAATGAGAGGAAGCACCTCTCGCTCGCGGCGTGTGAGACTAGAGAAGCGTGACTGGAGATCCGTCATGGCTGCACGTTTCTGACGCAGTTTCCGATCGCGAGAGAGAGCACCCTTGATGGCCGTCATCAAGACGTCTTCGTCTAGCGGCTTTGTCAGGAACTCGAGTGCTCCGGCCTTCATGGCATGAACAGATGACCGAACGTCACAGTCACCACTGATGAAGATTATCGGCATAGTACTTGTCCCGGTAAGTTGTTGCTGCAGCTCAAGCCCGTCGATATCGGGCAGCCGGAGGTCCAGAACCAGACAGGCAGGTGAGTCTGCTCTTGTATGAACAAGAAATTCCTTTGCCGACTCAAAGCTGATCACCCTTATTTGGTGCGACGCAAGAAGCGCTGAGAGCGCTAGTCGCACCTGGCGGTTGTCATCTATGAGATAGACCACTTCGGGTGCCGGCCTCGAACCGAGGTCGCCATCCGGGCGGGAAGTGCGGGAGCCGAATCTCGGGCTGGGAACCCGCGCGGCCCACGGCGGCCTGAACTGCGCCGCTTGCACCAGCCGATTGTCCATATCTTCACCCCTATCACTCGCATTTCTCGGAATACCGTAGCGGGCCTGCATACAGTCAGCAAGATATTTCAGTTGTCCTTCATGGATCGCGTTGTCGCGTAGTGAAGAGCGCGGAACAACTCGTCGGAGTCGATAGGTTTGTACAGGACCGCGGCCGCGCCTCCTGCCAGTGCATTTTGTCTTGTATGCTCATCACCGTGACCCGTAATTATGATCGCGGGCAGCTCCGGGTGCCGATGCTTGATCCAACGCTGCAATTCGAGACCGAGCATTCCCGGCATTCGGATATCGGTAATGAGACAGCTCGCTTCTGGGAGGAAGGGCGACTTCAGAGCGTCGTCGGCAGACGAGTACATCACCACGTCGAACGCGGCCGACTGTAACAAAGATCCCAGCGCTTCTCGAACCTGGAAGTCATCGTCAACGACAATCACCATTTCTCTCCCCGAGCGATTCACATGGCAACCTCCATTGGAACTCACTCTATGGGTAGTGCTGGAGGCTGTCTATTATGTCTTGGTATAGGTCAGATCGGAGCTAGGAGATCCCCAGCTTGCAGGCCATTCTCACCAGATCGGGAATCGATCGCGCGGCCATTTTCCGGACGATCTGCGCTCGATGCACCTGAACGGTGATCTCGACAATCCCCAGCTTTGCAGCAGTCTGCTTGTTGGTCAGGCCTGCGACAATGAATGGCAAGACCTCGCGCTCCCGCGCCGACAATCCTGCATACGACTTGCGAAGGTCTGAGAGTTCTTTCCTCGTCTGCTGCTCTTTCTGGCGCTGGGCGATTGCACTGTCGATGGCGGCCAACAACTCCTGATCGCTAAAAGGTTTGGGTAGGAACTCAATAGCTCCGGCCTTCATGGCACGAACCGAGGACGGAATGTCCCCGTGGCCGCTGATAAAGACGATTGGCGGCCCGTCGGCCTCGGCGAGTTGGTGTTGGAGATCGAACCCGCTGATGTCCGGTAAATGCAGGTCCAGGATCAGGCACACAGGTGACTCGTTGGCTGTGGCTCTAAGGAATTCCTCCGCCGAGCCAAACGCCTCTATCCGCAAGCCCGCTGAGGAGAGAAGACTGGATAGGGCCTCCCGAATGCCTGAATCGTCATCGACCACACAGACGAGAGACCGCAGAGCTTCAGCTTCCTTAGCCGCTCCGGACACGGTGCTGTTAACCCCAGGGCGACGAAACTTGGACTTTGCCGTCATTTTCGGACCGAGCCTCGATCCCTTGAGATTAGATGGTTGACTTGGGTTCTGGATAGCCAGTTTCTAGCATAATTGGGAGGTAGTTGTTTGATGGGATGTCCGTCCCGCTGAGAATTCGATTGACAGTTGGATGGATCCGGTTGACTCAACATTCGGATGGGGTTGAATGACTGCAAACATTCCAGCCGTCTTTGTGGTGGAGGACGATAGGGCCGTTCGGGAGGCCATCGATGGCCTGTTGCGCTCCGCTGGGTTTCACGTGAGGCTCTTCAACTCAGCCAGCGAGTTCCTTCTGGAACGGAGCCCAGGCGATGTTGGCTGCCTGATATTGGATGTGCGCATGCCCGGAATAAGTGGATTGGACTTACAGCGGGAGTTGATCAAGGCAAACATCCGAATCCCGACAATCTTTATTACGGGTCACGGTGATATACGCATGTCCGTACAGGCCATAAAGGCGGGCGCCTTGGAGTTTCTCACCAAGCCCATCGATGCCGCTAACCTTCTAGACGCGGTCGAGAGCGCGATGGACAAAGTTCGAACCGAGTCCCAAGACAACATCGAGTTGGCAAATCTTCGCAGGAAGTTTGATTCCCTAACTCCGCGCGAGCGCGAAGTCATGCTACTGGTAGTCGCTGGCCTGCTGAACAAGCAAATCGCAGCTGACGTTGGAATAAGCGACATAATGGTTAAGATTCATCGCGGGAAGGCAATGCGAAAGATGGAGGCCAACTCCCTCGCTGATCTGGTACGGATGGCTGAACGGCTAGCGCTCCCTATGGGTTAGACTAGTTCTCCGATAGGACAGAGGTACTTCTGCCTCGAAACCCCTCTGTAGACTCGCGCGTTTACGGTGAGATGTTCGATCTCTTGGGCGACAAGCCTTCGTACTTCCGGCGGTGTTACCTTGAGGAACTTCGCGACCTCTTCCGCCGAAGAACGGATTACCATTCTCAGCAAGAAAGCCAGGCGAGGAAGATCGGGAGATCCGCCAAGCGGAGTTGAATGAGAGCTTCGGCCCTTTACTTCTCTCTTGCGTGCCACATCCAGCACTGTGATCGCCTGGGTGATGAGGGTTTCACGAAGTTGATTGCGGGCAACGGCAGGATCAGACACCTCGAACGGGATGGCATCAAGCTGCTCCAGGGCACACGCAAAGGTCTCCTCGACGAGCTTTCCATCGGCCACGAGGTACCATACCAACCTCGCGGATTCTTCCAGATGGTCAAGCAGCAATTGGCACCACGGTGCGATCTCGGACGACGC
>CAZAXI010000075.1:0-20103 GCA_964489045.1 uncultured Granulicella sp. | reverse complement strand
CGAAGCCATCAACGGCGGCGCCACCGGCTACAAACTTTATCCGCTGCTGCAATCCACTCTGATCAAGGACTGGCGGCAGCGCTGGGGCGAGGGCAACTTCCCGTTCTATATCTGCCAACTCGCGCCGCTCAAGCCGTGGCCCAATCGGCCGGACACCTGGTACAACAACCCCGACGTCCGCGAGGCGCAGGCAACGGTGCTTTCCCTGCCCAACACCGGCATGGCTGTCACAATCGACATCGGCGACCCTGTCAACATTCATCCCAAGGACAAGCAGGATGTGGCTGATCGGCTGACGCGCATCGCGCTCGCCAATACCTACGGCCGCAATATCGAGTTCTCCGGCCCGATGTATGACTCGATGAAGGTTGAGGGCGACGCCATCCGTATCAATTTAACCCACGTCGATGCCGGCCTCGTGGCGAAGGGCGGCGAACTGAAGACTTTCACCATCGCCGGCAAGGACGGCAAGTTCGTTCCGGCTACCGCCCGCATCGATCACAATACTCTGGTCGTCTCCAGCCCCGATGTCGCCGAGCCAGCCGCGGTCCGCTACGCTTGGGACAACTATCCTGAAGGCTGCAACCTTTACAACGGAGACGGCCTTCCGGCGCCACCGTTCCGGACGGACAAGTGGTGATGCCAGATGTTCATCAAGGAACCGCAATAGTTTTCTTCGAAAGGCTCTATGAAGTGACCCGACGGCAGGCGATGAGTGTATTGGCAGACAGTGCATTGGCAGGCAGCGCAATGACAGGGCTCGCTCCGCACTGGGTTCTTCCTACGGCCTGGGCTCAGCCCGCGCCGCAGACTCTACCCACCTTGCCCGTTCGCCGGCGTTCCCTATGACGGCAAGATGATCAAGGCGGACGGTAAAGGTTTGTGGTGTGCCTCGCCAAAATTCTATCCGGGGACAAAATGGACCCGGTTCTCTACCTCTCATGTTGTTCGGAGAGAGATGTTGGCCTAAAGAAACAGACAGTCAAGTGATCGCGCAGAGCACAAGAACGATGTTGGACAGGCCGTGCCAGGCCAGCGGACACAGTTCGCCCATCGGTTATCTTCAATTTGCTGACTACCGACCGAGGTCGATGCTCAGGCGGCCACGCTGTAGTGATGGTGGAGGCCACCGACTCTCGGCATGGCTAAGACTTCGCAGGTCACATCTGTATCCGCCGCTGCCACCCGACCCGCAGGTGTTCTCTTCTCCAGTGCGAGGTGCGTCCGATCCTCGTGGTAATAGCGAACGTAGGCGGTCATCAGCCGTTTCAGATAGTTGTGCCTCGCCAAAACTCTATCCGACAAGTAATTGAGTGAGAAAGTCGGGCGTCTTAAGGGAGGCTCGACCGCCGACCAGTCCAACGCCATCAAGGATGGCCCCGCGCCCCGCGCGCAGATCACGGAGGCGAGCTTCCGCTTCACTACTGTGGGCGGCAAGCTGTACGCGTTCGGCTACCGCTATCCGGCGGCTGGGGTGGCCAGCATCAAATCACTCTCAACCAACTCCGCCAAGATTGAACGCGTCACGCTGCTTGGCCCATCGCCGCAGCCGGTCACGTTCAAACAGACTTCCGACGCGCTGGTGGTCACGCTGACCGCCGCCGCGCCGATTGCCGGAATGCCGTACATGCTTCGCATCGAAGGCTCACGGTCACTGGCATGAAAACTTGAGTTCTTACAGTTCGATTTCTATGGGAAGTGCCCAACACTAAGGATCTGCTTCCGAGATAGATCTTCTTTGTTCACCTGTCTTGTACAGCGCGTGGGTCGGCGCCCACGCCGAACCAACCCGCCTCTTAATAATTCTTAAGGTTCAAAACAAAACCACAGTAGTGTAATTCTCTCAATGCCTCATGCTACCGAGAAAATGCGCGAAGCATTTGAGGAGATACAAATGAAGCGTTTCTTTGGTTTTGCATTGTTGCTGGTTCTGTCTGCTGCCCCCGCGTTCGGCAGCAGCAAGAAGCCCCAAACCGTGATCATCCCGGAGACTGTGCAGGTTGGATCGACACAGCTTCCCGCGGGCACTTACAAACTGGCATGGACAGGTTCCGAATCGGACGTTCAAGTGACCCTGGCGCAGGCCGGAAAGACCGTTATCACCTTTGCGGCAAAGACTGTCGAGCAGAAGAACAACCCCGGAGTGGACCTCAATACGAATGCCGGAGTCGTCTCTCTGGAGAGAATCCATCTGGACAACGTCAGCCTGCAGTTGGAAGGCGCGCCCCACCCCGGACATTAAGCTGGCGAGGCAGAAAGACTTTGGAGGCCCGCAAACAACGTATCACCGATAAGGCAGGTGCAGGACATTCATTCTCGCCTGTCATCCTCTTCGGCTCCCTCTTCGCTGCGAAGAAGGAGCATCCTTCTGGGACGGTCGCCCCAGGCGCAACTCGCAGCAGCGCTATATTTTCATGGTTGCTATAAGTAAACAGTTTCTTACCCCAGTTAGCTTCGTGTCCAAAAAACTTGCAAAGCAATCGAACAGTTCCTCCTAACCAGGGAAGTGATATGCCTCTAAAGCTTAAGGTGAACAATGTAGTCTCGACCGTGGACGTGCCGCCGGAAACCCCGTTGCTATGGGTGTTGCGGGACGTTCTTGACCTGAAGGGTTCCAAGTACGGCTGCGGAATCGGGATGTGTGGCGCATGCACCGTGTTGCTGGACGGCACTGCGACGCGATCGTGTCTGACGTCCGTGGGAGACGTCGTGGGCCACTCGGTTACCACGATTGAGGGTCTCTCACCCGACGGGATGCATCCGGTGCAGGTGGCGTGGGAGGAGGTGGATGTCGCGCAGTGCGGCTACTGCCAGGCGGGCCAGATCTTGGCCGCGTCGGCGCTGCTGGCGAAGACTCCGCACCCGACCGACGCGGAGATCGATAACGCGATGCGTGGTAACCTATGCCGCTGCGGAACCTACCTGCGTATCCGCAAGGCGATCCACCAGGCCGCAGCCGCGAGTCACAAGACGGCGGCAGTTGCAGACGAACCGGGCGTTGAAGCCCAGAAGGCTTAATGGAGATCCACCCATGAATCGGCGAACCTTTCTGCAGATGAGCGCGCTAACCGGCGGAGGACTTGCGCTCGGCTTCTTCGATGTTTCGTTCAATACAGCCCAGGGTCAGGGACCGGCGCGCGCTGACCTCGTGCCCAACGGGTTTATCAAGATTGCCGGTGACGGGACGGTCACCATCATGGCGAGGTGCCCGGAGATCGGGCAGGGCGTGAAGACCATGCTGCCGATGATGATCGCCGAAGAGCTGGACGTCGACTGGGATAAAGTGCACGTCGAACAGGCAATTCTGGACGAGGCACGCTTCGGTGGGCAGTCCGATGGCGGCAGCACTTCCACGCAAAACAACTATCTGCCGATGCGCCGTGTTGGCGCGGCGTGCCGGCAGATGCTCGTTTCGGTGGCGGCAAAGCGCTGGAGCGTCGCTGAGGCAGAGTGCACGACCGAGCCGGGACGCGTGCTGCATACAGCTTCAAAACGCTCGCTCGGATATGGCGAACTTGCGAGCGATGCTGCCGCGCTGACTCCGCCGAGCGTTGACTCGATGAAGCTGAAAGACCCGAAGGACTTCCGAATCCTCGGCAAGCCGCATGCCAATGTGGACAACCACTCGATTGTCACGGGCAAGCCGTTGTTCGGTATCGACGTCAAGGTGCCGGGCATGGTGCATGCGGTCTTCGCAAAATGCCCCGTATATGGTGGCAAGGTGAAGAGCGCGAACCTGGATGCGATCAAGAAGCTGCCCGGCGTGCGCAATACCTTCATGATCGCGAGGGCTCCGGAGAATGCCGCCGGCGAGGCCGACGCCAATCTCGAGCCCGGTGTCGTCATTGCCGCAGCCGGCATCCAGCCTGGGGTTGCCATCGTGGCCGACACGTGGTGGCAGGCTGAATCAGCTCGGCAGAGCCTCAAGGTCGATTGGGACTATGGTCCGGGCGCGGACCAGAGCAGCCAGAAGTTTGCCCAGCGCGCGGCGGAGTTGATGAAGGGCCCGCCGGCAAACACGCTGCGCAGCTATGGCGATGTGGATGGCGCATTGGCCGGCGCAGCCAGGGTGGTTGAGGCCGAGTATGGGTATCCGTTTCTTGCCCACATGACGCTGGAGTCGATGAATACGACCGCCAGCTACAAAGACGGCAAGATGGAGATATGGACGACCAGCCAGAATCCCGGCGGCGGCCGCACGCAGGTTGCACATGCCCTGAATATGCAGCCCAGCGACATAATGGTCCACATGTGCCGGGTGGGCGGAGGCTTTGGCCGGCGCCTGACCAACGACTACATGCTGGAAGCGGCATGGCTGGCTAAACAGTTGACCGTGCCGGTGAAGCTGCTGTGGTCGCGAGAGGACGATGTCGCCAACGACAACTACAGGCCCGGCGGATTCCATTCGTTCAAGGGCGGACTGGATGCACAGGGCAAGCTCGTGGCCTGGCGACAGCACTTCATCACCTATGGTGAAGGGCAGCGCTACACCTCCGGCGGGACGATTGAGGCCGTCGAATTTCCATCGGGCCGGGTGCCCAACTTTGCACTGTACTGTACGGCTCAGCCGCTGCTGCTGCGGACCGGTGCACTGCGCGCCCCTGGCCACAATGGGTACGCCTTCGCGATTAAGGGATTCGTCGACGAGATGGCGACTGCTGCCGGCCGCGATCCGCTCGATTTCTACCTGGAATTGCTGAACGCAACGCCGGTTCCCCTCCAGTCGGCTGGGGGAGGCAGGGGCAGCGGTGGGGGCTCGCTGAACGCCGATCGGCTCAAAGGGGTGCTTGAACTTGTGGCCGAAAAGTCCGGTTGGACGAAGCGCAAGAAGACCCCAGGGAAGGGCATGGGTCTGGCTTGCCACTACTGCCACGCGGGCTACTTCGCCGAAGTCGTGGAGGTGAGCGTGGATGCCTCCAATCAGATTACGGTTCACCGCGTGTGGGCTGCAGGTGATGTAGGCAACCAGATCATGAATCCCTCGGGTGCCGAAGCGCAGGTTCAGGGATCGATCATCGAAGGCATGAGCCAGATGGGGCAGGAGATCACCTTGGCTAATGGGCAGGCGGAGCAGACGAACTATCATCAACATCCGCTGCTGCGCTTCGATCAGGCGCCGGCCATCGAACTCTTCTGGCGTATGACGGAGTTTCCACCGACCGGCCTGGGCGAACCCGCGCTGCCGCCGATTCTGCCGGCGATTGCGAACGCTGTGTTTGACGCAACCGGGAAGCGAATTCGCACGCTCCCGCTGGCGCGCAGCGGCTTCAGCTTCGCCTAGACAGATTGCCGTGTGGCAGCGCCACGCATAGTGAGGGCCGCTGATCTATTGCGTCTTCGCATCGCCATAGACCACGGACCCTCCCGGCGCTGCAATCAGACCCTCGGTCGATATCGATCCCCGCATCTGCGGGTCCACGGAAAGCAGCACTTCACTCCCGACGCAGGTGAAGGTCTGAGGGTTTGCGACTGCGCGGTCCATGGAGAGAACCGATCCGGCGAGCGTCTGTTTGCCGGATACGAGGTCGCTGGTAGACAGACAGCGGCCGTTGGCGACTGTCACTTCGAGTTCGCCCAGCATATAGTTGCCGTCGGGCATGCCCGTAGCGGAGATGCCGTCGGTGACGAGGATGGCTCGCTCCTCTCCCTTGGCGCCGAGCCAAGCCGGACGAACTCGGGCGCGACGTGAATGCCGTCGCAGATCAGTTCGGCGTAGAGACTTCGCGTGTCCAGGACGGCGCCGGCGATGCCCGGCTCGCGATGGTCAAGCCGCCGCATGGCGTGCGGCGCTCCAGTGGTCGCGAGCGCAACGGGCGGAATCCTCGAGGTGGTGGTCGACGGCGAGACCGGTACTTGGTGCCGTTCGAGCCGGACGTTGTGACCGGGCTTCCGGTGCACGGAGGCCAGTTTGCTAGTGACCTGGCGCGTCGGATCGCCAAGTTGATGGCCGATCCGGCCCGCTGCAAGAAGTTCGGGCAGGCGGGGCGCAAGCGCGTGGCAGAGACGTTCGCGTGGGAGGCAATTGCCGCGCAGACGGTGGGAGTTGTATCGGAGGCTGGCGAAGAATCACAAGTGAAAACCCCATAGTCGACGTGATGGGACTGTGTCGAACATGGGGCACCCGGTGAGAGTTGGCTACTTCAGATTAGCCTGCGGAATCTGGGTGGTATCTTCCTGCTTCTGCGGTGGGGTGTAGGGCAGGTGGAAGTCGGCGAAGACGTCTGGCTTGGCGGGGTCGAAGTCACGGACGGCGGGGTCGAGGAACTTCTCGATTGGCAATTTGTCTGCGCGAACACCGTGCATGATGCATTGCGCGAGCTCGTAGGCGCCGAAGTTGTTGAAGTGGGTCGCGTCTGCAATGTCGCGCTCGACCCCCGGATAACTGCCAGCCTTGAAGTTCATGAAGGCGTGCTTGGCGCCCTCCGGACCCATGGCTTCAAACATGGTCTTCGACATTGCGTTCAGGTCGATCAGCGCTGTATTGGTGTCAGCCGCGATCTGGCGTGAGGCTTGCGGGTAGCCGCCCAGCGTGTCGACGATGTGACCGTCGGCGTCGAAGTTATTGCGGTTCTGGGCGGTTACGATGACCGGGGTCGCTCCCTTGGCGCGGACCTGGGTGACGAAGTCGGTCATGATCTGGATGTAGCGCGGCATGCCGTTGGCGACCTTCTGGTCGTTGTGGGCGAACTGGACGAAGAAGTAGTCGCCCGGCTTGATGATGGAGAGGATCTCGGCGAAGCGCTGCTCCCCGAGGAAGGAGATGGCGGACTCGCCGGATTCGGCGTGGTTGGCGACGACGATGCCGGAAAGGAAGAAGCGGGGGAGTTGCTGGCCCCAGGAGGCCCAGGGTTCGACGTCCTGATCGACCATGGTGGAGTCGCCAGCGAGGTAGAGGGTGGGTTCGGACTTGGCGCCGACGAGCGGCTCGATGGTGAGGGTGCGGAAGGCGGGGTTGGTGCCGTTGAACTCAAGGGTGAGCTTGGCGTCCCAGTCGAGGTTGCCGATCTCGCGCTGCTTGAGACGGACGCGACCCTGGGTTCCATCAGGCTTGGTGAACTCGGGTATGCGGACGTTGATGTCGAAGGTTTTGGTGACGGAGGCACCGGACTTGATGGCGAGGTTCTCCAGGATGAGGCGGCGAGCTTCCGCACGGACGGTGATGGTGGAGGCTTCTTTGCCGCCGAGAGCGAGGGTGGCGCGGTAGTTGCCGGGTGGGACCGGGATGGAGAAGAAGAATGGCTTGTCGCTGCCAGTGGCGGAACAGATGCCGTTGGCGATGGTGGGGACAGTCTTGAGATCCCAGCCGGCGGAGGTGCCGGAGATGAGATTTGCGGGAGTGAGGGTGGTTGTGCCCTTCTTCGCGGCTCCGCAGGTGTAGGTGACTGGACCGGCTAGCGCGGGCGGTACCACCGTGGCGACGATAGGGCCGCTAGCCATGACGGGACGGGCAGCACGCGGCGGTGCGGCGGGCAGAGCAGAGGAATCCGTGGCGGGAGCTTGCGCGCTGGCGCAGAGTGTGAGGGCGAAGGTGAAGGCAAAGAGGGTGGGCAGGGTGCGCATGAAGGTGTCCTTAAGTTGAAAAGAGGAACTATTTCGACAGGGGAATCGTAGCACTGGTAGGGAGACGCGGTCGAGCACCTCGGAGTTGCAGCGGGGCCACTATTTCAGGGCGGCGCAGGCGCAGGCGGCGAAGCTTGCGCCGGAGTCGTGGTCCATCGAACATGTGTACTGCGAGCCACGCGAACTGGATTATTTGAGCCTTCAGCAGAAGCCGTCTCGAAGCTCATGTTGCTGCCCGTTAGAAGTGACATAGGTGCGCCCATTAGAATTGTCACTATCGGACACCGACTTCGGCTTCTTCATAGGAACGCGCCTTCAATCACGAGAAGTGCCTCATTCTCCGTCGACGACTGCCTTCTAGGCCGTCATAGCAGCATCTGGAGTTGCGTTGAGCAGATCATCGCGAGTCATGCTGTATGCTGCACTTCCGCCCATTGCCACCGCCCTCGTCGCCGCTTGCCGTTGAGCGAGAGCCAACCAGTTTCTGATGTCTCGTAGTGACATACCGAGGGAGAGTTTGCCAAGCAGCGGATAGTCGCACTCGAACAGTTTCTCGATTTTCGTCTGATTGAATAGAACCTTGAGCATCCTAACCCGGGATTCCGTGTCGGGGAGGGGAATCACAGTCGCTCAGTGAACCGGCTTAAGATGGAGGCGTCGATGTTCTCCGGCAAGTTGGTCGCGGCAAGCACGAAGACCTGCCGGTGCCGCGCTACGACACAGTCCATTTCCTGAAGCGTCTGACTGATGATCTCCTGGACGAGAGCATCGTTGCTGCTGCCATTCCGGCAAGGAGCCACAAGGTCCAGCTCGTCGATGAAGAGAATGGATCGAGATACAGCCCTGGCCTTCGCGAAGATGTCGCGCAGCGTCCACCGACCGGAGTCAGATCCGACCCGCGAATATCAGACTGATCAATCGTCGCTGAAAACTGCTCCGACTGCTGCTCGCTCTGTCTTCGGGAAAAGAAAACGTAAACCACCAAAACAAACCCACAGATTTCGCCCAGTTGACACAGTCACTCCATATCAGGCCAATCGTCAGCAAGGCACTCCGCCTCAGCAGACCGGACCTGCGGCGGTAGCACCGTAAGTGGCTCAACACGCTGTGGGGCAACCGGCTGCGGCGACCAAGTTAGCTCCGCAGCCGCAGCAGAACCAGGTCCACTCCATCAGTGAGCCGGAAAAGAAGTATCGTGACGCCCGCAACCCGCCACCTGGCGCAACAGAATTCCGCCATTGGGTTCAACGTTATGCCGCCTCCAAGGTTGGGCGAAGACGGGCTGTCCAGAGTCTCATCCGCGCCGAAGGCGTGCTTGGTAAATTCGAACTTGCTGAAACACCGTTTTTCAGCAGACTCAAGAAGACCAATCCGTCACGAAGGAAAAAAGTTGCTGAGGTTTCGTGATTCGGTCTAGTGTTTGAGTCATGTTGGTCGTATTCCGCTCGTCCTTCCTCGCCTGTGTCATGGCCATGATCATCTCAGCGAGTTCCTCTGCTCAGATTCCGCCCAATCAAGGCCACCAAGAAGCGACGGAGAACCGCGCGAAGTACTCGTGGCAAGAGATGCAAATGCCCACCGCCGCGCAGGTATCGGCAACCTGGAGAAATCCACCCCCGGAATATGGTCCTGAGCCGTACTTCGACATGAGCGGTTCCCTCGACCAGGCAGAGATACAACGCGACCTCGATGCAATGAAGGCACTCGGCTTTCGTGCTGTTACCCCTCAGGCGGGGGTTGGCATGACCTTCAAGTACTTGTCGCCGGAATATTTCAAGTTCTTCAAAATGCTTGTGACCGAAGCAAGGAAGCGCGACATGCGTGTCTGGATTGTGGACGACATCGGATACCCGAGCGGGTTTGCCGGCGGCAGGTTCACGCGTGAGAAGCCGGAATTGCGGATGCAAACGCTCTCGGTTGCTGAGCGGATTGCGGTTGAGGGTGGCACCACACTACGCCACACGGTATCCCAAGACGCTGTTGTTGTGACGGCGATTGGCGACGATCAATCAACAATCACGGTGCCGATTAACTATGGCGCGATCGACTGGGCAGCGCCTGTCGGTAAATGGCAGGTGCTCGTCATAGAACACCGTTTTGAAACCTCGCCAACACGCTCCGAAACGAACCCAAAATTGGCGACCGAGCCTCGACCCAATACCAACAACGTTCAGGCCAAAGACAGATCGCAGTCGCTTGAGGATTATCTGAATCCAGAGGCAACCAGGAAGTTTCTTGCGTTTACCCATGAGCAGTACAAAAAATATCTTGGGGAGGAATTCGGTAAGACCATCCTTGGCTTTCGAGGCGATGAACCGGACTACACCGTCTCAGGTTTGCCATGGACGCAGTCCTTGTTCAATCGCTTCGAACAAATTAAAGGATATGACATCAGACCCTATGTGGCCACGTTTCTTCTGCCGCGGGGAACCCGGATTACACCAGAGCAAGAGCGTGCCAAGGCTGACTATTGGGATGTATTTTCCATCCTGTTCGCCGAGAGTTTTTTCAAGGTTCAAGCGGACTGGTGCGCGGCGAACCACCTGGAGTATCAGGTTCACCTGAACCACGAGGAGGCTGAGTTAGAACTGACACACAGTGAGGGAGATTTCTTTCGCGACATGCGGTCTGTGCAGGTTCCGGGCATTGACACCACACGACATCAGATATGGACAGATACGATCTCGGATTTTCCACGCCTAGCCTCATCGGTTTCTCACGTTTACGGCAAGCCGAGGGCATTTACTGAAAGTTTTGCCTCCTATAAACCGGCGGCCGATGTCACCACGGCGCGATATGTCCTGAACGAGCAGTTCGTTCGCGGCGTCAATTTGGCGGAACTGATGTACTTTCCTTCCTCGAATGTAGGTGGTCGCCCTCGGACGACGCTTATGGAGCAGCCAGAGTTACCAGCACTCATGCACTATATAGGCCGTCTGAGCTATCTGATGTCCATGGGAAGACCGACAGCCTCGGTAGCGCTGTACCTTCCGTCCAGTTCGTTGTGGTTGAATGATCGCGCTGCGGACACGCAGTTTGTCTCGGCGGAACGGCTCCTCTCCGAACATCAGATCGACTTCGACATCATCAGCGAAGACGCCTTGGCAAAGGATCTTGTGCCGGGCGGTGGCACATTCGAAACCGCTAGCGGGAATCTTTACCGTACGGTGATCTTGCCGAGCGTGCCGCTGCTCTCGCAGGCGGCCCTTGAGCGATTGCGCAGCTTCGCTGCCAGTGGGGGGCATGTGTTGTTCCTGGGGCAGACGCCATCCCTGATAGCGGGAAAGACCATATTGAATGCCCGTACACCCAAACCCGGTGAGTTCTCCTGGGCGTCCGTCGTCCCGGGCGAGTTGTCGCCGACTCCTACGCCATCTGACGATCCACCGGCTCAGCCACCAGCGCCCCAGGTGATTCCGCCATCGATGCTGCAGGCCATTCTTTCCGCGATCCCTGACCGAGGCATCACTCTGGATCGGTCGGATACGGCCTGGCGCATCATGAACAGGCGCTGGAAGGATGCCGATGTCTATCTCGTCTTCAACGAGGGAGCCGCAGCCTCGACTCATACAGTGAGTTTTATCGGGCGGGGAAAGAAGATGGAAGCATGGGATCCGCAGACGGGACAGATTGAACCCATGACGGCTCTGAAAACTGTAGATGGATTGAAGGTCAGCATTGCATTGCAGGGCTTTGAGACGCGGGTGTTGGTGATGCGATAGAAACTCCATACGGGCCCGCACAACGAAACGGGCCCACGATAGGAAACTTCGGCATGCTGCTTTTGAGTTGACCCGCGCCAATTCCCGTGGTGTTTCACAGGAGTTGGGTTGGTACGATATGCTTTCGAGCATGAATCGACTTGAGCTTGCCGCTTCCATCCTTCTGGTTACTCTTCCACTCGCCGCGCAGACACCGGCGACACCCGGTGCGCACCCGGCTGCGACGATCACCGCGCCGCCAGCGGGATTTGCGCAGACCATCGTTCTGTGGCCAGGTGGCGCGCCGCTGGCGCAGGGCACGACCGAGGGCGATATTCCCAAGCTATTCACGTATCCGACGACGGGTGCGGGCCCGCACAGCGCGGTGATCGTCATGCCGGGCGGTGGATACACGCATGAGGTGATGGAGCAGGAGGGCGCGTACGAGGCGCGCTGGCTTGCGGCGCATGGGGTGGCGGCATTTGTGCTGGAGTACAGGCTCTCGCCGGCGTACGAGTATCCCGCGCCGATGCTGGACGCGTCGCGGGCGATCCGCTATGTGCGCTCGCACGCGGCGGAGCTTGGGGTGAAGCCGGACGCGATCGGGGTATGGGGATTCTCCGCCGGCGGGCATCTCTCCGCATATATGGCGACCAATCACAAGGCCGGCGATCCGGCGGCGGCAGATCCCATCGATCGCGCCTCTGACCGGCCGGACTTCGCGATTCTCTCGTACGCGCCGCTGTCGATGGAGCTGTACGCACGCATGGGGATCGCTCCGCTGAAGACGCTGATCGGGGACCACCCGACGCAGGCCGCGATTGACGCGGTGGATCCGCTGAAGCACGTGAGCACGGACACGAGCCCGTGCTTTATCTACTCGACTACCGGAGACAAGACGGTCGACTCGCGCAACGCGGCGGAGTTCTACATTGGGATGAAGGCGGCCGGCATACCGGTCGAGCTACACATCTTCGAGCTTGGGCCGCACGGCACGCACATGGGCGAAGGTCTGGCGCCCGCGCTGCATGAACTGACGGTGACGCCGACACTGATCGGCGACTGGATGCAGTTGCATGGGTGGATGGCGGCGGACGCGCAGTAGAAGTGCACGTTGCAAACAAGCGAATGGCTCGGGTGGCCATGTCTCAGCATCGAGACATGGGCCGCCGGGCACTCTTTTTCGCGGTTCATTCGAGCGTGTTGCCGCGATGGACGGAGATCTTCTCACCCGTGATGAATGATGCCGCGTCCGAGGCCAGGAATGCGACGGCGCGGGCGACCGAAACTCGATTGCTCCTGCATAACAGGCTGACCGGAAGTAATCCACGAAGTGCCTGCAATGTCCGGCGGTTTTGAGCAAGTTCGCGTTGGCGTGCCTCCGGCCCTGGGTGAACTTGCCGAAATCCTCGTTTGTTTTGGGAACTTCGTTCACCAGTCCCTATAAACTCCCGGCTTCGGTCGACCTCCGGATTACCGCACGGTTATCTCGGGATGACGGCCGGAAGCCATATTTGGGCTCGGCGAATCTTAGGGAGGCACCCCCCTTTTGGTACCATTCCCAGCATGTTGACTCGAAGAGACTTCACCGGCCTCATCACGGCCTCGCTTGCCTTGTCCCAGGTCGGCAGCCACATCAGTGGCCAGACAGTGCCGTCCCCATCTCGCGCTATCAAACCTAAAACGTCCGTAATGATGTGGACTCTGAATAAGAGTGGAACCTTTGACCAAAACCCGGAGCGGGTCGCCCAGGCGGGGTACAACCAGGTAGAACTTGTCAGCGAGTACAAGAACTGGTCTCCATCGGACATTGCGCGCATTCTGGCCCGTATGAAGACAGTAGGAATCAGCGTCGACGCGATGGCTGGGATGACGCTCGGCTTTGCGGATCCCTCTGGCGGCGATGCCTTCATCTCCGAACTGAAGACCCAGCATGTCCGCAGATCATTCTTCTCTCAGGGAAGCGATTAGGCTTCCCTGCCGCGGACTCTGGAGGCCCAAACGAGAATCCGGCTCAGCACTCCGCGTCTATCGAGACGCTCAAGCGCGCAGCCGAACTCCTTAGCGCCGCAAATGTCCAGGGCGTCATCGAACCCATCGATCGCCTGGAAAACCCCACCATCTACCTCGATGGCGTCAGCGACGCCGTCGCGATCGTGAAGGCGGTCGACAGCCCCGGTCTTCGCGTCCTCTACGATCTCTACCATGAGCAACGTACCCACGGAAATCTCATCGAAAAGCTCCAGCAGAACATCGCCATGGTTGGCCTCATCCATGTCGCAGACGTTCCCGGACGCCATCAGCCCGGAACCGGCGAGTTGGACTACGGCAACATCTACCGCACCCTCGCGCAACTGAACTACGCGGGTACGATCGCGATGGAGTTCTATCCAACTGGCGATGTTGTCACCACCCTGTGTGATGCGCGCGAGCAGGTCCTGCGATGCTTTGACCCGCGCTCCCCCATGCAGTAGAGTCTAGGTCCATGAAACAGGCCCTCCTTTTGGCGTGTGCTCTCGCTATCCCGGCTGTGTCACTCTCCCAACAGGCCAGCCGCCCTGCCATCACTGGCGTCGCCTTCGCGCGCTTTTACACTACCGACCTTCCGGCGGCCCAGCATTTCTATGGCTCGACTCTGGGATTCGACGGCCGCGAGTCGGACGGTAAATGGGTCTATCCGGTCAATCGCTCGCAGTGGCTGGAGATCGTTCCAGCGACGCCCCCGCATGCGAATCTCCGCATGGCGGCCGTGGGGTTCACCACTCGCGACGCCTCGGCCCTGCAGAAGTATCTCTCCGAGAAGGGCGTCACAATCGAGCAGCCTCTGAAAGACGGTGAGTTTGCGGTACGCGACCCCGAGGGCAACCTCATCTTCTTCGTCCAGAGCGACTCCAATCCCATCGTCGCCCACTCCAACCCTTCTCCCAACGCCGTCAGCCGCCGCATCATTCACGTCGGCTTCATGATCCAGGACCAAGCGAAAGAGGGCGCATTCTGGCAGGGCATCCTCGGCTTCCATCCTTACTGGCACGGAGGCCATGTTGACGACGTCGTCGACTGGTATATGGTTCAGGTGCCCGACGGAAGCGATTGGCTGGAGTACATGTTCAATGCAGGACCCTCCCCAACTCTGCAGAAGGCCGGCGGCGACGACCACTTCTCGCTCGGCGTCGACCACATCTCCGACCTGGTCGCCGCCCTCGCTCGCAACCACTGTGAAGGAAACTGCACCAGGACCGTCACCGGCCGCGACGGCAAAACCCAGCTCGGCCTCTTTGATCCCGACCATACCCGCGCCGAAATTATGGAATTCACCCCGGTCCGTGAGCCGTGCTGCTCACCCTTTACCGGCAGGCAGCCCACTGACGAAGAAGATAGGTAAGAATTTGTGATGAAGACAGCTCTCGGCTCCACTCCCTCGAGACGAAGCTTCCTGAAGGCCTCACTCGCTGCAGCCGCTGCCGGCTGCCTCTTGCGGCCTGCCCGCGCCTTCGCCGATGTCCGCGGCGTCACCTTCGGAGTTCAGCTATATATGCTGCGCCGCCAGGCGCAAACCGATCTCGCCGGCGTCTTCCGCAACATTCACGATGCAGGCTTTCCCCAGGTCGAGCTCTACCCAATCGCCTACAGTCATTCCGCCGCTGAGATTCGCCGCATGATGCAGGACGCAGGCATCGAAGCGGTCGCCGGCCACTTCGATTATGTAGGACTCGAAGACAAACTCGACTTCGCCCATCAGCTCGGCGTCACCTACGTCGTCTGCCCCATGATTCCGAAGGATCAATGGACCTCGCTCGAAGGCTTTAGCAAAGCTGCCGATCTCTTCAATCGCGCCGGACGGCGAGCGCAGTCGCAGGGCATGGAGCTCGTCTTCCACAACCACTGCTACGAATCTCGCCCTATCGGCGGAACCACCGGCTTCGCCCACCTCATGCAGCACACCGACCCTGCGCTGGTGAAGCTAGAGCTCGACATCTATTGGCTCACTCAGGGCGGACAGGATCCCATGGCTGTCCTTAAGAATTACGCAGGCAGAGTTCGGCTCATCCATTTGAAAGACCGTCTCGCCGGAGCCAAAACCAGCTACACCACGGACCCGCCGCAATACTTCACCGAGCTCGGGAAAGGAACCATCGACTGGCCCGCCATCCTGGTCCAGGCACGGACCGAAGGCGTCAAATATGCTTTCGTCGACCAGGATCACACATCCCTCCCCTTCCCGGAGAGCTTGGCCGTCAACCGAGCCTACCTGCGGAAGCTCAACCTGTAGCTACGTCATCCCCGCCATTACCGCCAATCCAAGCAGCCCCAAACCCGCAAGCTAAATACAGTGGATCAGAAAACTAGGCGAACGAAGTTGCCGAAAACGCCCACCATTTGAGCAAGTTCGCGGGGAGCGCGTCTCCGACCCGGTGAGCTTTGCGTTGGGTTTCGATCGTTGAACACATGGCGATTTGTTGGTGCTAGGCCAGCTCGACTCCACTTGCAAGCGCTTTGCTGTAGCATCTTTATCTGTCGTACAGAGGAGAGTTGTGTCCATTCATCCGATTGCACGCCGCCGGTTTATGTCGTTGCTGCTTGCAGCTCCTTTCCTGGGGTCTGCGTTGATAGCCGATGCACAGGCTTCTGAGGAAGCCCTGATTACGAAATTCGGCGCGCGGGCTGACGGTGTCACCGTGAACACCAAGGCCATCCAGTCGGCTATCGATCATCTTGCATCGCGCCGCGGAGGAACGGTCGTAGTCCCGCAAGGCACGTTTGTCAGCGGCGCCCTGTTCTTCAAGCCAAAGGTGAATCTTCGCCTGCTGGCGGGCGCGGTGCTGCAGTGCTCGACAGATATGGCCAATTTTCCCGCCCAGCGCACCCGGATCGAAGGCCACTTTGAGGAGAAGTTCAATCCGGCGCTGATCAACGCGAAAAACTGCGACGGCTTCCAACTCACCGGCGAGGGGACGCTTGATGGAGCAGGCCGGCCCATATGGGACTTGTTCTGGAAAATGCGTGCCGCGTCGCCGGCGGGCGGGAACTTCCCCAATGTGGGTGTCCCCCGCGCCCGCCTGGCGCTCATTGAAAGTTCGCGCAACGTAAAGGTCGAGGGCATTACGTTCAAGGACTCGCAGTTCTGGAATCTCCATATCTACAACTGCGACGGCGTAACCGTGAGCAAGACACGTTTCGAGGTGCCGGACGACTACAGACAGGCTCCCAGCACCGACGGAATCGACCTGGATAGCTCCCGGAACGTCACGATCGACGGCTGCTATTTCTCCGTTACGGACGATTGCATCGCGGCCAAGGGTTCCAAGGGACCCCACGCCATGCAGGACACGGACAGTCCGCCGGTGGAGCACATCCACATCCGCAATTGCGTCTACAAGCGCGGTGGCGGCGTGCTGACGCTTGGCAGCGAGGCCACGATCGTTCGCGATGTGGTCGTGGAGAATTGCAGGATCATCGGCAATGTCAGGATCGCGACAATTAAGTTGCGGCCGGACACGCCGCAGCATTACGAGGACATCACGTTCCGCAACATCACCTCGGAAGCCACGTCCCCCGCGATCCTCTCTATGCAGCCATGGAAGCAGTATGCGAATCTGCAGGGCGAAGCGCCACCGCAATCTGTGGTGCGCAACCTGAACTTCATCGGCATCAAGGGTAGTTACACAGCGTTCGGCACCATCAAGCCAAACCCTGGTCAAACCGAGATCAGCGACATTCTCTTCAAGGATGTCGACGTAGTGCTGAAGCAGGACAAGCTCGCGGCGACTGACGTCAAAGATCTCAAGTTCGAGAATGTGATTGTGAACGGGCAGCCGCAGTCCGCTTGAAGTCTTGCGAGATTTGTTAATCACGATCCAACATTCCTGCTCTATCAATAACGAGAGGCCGAATTATCGTTATCGAAACCGATCCGGCTGATTGCGGGCAGAAGTTTGATCCGGCTCAGATTGGGTTCTATAAGAACAAATCGGTTGGGTATTAGGCGTTGGGGCTAGGGACACTTTCGACCCACCCTCTGGGCGATAGGATCCCGCATTTTTATACTGCCACCAGTTGAAGGACTAGGACTAAACGCCTGTAAAGTCTGGACGTTTCAGGCAGTTCAAGCGTGATTTGTTATCGTGCGCGGCGTTATTCCAGCGAATCTACAATGCCGATTCAGTTAAAGAAAATCAACCGGGCCTTCTTATTAACGATGGACGCATCGACGCCTGGAATGGACTTCAGGTCGGCCAACCCGGTGAATTTCTTGGTCCTCCGCCGCGCAACGATTGCCTGCGCCGCTGTTTCCGAAGCATTCAGAACGATCTCCAGTTCGTCCGGATCGGCCGAGTTCACGTCGATCGTGGTTATGGTGCGGTGCAGATAGTCCATGATGTCGTCGTACTGCTCGTCAGTGCCCTTAGCGCCCAGATTCACCATCTTCTGCACGGTGTCGTGCCAGGCGTCATAGCTCTTGGGTGTGTCCATGACGATTTGCAAATTGTGGCATCTGGCGCAGACCGCATTGAGCGATCGAGCCTCCCGTGCCTGGTAGGAGGCTTGAGGCACGCCCACAGCCCAGGCAGCGGCGAACAGTGCCGGCACAAGCAGCCCGGCACGTAAGCGAATCGCCAAATTACTCATTCTTTGTTGACGGCGTTTTCTCCCGTCAGCGTAATCGGTGCGCTGCCCGGCATTGGCGTGACGTGCGGACCGACGCCCAATTGCTCCGCAGTCTGGTAGTCGCCGAAACTGTTGGCGAACTGGTTGGAGACCCGTTGGGCATGACCATTGTCGAACGTGATGTCCAACAACTTTTCGCTGTACATGGTCCGTCCATATTCGTCCTTCATCTGACCGACGATTTTGTGCGTTTTCACATCAATGATGTCGCCCGACGAGGAATAGGCGAGTTTGCCGTCCAAGCCGAAGGTCAGCCAGTAGGTGCCTTCCGGCGTGTCGATGGTGTCGATTTCCTTCGGGTCATCTGTATCGGAATAGATGTGGATCTTCTTGAAGATGCCGTCGGCGAGCCAGATTTCCTTTTCATCCGGGGTCAACGCGATACCGTGGCTTGGGCAGCCATGGGGAATTCGCGGAGTCGGGGTAACATTCCACTTCGACTTCCAGTCCACGCTGGTTACTTCGACCGTCTTGATGATCTTCCCGCTCGCGACGTCGGCAATCAAGAAGCCGTCAAAGTTATTGTTGTTGGCGTAGATTCGGGTCGAATCTTTGTTCAGTACGAAGACGCGGATGTTGTCAGGGAAGCGGATGGTCTTGATGACCTTACGCGACTCGACATCGGAAATCGTCATCACCTTGTTGTTGGGCGACATGAATGCCGTCTTGCCGTCCGCGCTCAAGTTCAGGTTGTGCGAATTCGGGCTTTCCGGCGCTTCCAGCTTGCCGATCAGTTTGCCCGTGCTTCCGTCCAATTCGTACCAATAGTCCTGTAGGTCGCTGCCGACCACTATGATCTTTCCGTCCGGCGTGACCTGGGGACGCTCGCAGCATTTACCGTCCAGCACCACCGACCAGACCATCCTGTCGGTGCCCATGTCGATCGCGCCCAGGCGACCGCGTGCCGCGACATAGATCAAGTTTGTGACAGGACTGGCAGCCATTCCGGAGACCTGTTCAGGGCTCATGCTGCCAGCATATTCCCAGGTCGGAATACGCTTAACGAAGCGGTAATTGTCGTCGGCGTCGAGCACCACGATCCCTATGCCATTCATCCAGCCCGGCCGCTCGAGCGAACCGGGCAGCGCGACGTAGATCAAGTGCCGGCCGCGTGGACGGAAGCTGTTATTGACTCTGGGTGCGGGCCTGGGCGATTGCGCCACGGCGGTCGCACCGCAGAGGAATATGGTCGCAGAGCTCAGGAACAGAGTGGCCGAAAGCTCCGATATAGACTTGAACTTCATTTCCATTCCTCCAAATGAGACGATTCGCCGCAGCTTATTCCATCGAGGGCTTTCCGTCAGCGAATGTCTTAAGACCCGCTGAATCTCCACGAGTATTGTTCGGCGTTGAATCGCTAGAATTGTACCGTTCCGGTGGGGATTGCACGACCCATGCCACAGGCGTGGTCGAAAAACGTGGTGATTTCGTGCCGCCCTGGACTCGACAGTGCAAACAGGAGCCTTCCCCTTCGATTTCTCCGACTCCTTGCTCTTCAACTGATGTGCAGGTAAAAAGGCGTTTTCGCCAGGTTCACCCGCCCGGAAATGCACCGACGCGAACATGCCGCAAACCTTTTCAGCAAGTTCACCGGGAAGGGGTTCGGCGCGTCGAACTTAGTCAAATGTAACCCCATATGCAGGAACCACGGCCTCTGCGTCCGACTGTTGCCGGTTGCTTCAGTCAACCGGATGTCCGGCCAGCCACTGGCGAGCATGAGGCTGAGAAGAGAGATCAGGCAGCCCAACCCGGTGAGGCCGGCGCGTCCACCGGATCAGGCGCACGCGGCGCTTGCTGCTACGACCCCATTCCGGTTCAGCGGTTGAGTTGCACTTCTCTAGGCGGTTGCTACGGGAAGGCCTGCGTCCGCCAGCCCGGCGCGGACGGCGCGCAGGTTGGGGAAGTCCGCCCCATCGTAAAAGCCCAGCATAATCCCGTTCATCTTGGTTTCGACCGCGATCTTCACGCCTTGCCGGATCAACTCCGGCGTCGCGCGCGGACGCACCGCGATTCCACTGACGAGATTGAAATCCGGCCCCATGTTTCCGCGCTCCTCGGTCAGCCACGAGCGCTTGCCGCTCATCGCCGCTGCCTGGCCGGTCTGCTCGGAGTAGTCCTGGATGCGGAGCGCATCCAGATGCGGTTTCAACTGCACGATATCGACGCCGAAGTCGCG
>CAZAXI010000074.1:0-20107 GCA_964489045.1 uncultured Granulicella sp. | reverse complement strand
CCGGTGGCGACGACGATGAGGATGCCGGCGGCCTGGGCGGCGTGGAGGGCGGCGAGGTTGCGGGGGCTGACGCGGCCGTCGTCGCCGAGCAGGGTGCCGTCCATGTCCAACGCAATGAGACGGGGAGCGATGCTGCGGATGGGGCCGGGTTGAGGGGTTGGGGGCAGGGTGGTTCTATTCTACAAGGCGGGAAAGGGCGGTCAGGGGGTGGGTTGCGGCGGGTCGGTCTGGTACCGCACTTTGTACTGTGAGGCGCGTAAAGAATTCCCTGTGCGTGGGATACGGGGAACAGGTCTCGCCTGGTGGGGCGGCTGCGGGTTGGAAACACACGTAGATACGCCGCGCTTGCTGGGATGGGTTTGGCATTCGGCATGCAACTACCCAGGTGTGAGGTGTCTATGCGATGCATCGTTCATATTCGGAAATCGTTCGATACGACGGGGATGCACTTCGCGCTGCGCCTTCTTCCTCTCTACTCGGCTGACAAGTCTTCGTCTGGAAGCTTGCGCAAGGTTGAGACGTTTACCAGTGAAGGGGCGCTCTCGCAACGACTGATTGGGATGGGACTCCCGAGGGTTTACATGGGGCGGAGTTTCTCCAACCTGCGGGAGGGCCTGGATGCCATGTGGACGGACATTGAGATGGCGCAGGAGATTTTCGACGGATTTGGCAGGATCGAGAATCGGCCACCGATTGCGGCGTAGGTGCGTGGCTGAAAAGTCGATGCGAGCCCAAGAAATGACCTCAGGGGAGACCCGGGGTTGAAACCCCGGGCTACAGCCCCGCGGATATCGCGGCGTTTACGGCACGGGTGAACCCGTGCCCTTAACGAAACCATCCTTCATCAACGAAACCATCCTTCATCGAAGAAACCATCCTTCATCGACGAAACCATCCTTCATCGACGAGACCATCCTTCATCAACGAAACCATCCTTCATCATTAGCCCCTGAAGCCCCACGCCAGTTCCGAAAAGCGATGGGAAACTCCGTATTCGTGAAACTGCTGCTACTCCGAGTGGCGCGGCGGCTGCGAGACTGCCGATGGTGAGTCTGCGAGACTCTGAATATCTGCGAAACTCTAGGGGTGGTTCGAGTTTCTCCATTTATGTCGATTCGCCGAGAGATTGGGCCGATGCTGCGCCTGGCGCTGCCGCTGGTGATGGCGGAGCTGGGCTGGATGTCGATGGGCGTGGTGGACACGATTATGGTGGGGCATCTGCCGCGGCCGGCGTTGACGATTTCTGCGCTGGCGCTGGGGCAGGTGCTATATGGCGCACTGGCGTTCGGAGTGGGCGGCGTGCTGCTGGGGCTGGACACGTACATCTCGCAGGCGCACGGCGCGGGCGAGTGGGCCGACGCCAACAAATGGCTGCTGAGCGGCGTGGTGCTGGCCGGGCTGCTGAGCGCGCTGCTGATGGGGATGGTTTGGGTGGGGCCGGTGGTCATGGTGCGGCTGCCGATCGACCGCGAGGTGATGCGGCAGGCGGTGAAGTTTCTGGGCGCGCTGAACTGGGGGACGCTGCCGCTGTTTCTTTACATGACGTTCCGGCGGTACTTGCAGGCGTTCAACCACGTGCGGCCGATTGCGGCGGCGGTGGTGACGGCGAATGCGGTGAATGCGGGACTGGACTGGCTGCTGCTGTTCGGGCACCGGTTCCATGTGGGCGGACTGAGTGTGGGGATTCCGGCGTATGGGGTGGTGGGCGCGGCGTGGTCGACGGCGCTGGCACGGGTGTACCTGGCGTTGTTTACGGGCGCGGCGGTGTGGTGGGTGGACCGGCGGCATGGGTATGGGCTACGCAAGGCGGAACGAGTGCTGGACTGGTCGCGGGTGCGGCGGCTGGTGCGGCTGGGCGCGCCGGTGGGTGGGCAGATCTTTGTGGAGATTGCGGTTTTTGCATTGGTGACGACGCTGATCGGGGTGATGGGGCCGGTGCAACTGGCGGGGCATGAGATTGCGCTGAACTGCGTGAGCTTTACGTGGATGGTGCCGTTTGCGATCTCGACGGCGGCGGCGGTAAGGGTGGGGCAGGCGGTGGGGCGCGGCAGCGCGAGCGAGGCGGCGGCGGCGGGATGGACGGCGATCGGGCTGGGCTCGGGGTTCATGCTCTGCATGTCGGCGCTGCTGGTGGGGATGCCGGGACGGATTGCGGGAGGATTTACGCATGGGCCGGAGGTGATTCGGGCAGCGGTGCCGCTGCTGCTGGTGGGCGCGGCGTTCCAGTTTTTTGATGGAGTGCAGACGACGGCGACGGGCGCGCTGCGTGGGCTGGGAAATACGCATGCGGGGCTGCAGGTGCAGTTGGTGGGGTACTGGGTGGTGGGACTGCCGGTGGGGCTGTGGCTTGGGTTTGGAAGGAAGATGGGCGCGGTGGGTTTGTGGATTGGGCTGGCGGCGGGGTTGCTGATTGCGGGGGTAAGTTTGATTTCGATTTGGGGCAGGGCGGTGCGGCGGGGAGTGGGGAGGGTTTAGGTTTATAGTTCTCAGTTCTCAGTTCTCAGTTGTCAGTTCTCAGCGGGCATTGGGTGGTGGCGCGCTGACGCGGGAAAGACGAAATACGGGGGTTCTTCGCTACGCTCAGAATGACAATTGGAGATTTGACGGTAGAACTTAGGTGGAGGGAAGCTGCTCGCGGATGCGGGTGCGGGAGCGGGTGGTGATGACGAAGGCGGCGGCGAGGATGAGGATGCCGCCGAGGCGGGCGCTGGGGCCGAGAGTTTCGTGGAGGATGAGGACGCCGAGTAGAGAGCCGATGAGGGGTTCCATGTTGAGCAGGACGCCGGCCTGGGAGGCGGGGACCTGGGTCATGCCCCAATTCCATAGGAGCGTGGTGGCGGCGGTGCAGAGGAAGCCGCTGGCGGCGAGGGCGAGCCAGGCTCGGAGCGAGATGTGGTGGATGGGGGGAAGGCCGTAGAGGATGGGGACGCAGAGGCAGAGCATCAGGGTTCCGGCAGCGATGCCGTAGGCGCTGACGACGATGGCAGAGTGGCGCTCCATGAGGTGCTTGTTGAGCAGGACCCAGCCGAGGGCGATGACGAGAGAGAGGACGACGAGGAGATCGCCGCTAAGGGTGGGCGAGTTGGCGGTGGTGGCGTGACGGGCGCCGAGAGCGATGAGGGCAGCGCCGATGGTGGAGATGAAGAGTGAGAGCCAACCGGTCGCGTCCATGCGCTCGCGGGCGAAGAGGGTGGCGCCGACGGCGAGGATGACGGGCATGGTTCCGACCATGAGCGAGGCGTGGGAGACGGTGGTGCGGTTGAGGCCGGAGAACTGGATGAGGAACTGGAGGGGGATTCCGAGGAAGGCGCAGACGAGGAGGGTGCGCCACTCGCCGCGATTGAAGGTGGGGCGGTGGGTGAGGAGCAGCGGGATGAGGGCGACGGCGGCGAAGAGGAAACGGTAGAGCACCATGGCGCCGACGCCCATCTCGACGAGGGCGATTTTGCCGAAGAAGAAGCCGCAACCCCAGAGGGAACTGGCGAGGGCACAGGAGGCGAAGCCGAGGGTGCGGTTTGGGGATGACACGAGGGCTAGGTAAAGGGTATCAGTGCGGGCGGGTGGGAGAGGAAGCTTAACACCGATCAATGCCGATTGAACCGATTAAGAATCCAGGTGCAACCATTCGTCGCGATAAGGCTGCGATGAATGGACGACCTGCGTTCAGGTGAGTGCGACGTTGGCGAGGCAACCGGTTTGGTGGCGCTACGTAAGTTACCAGATGCGGCAGGAGTTGGCGGGGACCATGGGGGTGGGTTTTTTGCAACTGAAGGCGGCGGCAAAGCCGGGCTGATTCTGGATGGTGCCGTTGGCGCGGATGGGGTCGGGCGAGTGGGGGTCCTGGAGGGCCTGCTCGCGGACGGCTTCGGGGCGCTGGTTGGAGCAGTAGTTCTGGGCGAAGGCGATGTAGAAGCGCTGCGGGCCGGTGAATCCGTCGACCTTGGCGTCGACGTCGAGGTGGTCGTCTTTGGCGCGTTGCAGGTAAGCCATGAAGGCGAGCAGGAGGCCGCCGTTGTCGGCGGTGTTTTCGCCGAGGGTGAGTTTGCCGTTGACCTTGACGTCATCGACGGCGGTGAAGGAGCTGTATTCATTGACGAGGCAATCGGTGCGGGTGGTGAAGTTCTTGAGGTCGGCGGGGGTCCACCAGTCGTCGAGGTTGCCGTTGGCGTCGAATTTACGGCCTTCGTCGTCGAAGCCGTGGGTGAGTTCGTGGCCGATGACGGCGCCGATGTGACCGTAGTTGACGGCGTCGTCCTGAGTGTGGTCGTAGAAGGGCGGCTGCAGGATTCCGGCGGGGAAGTTGATGTTGTTCATGCTGTCGTCGTAGTAGGCGTTGACGGTGGGTGGGGACATCTCCCATTCGGCTTTGTCGACGGGCTTGCCGATTTTGTTGAGCTCGCGATCATTCTCGAAGGCGTTGGCGCGGAGTTGGTTGCCGAGCGGGTCATCGGGCTTGACGATGAGTTTGGTGTAATCGCGCCACTTGTCGGGATAGCCGATTTTGTTGGCGATGGCGGCGAGTTTCTCGCGGGCGCGGACCTTGGTGGCGGATGACATCCAGTCGATCTGGTCGAGGTCGCGGCTCATGGCGGCTTCGATGTCGTGGACCATTTCGAGCATCTTTGCCTTGCTGTCGCCGGCGAAGTACCGGTCGACGTAGACCTTGCCGAGGGCTTCGCCGAGGGCGCCGTCGACCGCACTGGAGCAGCGCTTCCAGCGGGCGCGCTGCTGGGGCTGGCCATTGAGGATGCGGCCATAGAAGTCAAAGTTTTCGTCGTCCAGTGCTTTGGGCAGGTTGCGCGGGACGGTGGTGAGCAACTGGTAGCGCAGGTAGGCCTTGATGGTGGCGATATCCGCGGTCTGGAGCTGCTTGATCATCGCGGGCCAGTAGTCGGGGGTGGAGTTGTTGATCTCGGCGACGTGAGGGGAGTGGACGGCATCTTCGTAGGCGGTGAAGTTGAAGCCGGGCAGGGCGGCTTCGAGCGTGGCGGTGGGTTGCAGGTGATAGGTCTTCTCGGGCTCGCGCAGATCGACGACGCCGAGCGAGGCCTGGGCCAGGGCGGTCTCCATGGTGAGGATGTTGTGCGCGTCCTTCTGGGCCTGCTCGGGGGTGCTGCCGGCGAGGGTGAGCATTTTGGCGACGTGGGCGACGTACTGGTCGCGGATCTTGATGTCCTTGTCGCCGGTGCGGAGGTAGTAGTCCTTCTCGGGCAGGCCGAGGCCGGCCTGCTGGATGAAGGCGATCTGCTTGGTGGCGTCCTTGAAGTCCTGCTGCTCGCCGTATCCGAAGAAGGCGTTGACGTCGTTGCGCTGCAGTTCGCCGATGAGGGCGGCGAGCTGGGCGCGGCTGGCGGGAGTGAGGGCGTCGATTCTGTCGAACAGAGGCTTGAGTGGGGCGAGGCCTTCGGACTGGACGAGGGAGGTGTCCATGCAGGCGTGGAAGTAGTCGCCGATCTTCTGCTCGTCGGGGGAACGGGAGGCGCCGCCGGTCTCGGCCTTTTCGAGGATGGAGCTTAGCTCCTGGGTGTTGACGTTGAAGAGGACGTAGAAGGGGTCGACATCGGGCTGGTCCGCCGGGATGGGGTGATTTGCGGTGAATTTGCCGCAGGCGAACTTGTACATATCGGTGCAGGGGTCGGCGGAGCGATCGATGGAGGAGAGGTCGAGTCCGGGAAGGGGCTTCTCGGCTGCGGGAGGCGCGGCGGGCGCCTGCTGGGCGAGGCAGGTGGTGGTAGACGCGAGCGCGGCGGTTGCGATGAGAGCGAGGAAGCGGTGGGTGTGCCGGGGCGTGGTGGTTCGAGGTGTTTCGTTCATGCGCAGGTCTCCATGCGGGGAAGGGTTCGGTGCCGGAAAACGGCTGGCGAGCGGTGCTTCCAAATTCGGCGGCGATACAGTCTCTTTTATCACTACGTTGGGCTGGGTGGGGAAGTTCATCGGGACTGCGGGTGCGACGAGGCAGCGATTGGCGGCGCTGGCGCGTCTGTGAAAGAGTAGGTTCACAATACCAATGGAAGAAATGTTACAGCCATGAGGTTACACGGTACAGCCCGAGCGGTCGATGGGACGGCGGGATTCGATGCGGGGCGGGGGTGGCGGCGCACGGTGATGGTGCTGGCAGCGTGGGCGGTGCTGTGGGCGGGCACGGCCATGGCGCGCGATCCGGAGGCGCCGGTGCGGATTCCGCTGGAACCGCTGGGGTACCAGACGATAAATCCCGAGTTTCTGCTGGCGGGCGATTCGGAGCTGACCGTCGACTTTGTGGATAGCGATCATCTGCTGGTCACGTTCGGGGTGCGGCGGTTGATGAAGCGCGAGGCAGATTCGCTGCCCAACGACGATGACCAGACGATTGCGGCGTTGCTGGTGGAATTGCCGTCGGGCAAAGTGCTGGCGCGCACGGAGTGGCGGGTGCACGACCGCCTGCAATACCTGTGGAACCTGGGGCACGGGCGGTTTTTGCTGCGGGTGCGCGACCGGCTGACGCTGATTGCGCCGCTGGCGGCGGCGGACAGGAACGACGCGTTCAAGGAGAGTACGCTGCTGCGGGTTGAGCGACACGTGGTGGCGATCCTGGTTTCGGCTAACGGCGACCTGCTGACGGTGTATACGATGAAGCGCGCGGTGGGTGCGGGAGACGCGGTGGAGGTGTCTCTGGACGGGCCGGTGGCGGACGCGGCGCCGGTGCAGATCAATTTTTACCGGCTGGCCAGCAAGAGCGAGTCCGGGGACGGCCTGCTGATCAGCTCCGCAGGCGCGATCCGCACCCGCGAGGCGTCATCGCTGCCGATGACGACGGGCGGATTTCTGGATGTGCTGGATGGCGGGCGGGGGACGTGGCTGTTCAACTTCGACGAGCATGCGGGCAAGGTGAACGAGCTGCTGGCGTTCGTGACGTCGTGCTTTCCGCACGCGACGTTTGTGGACCACAGCGAGTTTGTGGTGTTCGGGTGCCGGGGCAGCGACGACAAGCAGGACCTTGCCGGCTTCAACCTGAAGGGCGACGAGATGTGGCAGCAGAATTTTACGGACACGCACGTGAGCCCAACGTTCTCGTTCGCGCCGGCGGCGGGGCGGTTCGCGCTGGGGCGGACGGTGGTGAGCAGCGCGATCGATTTCGATTCTCCCTTGCCGGCAAGCCTGGTGACCGCGCAGGAGGTGCGGGTGTTGCAGAGCTACAACGGCCGGGAACTATTCAGGATCGACTTGACGCCGGTGGAGCGGGCAGGACAGAACTTCGCGTTGTCTCCCGATGGCCTGCGGCTGGCGGTGGTGCGCGAGACGCAGGTGCATCACGCGGCTACCAAGGACTACGAAGCCTACACGCAGAAAGAGACGGGCGTGGAGGTGTATGGGCTGCCGCCGCTGAGCAAAGAAGACGAGGCGGCGGTGAAGAAGGCGGAGGCTCAGGCCCCGGAGGATACGGGAGCGAGGATCGACGCGTCGATTGAGCGGGTGTCCGCGGCGGGCGCGGCGGAGGCAGGCGGGGCGAGCGGGGCGGCGGGAGACTCCCCCGCAGCGGCGGATGCGAGCCAGCAAAGCGCGGTTGGAGCGGGTGAGGGTGGGGCTGGGACGGGGGCTGCAACTACGGCAGAGGGCGATGTTGAGCCGGCGACTCCACGGAAGCCGCCGACGCTGTATGGGCCGGGGGAGAAGCCGGAGAAGCCGCAGTAGGAGCAGGGAACAGGGAGTAGTCACCCCAGCGAGCCAAGACCGCTCGCCGGGGGCCCCGACAGGGAACAGGGAACGGCAGCGATGCCGTGGTATTTCTATCTGCCGGGATCCTAGGCGGCTTTGGTGGGGTTGACGAGGGCCTTGACGCGGGCGTTGAGGCGGGCCTTGTAACGGCTGGCGGTGTTCTTGTGCAGGACACCCTTCTGGACGCTTTTGTCGAGGATGGAGACGGTCTCGGAGTAATTGGCGGCAATGGTCTTCTTGTCGCCGGCGGCGATGGCCTCGCGCAGGCCGCGCAGGCTGGAACGGAGCTTGGTCTTGTTGGAGCGGTTGCCGGCGGTCTTGGATACGGTCTGACGTGCGCGCTTCAACGAGGAGACATGATTTGCCATAGAATTCGGAACTCTTTTCTGGGCCCAGCCGCACCTGTGAGGCCGGCGGGAAGATGGATGCAGGCGGAGGCAGACACACCACATCCCTGCAACTATCTAGTTTACGGAAGGCGGGGGGCGGGGTCAACTTGCGATTTGCGCGGGGTTTGCTGAGACGAAGGCAAATACAGGGATTCTGGGCTCGATGAAACTGAGTCCAGAATGACGGCTTTGGGGCGCGTCCAGAATGACGGCTCTGGGGGCGCGCGGGCACTGGAGGGATAAGGCTCAGTTTTCGGTGGGGTGTTCCTCTACGTGGTCGATGACGAGGACGGGAACGGTGACGTGATCCACGTCCTTCTTTTCGAGCTTGAGGCCAAGCTGTTTTTGCAGCGCGTCGAACACAGACAAGCCGGTGAGCGCCAGGTCTGCCGGTGCGATTGCGTCGGTGCTGTCGCCGTGGGAGGGGGCGGGTAGGGTCTTGCCGAGGTCAACCTTCTTGGTGAAGCTGAGGGTGAAGTCGTAGGCGCCGTCGAGGCCGGTCATATCCTGGACGGGATCGGGCACGTATCCGCCTGCGATGTTCCGAAGCCGTGTGGCGAGCTCGGCCATGGTGATGTTGTGGCAGGTGACGAGGCGGTTTAGCAAGGGGTTGTCGAGGCGGGGATCCTTGCCGTCCGTGCCGGGGCCTTCTTCGCAGTCGGGGTGGTTGGCGGGATCGGCCTTCTTCATTTTGGGGTTGGCGGCGACCAGGGCATAGACCTGCGAATCGCGGGTGATGGTGTCGCGATGCACCACGAGCTTGAAGCGGTCGGCCAGCAGCGACTGAATCATCTCCTTGACCTCGTCCTCATCGATGACGGGGCCGGCGCCGGGTGGTGCGGGCCCGGCGGTCGCCTGATTGGCGGCCTTGCCAACGATGTCCCAGAACTCGGTGTTGAGCCACTTGGGCTGGTTCAAGACGTTGTTGGGCCCGATGTCGTAGGACTGGTAGATGAGGGTGAGCAGCGATCCGTGCTGGATGGTGACGCGGCCGCTGGCGTCGACGTTGATGTCGAAGTGTTTCTCGTCGGGATTGGAGGGCTTGATGACGGCGACGTCGAACTCGGCAGCCGGGGCGGGCGGAAGAATCTTGTCGATATCGGCGATGTTCGGGGTTGGGGTCTCGTTGACGCTCTCGACGACCACGACGGGCAGCGATGCGGTTTTCTGCTCCAGCTTGAGGCCGAGCTGTTTGTCGACGGCGGCGAAGATGGTGACGCCGTCCTGATCTTTGGGAATCTGGTAGCTCCACTGGATATCGAAGTCGTAGCCGCCTTTGAGGCCGGTCTGATCGACCACCGGACGGGTGAGATAGGGCGAGGCGACGTCGTGGAGGAAGTCCGCGAAGGCCTGCATGGTGGTGTTGTGGCAGGCGAAGTGGATGGTTGGCACCGAACCGGCGGTGGGAGCGGCCTGCTGCTGGAATTGGCAGTCGCCGGGTTCGGCCGGTGCGGCGGCCGGTTTCAGTTTCGGCGTCTTGCCGGCGGAGAGGACAAATGCCGGCAGAGGCCGGGTTGCGGCGGTGGCGACGAGCTTGAACCGATCGGCCAGCAGAGAACGGACCATGAGCCGGGCATTCTCCTCCGAGGTCGCGGGCGGAACTTTGGCCAGGATATCGAAGCGATCGAAGGCCAGCCATGCGGGGCCACCGAAGATGCTGCTGGGATCGACCTGGTAGTTGGCGGAGAGGAGGTCGACCATGGTGGCGGCGCGGATGTAGTAGCGATCTCCATGGACCACGCCGCCCTGGACTTCGGCGTGGAGGCGCTTGGGGCTGGGGTGGACGTCGGCAGCGAGGAAGGCGGTGGGGCCGGCGGCGGCCGGCGACGGCGATTGGCCGAGGGCTGGGAGAGCGACCAGGGCGAGACAGGTGAGGGCTGCGAATGGTCGAACGATTCGAGTCATGGAAAACCGCCTTCGGGTGCCGCGTCGAATTGGGCCGGGCCGGTGAGCCATCTCCAGTTTATGCGGCGGTGAGAAGGACTGTCCAAGAGGTCAGTTGTCGGTGGGGTGTTCTTCGATGTGGTCGATGACGAGGACGGGGGAGGGGCGTTTTTCCTTGATGAGCTTGACGCCGAGCTGGCGGGCCACGGCGTCGGGCAGGGAGAGGCCGCCGTTGGGGTCGGCCGCGTTGGGATCGCTGCCGGTTGACGACGGCGGCGGGCGGCTGGCGAGCTGGCCGGAGGTGGAGAAGCTGAGGGTGAAGTCGTAGGCGTCCTTGAGGCCGGTGGAGTCGAGGACGGGGGTGAAGATGTAGCCGGGAGCGAGCGAGGGAAGCTGGTCGGCGAGCTGGGCCATGGTCATGTTCCGGCAGTAGAGGAGGCGGCCGAGGATGGGATCGGTGATGCGCGGATCCTTGCCGTCGGGGCCGGGGCCTTCATGACACCCGGTGCGGCTGAGGGGGTCGGCGGCCTTCTTGAGTTTGGGGTTGGTGGCGACCAGGGTGAAGGCGTCGATGGGGCGGTCTTCAAAGTGGGACTTCATGCCGAAGCGCTCGGCCAGGAGGGTTTGGACCATGTGGGGGAGGAGGTCGAAGTCGAGCTGGGGTTTGCCGTCGGGGCCGATGGCCTGGGCCTCGGGCGCGGCCTTGGCGAGGATGTCCCAGTGGTCCTGAGTGAGCCATTTGGGGGCGTTGGCGATGAGGTCGTCGTCGTTGTCGTTGAGGTTCCAGGCGAAGTCGATGAGGAACCTCACCGTCATGCCGGTAGCGTTGACCTGGTTGCCGGTGATGCGGCCCTGGAATGGCGCGTCGGGCTTGCTGGGGGTGAGGACGGCGACGTCGAACTCGGCGGGAGGCGGCGGCGGGAGGGCTTTGTCGAGGCCGGGGGCGTTGGGAGTGGGGGTCTGGTCGACCTTGTCGACGACGATGACAGGGAGCGGGGCGGTCTTGGCTTCGAGCTGGAGGCCGAGCTGTTTCGAGAGGGCGTCGAAGATGGTGATGCCGTCGGAGCCGGCACGCTGGAGGTTGTTGCGTCCGGTCCACTTGAGGTCAAAGGTCCAGGAGCCTTTGATGCCGGTGGAGTTGACGACCTGACGGTCCAGGTAGTCGCCTGCCATGTCGTGCAGGTCTGCCGCGATCTGGTCGAGGGTGAGGTTGGTGCAGGTGACGTAGTTCATGCGGACAGCGCCCTGCGGGGTGGCCGGGGCGTTGGGGGTTTGCCCGCAACTGGAAGGACCGGAGTCGTCGCCCGGCTTGAGCCTGGGGCCAGCTTTGCCGACGCTGAGCACGTAGGCGGGGAGGGGGTGGGTGTCGTTGTGGGTGACGAGGTGGAAGCGGTCGGCGAGCAGGGCCTGGAGCATGAGCTTGACGTCGCCGGGCGAGGTGGTGCGGGGGGCGCGGGCGTCGATGTCGAAGCGGTCGAGGTCGAGCCAGGCGGGGCCGGAGAGGATGCTGTCGCGGTCGATGCCGTAGGCGAGGGAGAGGATGTCGACCATGGTGGCGTTGTGGAGCAGGTAGCGATCGGCGTGGAGTACGCCGCCGGTGAAGTCGGTGTTGGTGGTGTGGGGGCTGGGGTGGACGCCGGCGAGTTCGAAGGTGGGCGCGGATGCGGCGGCGGGCGGAGGATCGGCAGGCGGCTGGGCGAAAGCGGGAGTGGCGAGAAGGGCGAGGAAGGCAATGCTGGCGAGAATTCGCGGTGCCGTTGGAATCGTCATTCGAGCCGCCTTGGAGACAGGATAAACGTGGGACGTACGGGCCGCGATATCGCTAAAGTCAGTTACGGATTTTTCGGCTGTCCGGTTCCAAGGGAGATGGGGCGGCTGGCTTGGTGGGTACCCTAGGGCCCCAGGGGTTAAAAGCCCTTGTGCTCGACCGGAGCTTGAGACCCAAGGAGACCCGAGGCTGAAGCCTCAGGCTACCAGCCTTGGGGTACGTAGAAGCAAGGGCAAGGAAAACAGAGGCAAAGGCAAGAAAACAGAGGCAAGGGCCAAGTAGACGTGTGACGGCGGACACACGGAGGGGTGCCGGGGGGGGGTAGCTTTGTGGGTGAATTTCCTGGGGGAGTGTTATGCGTTCGGGCCTGGTCAAGCGGTGTGGCGTTGCAGGACGGTATTTCGTTGGTTGGATGGGTTTGCTGGCCGTGAGCGTGGGGATGGTGTTGGGGGGATGCAGCAGCAGCGCCCCGGGCACGGGGGGTGGTGGGTCGACCAGCGTGCCGGCGACGGCGGCGCCGGTGTTCTCGGTGGCTGCGGGGACTTATACGTCGGTGCAGACGGTGGCGATAACGTGCGCGACGGCAGGTGCGGCGATTTATTACACAGTCGACGGGTCGGTGCCGTCGGTTGAATCTACGCTGTATAGTGCCCCGATTAAGGTGGCAAGTTCGGAGACGCTCCAGGCAATTGCGCTGGCGGCCGGCGATAGCGGCAGCCTGGTGACGAGTGCGGCCTACGTGATGATGGCGGCGACGCCGACGTTCTCCGTGGCGGCGGGGACGTATACGTCGGCGCAGACGGTGACGCTCTCCGACACCACGAATGGGGCGCAGATTCACTACACGACGGATGGAACGACGGCGACGGCGTCGTCGGCGTTATACAGCGTTCCGCTGACGGTCAGCAGTTCGGAGACAGTTGAGGCGATGGCGGTGGCGAACGGGTACAGCCCCAGCGCGGTGGCGAGCGCGGTGTACAACATCGGACAGCCGCCGGTGGCGGATGCGGGCGGGCCGTATAGCGGCATCGAGGGAATCGCGGTGAGCTTCAGCGGGAGTGCATCGACCGATCCGCAAGGGTTGGCGCTGACCTATGCTTGGGTCTTTGGCGATGGAAATACGGGATCCGGTGTAGCCCCGACGCATACCTATGCTGCGGTGGGGACGTACACGGTGAATCTGACGGTGACGGATTCCTACGGGCTTACCAACACGGCTACCGTGCAAGCGAAGATCGGCGCTCCGGGTGCGCCACTGACGGGACAGGCGACGAGCGGGTCGCAGCCGGTGGTAGGCGCGCATGTGTATCTGCTGGCGGCGCGCACGACGGGATATGGCGGTGCGGGACTTGCGGCTTCGGGCAGCAACGCTTCGGTTTCGGTGGCGAGCGCGGCGGAAACAGGGAACTCGGACTCCGTGGGCGCGTACGTGGTGACGGACGCGAACGGAAGCTTCAGCCTGACGGGTGGCTATAGCTGCACCAGTGGGCAGCAGCTCTACCTATATGTGCTAGGAGGAAATGCGGGGGCGGGGGCGAATTCGGCGATTGGGATGATGGCGGCGGTTGGGAACTGCCCGAGCGCGACGGGGCCAGCGGTGTTTGCGACGGTGAATGAGGTTTCGACGGTGGCGGCGGCGTATGCGATGGCGGGGTTCGCGACGGACGCGACGCATGTGGGGAGTTCGGGGACGGCGCTGGCGCTGACGGGAATTGCGAACGCGTTTGCGAATGCGGCCAACCTGGCTGACCTGCCTTCGGGCACGGCCTTGGCTACGACTCCGGTCGGCAATCAGACGGTGCCGCAGGCGGAGATCGATACGCTGGCGAATATACTGGCGAGCTGTGTGAATTCGAATGGGACGGGGTCGGCGTGTACGACATTGTTTGCGAATGCGGAGTCTGCGGGATCGACGGGGACGGTAGCGACGGATACGGCGACCGCAGCGATCAATATCGCGCATAATCCGTATGGAAATCCGTATGGAAATTTCCAAAACATAGCGAACCTGTACGCACTGGCATCGGGGACGGTGCCGTTTGCACCAGCGCTGACGGCGGATCCTTATGAATTTGGGATTTCGCTCGTAAGTGCACAGCCTCCGGCTCCGTCGGTGGGAGCGCAGTTCTACAACGTGGGGTTGGGGCTTCCAGTCACCTTGGACGCGAGCGGTTCGAGCGATCCGCAAGGAGAGGCGCTTACCTACTTGTGGCACTTCGGGGACGGCACTACGGGCACGGGGGCCACTCCAACGCATCTCTACTCGGCACCAACCCTCTACACCGTCCAACTTTGCGTAACAAATGGGAGCAATTTGGGCGCGTGCGAGGATACGTACGTCTCGGTAGTGCCACCTCCCGCGGCGAACGCCGGAGGGCCGTATACCGGGTTATCGGGGAGTGCGATCAGTTTTAACGGATCGGGGTCGTTCGATGTCCTGTCGTTGACCTATGCATGGAACTTCGGGGATGGCGGGACCGGCACGGGCGTGACGCCAAGCCATGCATACTCGACTGCGGGTTCCTACACCGTGACCCTGACCGTAACCAGCGCGGATACGCTGACATCCACTACCACCGCCAAGGTTGCGATCGCGAACGGTGGACCCGGCGTCAGTGGCTCGGTTTACAGCGGCCTCCAACCGATTTCGGGCGCGCATGTTTACCTTTTTGCGGCGAACACGACCGGCTATGGCCAGCCGTCGGTCTCGCTGCTGAATGGAACGTCTACGGGTATGAGCGACTCGCTGGGCGCGTATGTCCTGACGGCTGCGGATGGGAGCTTCGCGTGGACGGGCGATTACAGTTGCACGCCTGGAACGCAGGTATATCTGTATGCGCTGGGAGGTAACTGGGGAAACGGCACAAACCCTGCTTCGGGGCTGATGACGGTCCTGGGTAGTTGTCCGAGCGGGGGAAACTTCGCGTCGACTCCGTACATTTGGGTCAACGAGGTGTCGACAGCAGCGGCTGCGTATGCGATGGCGGGGTTTGCGACGGATGCGGTACATGTGTCGAGTTCGGGGACTGCGCTGGCGCGCACGGGGATTGCGAATGCGTTTGCAAATGCGGCGAACTTGGAGACGGTGGGGACAGGCGCGGCGGTCGCGACAACTCCGACGGGGGGTGGGACGGCGCCACAAGCACAGATCAACACGCTGGCGACCATCCTAAATGCGTGCACCAGCTCAAGTGCATCTTGCAGGACACTGCTGCCCAACGCAACGGCGGACGGTACGCCTACGGGGGCACAGCCGACGGACACGGCCACTGCGGTGATCAATATTGCGCACCACCCGGGCGCGAACGTTGCGAGTCTTTATGCACTTGCTTCCGGAACTGCTGTCTTTACGCCGACGTTGGGCACCGTGCCCAACGATTTCACGATGTTACTGAGTTTTCCCATTTCCTACGCGAGTGCCCTTGCGATTGACGGGCTTGGCAACGTCTGGATCGGAAATGGAGGTCTCATCGAACTGTCGAGCACGGGTGCTGTTCTTTCTGGCCCCAACGGTTATACTGGCGGCTCTGTTATTGCGATCGATGAATCCGGTAATGCCTGGACGGCAAGCGGCTATTCGCTAACGGAGGTCTCTCCCTCTGGAACGCTGCTCTCTGGGGCCAATGGATACGTCGACGGGTACGGGGGTGCGCGCAATTTCGTTGCTATTGCTATTGATGGCCTGGGCGACGCCTGGGCTGGGAGCATTGCGAATGGTTCTGCAATTGTCGAGGTCTCGAATACCGGATCTATTCTCTCGCCATATGGCGGGTATTTGGGCACAGGGGTGTATGAAAGCAACTGCATTGCCATTGATACTTCGGGCGATGCCTGGGTTACAGGGCTCCAAGATTATGCCATAGGGAACGGCGGCGTCACCAAGCTATCGCCCACAGGGGCCGTGCTTTGGCATGCAACAGGATCGGCAGGGGGCCTGTCGAATCCCGGCTGGGTAGCGATCGACCATATCGGGAATGCCTGGGTGACAAGTCAGAACGGGAACTCTGTGGTCGAGTTCTCTAACTCTGGCTCGATACTGTCAGGGGCTAGCGGATTTACAGGGGGTGGCCTTACATCACCCTTGGCAATCGCAATCGATGGGGCCGGAAACGTGTGGGTTCAGAATGGTCGCAGCGTTACCGAACTGTCGAATAGCGGCGCCATTCTCTCCGGAACGAGTGGATATTCAGACGGAGGCGCCGGGGATATTGCGATTGACGGTTCAGGCGATGTGTGGATGATCGGCTATCAATCCGCGGTGGAACTGGTTGGGGCAGCGGTGCCCGTGGTGACTCCCATTTCGGTGGGGGTGAAGAACAATACGCTGGGGACGCGGCCTTAGGGAGTTCCCTCGCTTCTGTCATTGGCGAGGGTGGGCCAGCGCAACTGTGATCCTGTGCGCGAACAGTGTCGCGCCTACGGCGCTCGGGATTCGGTTGGCCCTGGTTCCCAGCCCTGCCGGGCTGGGCTGACGTTTGGTGTTGGCCCTCCGGGCCGCTTCCACATCTGAGAGGCGAGATGCTAACCCCAGCGAGCACGCTCGCCGGGGACCTCGAGATGTGGGGCAGCCGGATGGGAAATGCGGGGGTTCTTCCCGCCCCAGCCGGCAAGCTGGCCGGGGACCCCATTCGCTGCGCTCAGAATGACAAGCAAAAGCGGATTCCCCTCGGGAATGACAAACAAAATGGGTCGGACGGGGGCAGGGCAAATACGGAGATTCTGGAGCTTCGCTCCAGAATGACGATTCACACCCGCCGCCAGAATGACGATTCACACCGACCGCCAGAATGACGATTCACACCGACCGCCGGAATGACGATTCACACCCACCGCCGGAATGACGATTCACGCCCACCCATCGCTGCGCGATGAATGGGGCACCCGGGCGCCGGAGCTCAGTTCAGGTTGTGACGGGTCATTTGGTCGGGCGGCGGGTGTTGCTCGCACCGATGCAGGTGGAACGCTGCCTCAAAGTCTTCTCGAAACAGGAATCCCTTGCCGGCTAGTTCGGGATGTGGATATATCCATCCGCAGGCATTACATCTCCATGTACCGCACTCAACTGCCTTGAACCTGATCAGCGATCTATCAGCCGCTACCATAGTGGCCCCAGTCTATGCCCGGATTATGAAAATAGATGTTAATTTCGACGAATAGCGGTGTATTTGGGCGATTAGCGGCGAGAGAGTGGGAAACCCAGTGGTGTGGTTCGTCGGAACCCCACCTTAGGCGCGATGAAGCTGCGCCGAAGATGGGGCACCCGGCTTGGTGTGGGTGGGAAGTGAGTGTTCCCACGATAGGCGCGGAAAGCCCGCGCCGATCATGGGGCACCCGGCTTGAGTGGTGACCCGGTGCGGATGAATGACGAATTTGGGGGCGGGGGGTGGGGGGTGGGTGGTAAGCTTTGGGGGCGATTTCCCTGGAGAGCGGCTATGCGGGTCGGCCTAACGGTTGCGGCATGCGGTTTGCTGTATCTGGCGGGGTGTTCCAAGGGCGGTGGCGCAGACGACCCGGTGGTCAATGTGCCGCAGTTGCAACCTCCAGTGGCAAATGCTGGCGGGCCGTACAGCGCGACGGAGGGGACGGTGCTGACCTTTGACGGAAGCGGTTCGAGTGATCCGCAAGGGCTGGCGCTGACCTATGCGTGGAAGTTTGGGGATGGGGGCACAGCCACGGGGGTGAAGCCAAGCTATGCCTATGCGGCGGCCGGTGACTATGCGGTTTCGCTGACGGTGTATGACAGCAGCGGCCTGAATAACAGCGCGGGCAGCGTGGCGCTGATCTCGATGATGCAGCCGGGGAGTACGGATGGGGTGGTTTACGACGGCAAGCAGCCGATGGTGGGCGCACACGTTTACCTGATGGCCGCGAACACGACGGGCTATGGGCAGCCCTCGGTTCCAGTGTTGAAGGCGGCGGCGACGGGACAGTCGGATGCGATTGGCGCGTACCTGCTGACGGGAACGGATGGGGGCTTCACGTGGCCGGGGGGAGCGGTTTGCGCGGCGGGCTCGCAGTTGTATGTCTATGCTCTGGGAGGGGCGGCGGGCAGCGAGGCGAACTCCGCAGCGGGGCTGCTGGCGGCGCTGGGGACCTGTCCGAACACGGGGAGCTTGAGCGGGCTGGGGTATGTGTGGGTGAATGAGGTGTCGACGGTGGCGGCGGCGTATGCGCTGGCGGGTTTTGCGACGGATGCGGTGCATGTGTCGAGTTCGGGGACGGCGGCGGCGCTGATGGGGATTGCGACTGCGTTTGCCGACGCCGCGAACATGACTTCGCTGAGAACGGGGTTGGCGTATGTGTATACGCCGGGAGGGAACGGCACGATACCGCTGGGCGAGATCAATATGCTGGCGGATATTCTGTCGGCGTGCGTGGGCAGCGGTGCGGCCAACTCGAGCAACTGTGCGACTCTGTTTGCGGACAGTGTGGCCATGGGGTCGCCGGTGGTGGTCCCGACGGATACGGCAACGGCCGCGATCAACATTGCGCATAATCCCAGCGCTAATGCGGCGGGGCTGTATGGGCTGATGCCCAGCTCGCCGCCGTTTGTGCCGTTCCTGGCCGCAGCGCCGCATGACTTAACCCTGGCGATCGGATTTACCGGCGGAGGGTTGAGAGAGCCGCAGGGCATCGCCATCGACGCTGCGGGCAATGTGTGGGTCGCGAATCTGGGGTCGTCCCGGCTCTCCGAGTTCCTGCCTACGGGGGTGGCGATGTCTTCCAGCACGGGATACTCCGGCGGTGGTCTGAATCAGCCGGCGGCAATTGCCATTGACCTGTCCGGAAATGCGTGGGTGGTGAACCTGGGCGGCACGGGGGCATCGGAGTTCACAGGCTATTCAGCAGTGTCGCCGAGCGGCGGCTTTCCGATCTGCGCGACCCCTTATTCTCATGGCGTAGCGGTGGATGGATCGAATGAAATCTGGGTATCGAATGCATATGGCAGCAGCGGGGTTATTAACGCTGAAGGCATTGCGAACGCGGGGTGTATCAGCGAACTCTCGTCGAGCACCGGGGCCGCGGTGGGCAGCTATGGCAGCGGCTATTATGACGGGCCGTTTGGGATTGCGATTGATGGAGCGGGCAACGTGTGGGTGAGCAATCAAACGGGAAACAGTTTGACGGAGCTCTCGAATTCCGGAGTGCCGATCTCACCGTTCGCGGGCTATACGGGAGGCGGGCTGAACGTGCCCGACGGGGTCGCGATCGATAGCCAGGGCAATGTGTGGGTGGTGAATGCGGGGAGTTCGGCGCTCTCGAAGTTTTCGAACTCGGGCGTGGCGCTGTCGCCGCCGTTCGGTTTTACGGGTGGAGGCATGTATCGGCCAGAGTGCCTGGCGATCGACGGCTCCGGGCGGGTGTGGGTGGCGAACTCGCTGGGCAACAGCCTGTCGGAGTTTGCCAACACGGGGGCGGTGCTGACGCCGTCCGGGCTAACCGGCGCGGGAGTGGATGAGCCGGACGGGATTGCCATCGACGGCTCAGGCAATATCTGGTTGACGAACGCCGCCGACAGCGTGCTGGTGGAGTTTGTTGGCGCGGCGACACCGGTGGTAGTGCCGCTGGCGGCGGCGGTGAAGAGCAATATGTTGGGGGCGAGGCCGTGAAGGGTTGCGCGCTTACGGGGCTTGGGTGATGGCCTCGTGGTAGAGCATGTCGCCGACGGCGCGATGGACGGCGGTGGAGGGGTGGCCCTCGTGGTAGAAGAAGTGGGTGTCGGGTGCGGCGCAGGGGGTGGTGTCTTCGTGGTGGATGGCGCGGCCGGCGCAGGGGTGAGTGGTGTCGGTGATGCCGTACTTGGCGGGGTTGGTGATGACCTCGTCGAGGAAGAGACCCCAGTTGGAGTTGGCGATGCGGATGTCGGGATGCTTGGCCAGCTCTTCGGCGGGGATCCTGGCGAGTTCGGGGTTGAAGGCGGTGCCGGCGGTGGCGAACTGTGGAATCTTGGTGGGGAGGAGCGCGACCATGAAGCGGCGGGCGCCGAGCGAGTAGAGGGTGTCGATCTCGTCTTCGATGTTGGTACGGGTGTAGCCGTCGGGTTTGCCGCGATCGTTGAGGCCGCCCAAGAAGAAGAACATGGTGGTGGCGGGGTCGAACTTGGGGATGTCGTTGGTTTTGGTGAAGGCGACGAAGTTGTCGACCTGGTTCTTCATGCCGATGCCGAGCATCTCGCCAGTGGGATAGCGGCGGCCTGCGCCTGCGCCGGAGCCGGCTCCGCTGATGGCGAAGTTGAGGCCCTTGCCTTTGGAGTTGGGGTCGCCGTAGAAGGTGAAGGGGATTGAGAGATGCTGGGCGAGATAGGCGACGGCGGTAGGGCCGTTGGTGTCGAGATAGCCGGAGCCGGAGTCGGAGTAGCTGTCGCCGAAGA
>CAZAXI010000073.1:0-20219 GCA_964489045.1 uncultured Granulicella sp. | reverse complement strand
TCAGCACAACGACGCCCTCGGCGACGATCTACTACACCACCAATGGAGCTACGCCTACCACCAGTTCACCGGTGTACTCCGGCCCCGTCATGGTTACTGCCAGCGAGACGATAAAAACAATCGCTTTGGCTTCGGGCTGCAAGACCAGTGCCATGGGTTCAGCATCCTACACGGTCACCCTGCCGAAAGCGGCTACGCCAGTGCTCAGTCCCGCCACCGGGACGTACTCTTCGGCGCAGACGGTGTCCATCAGCACAACCACGCCCTCGGCGACGATCTACTACACCACCAATGGATCGCAACCCACCACCGGTTCGCAGGTGTATTCCGGTCCCATCACGGTTTCGGCCTCGGAAACAGTTGAAGCCATTGCCGTGGCAGCCGGCGATTCGACCAGCGTAGTCGGCTCGGCGTCCTACACCATCAATGAAGCACCGGGTACGCCGATCTTCAGCCCAGCAGGCGGTACGTACGCCTCAGCACAGAAGGTAACGATCAGTACAACCACGCCCTCGGCGACGATCTACTACACAACGAACGGATCTACGCCGACAACCAGTTCGCCGATTTACTTCGGCCCTATCACCGTCGCTGCCAGCAAAACTATCCAGGCCATCGCTGTCGAAGTCGACAATGCCAATGGATTCGGCAAAGCCAGGAGCGGGGGAACTGGTACCGCTACCTATTTGTCCAGCGCGACTGGCTCAGCGACCTACTCCATCGATCTGCCGGCACCCACCTTCGCCGTCACAATCTTGCCGGCGACTCTCACCGTGACTGCCAAACAAAGCGGTGCGGCTACCGTCCAGATAGTTCCACAGAACGGTTTCGCCTCCGTGGTTTCCTTCAGTTGCTCGGGGCTGCCTGCAGGAACCTCGTGCAGCTTCGCTCCGGACACTCTAACGCCATCAGGCGCAGTAGCCTCGACGACGCTCACCATTACAGCGTCGACGGCTAGCGCAGCCCTCCCCCGCAACTCCAGCCCGTCTTTTCCAAGCTCGGCGCTGGCGGTTGTATTCTGCTGCTTTGGCCGGAAAAAGCGACGCGGCTTGAACCTGCTGATGATAGCGATCGCGGCAGCGCTGGGATTGGGCCTATGCATGGGATGCGGAGCTGACTCGATTACTCCTCTCCCGACTACTTCGACCGTCTCCGTAATCGCGGCAAGCGGCTCGGTGCAGCCAGCCGCCTTCCTCACGCTAACAGTGCAGTAAGTCGCGGTTTTCCAATTCTCGAACAAGGCTTGAACCTCGATCTCCGCCTGATTCAGCTAGCTACCGTGTTTCGGGGTGTAATGCACCGTGAAACGCTGCCGCGAGCATCTTCGCCACAATCTCGCCGCCCCAAAACCACTCTTCGGCGGCTTCACGAATAATGCAGGCTAAGGAAATACAATCTACAGAAAAACTAGGACTTGACTGAATAAAGCCGCAATTCGCGACATTACTTTGCGAAGCGCGTGCTTGTTGTTCTCAGAGTAGCTATGTTGCTTGGATTTCTCCTGCAAACTTAAGTTGCGGCCAGTCTGCTAGAACAGTGCGCCGTAAGTCGTAAATAGCAACGATTTGGTGTTCGTCTTACAATGACAAGGCAGCACGATGCGCGTGTCACGAAGGTCAGACTGAATGCGGAGCGGGGAAAGGCGCTGGGGCAGTTCTCGCGAGGGCGTGAACGACACAAGCCCCAAATTCTGCACCTGTTGTTGCTCAAGAACCCTACGCGGTCTCTTAATCCGGCCACAAAAGTCGCCGGTGCTTCGGCAGATAAGCGAGTGTTTTCTCCTGGAAATGAACACCGCCCCGATCCCGACCTCAGCGGATGTGCGGGGGCCTCGTGCTATGCTGTCATAATTTCTGACATCGGACTGACGTGCCAACGGCACAAAAGAAACGACTATGAGCAAGTCAACTGAGCCTGACGCGAAGACAATGTACACGGACGCTTTCTATGCTAAACAACGCGAGGTCCTACGAGTCTGCCGGATGTGTGCTTCCGCTGGTTCTCTCAGTTGTGCTAGAAGTGCTATTGATTGTAGGGTGGCCACTTTCCCAAGGATTACTACAGGAGAACAAGCGTAATGGGCATCGATATGCACGCACTACATCTGCTGAGTTGGGCATCCTCGAAATCGAATGGGCTCGGCGTGACGGCAACCATTGGAAGGCAAGCGATGTATGTGTCTCCGGCAGAGCTCAGGAGGCAGGTTTCTCTACCCCCGGACTATCCGGATCCCCAGTACTGCGAAGACCTGTTAGTCGGAGTATTCGGAGCCAAACGCGTCGATTCCTTCGACAACTCCGACTACGAGGGATGCACACATATTGCCGATTTCAACCAGCCGCTTGTTCCGCCCGGCCAGTATGACACGGTACTCGACTCGGGCTGCCTCGAGCACATATACAACGTGCCACAGGGCCTGCGAAACATCTCAATGCTCTGCGCTGCCGGAGGCCAGATTCTTCATTGCGTGCCCGCCAATAACTTCTGCGGCCACGGGTTCTGGCAGTTCTCCCCCGAGCTGTTCTTTTCTCTCTATTCGACAAAGAACGGCTATTCTGCAACCCAGGTATTCATTGCCGACTTGAGCGACGAAAGCTCCTGGTATGAGGTTAAGCCGCCCAGCAACGGACTTCGAGTCACGGTTCGGTCGGATTCGGATCATCGCTTGTACGTCTTGTGCAGGACAGTAAAGATGGGAGATTTCAGCCACGAGAGCGTCCAGCAATCAGACTATGTGGTCGCCTGGAGCGGGAGTGGAGTGGCGCCGGTCACGCAGGAAGTTTCGGAGCCTTGGCACAGCAAGATGAGGAGCAGGTTGAAGGACACGAAGTTCTTTGGGCCGCTCAAGTGGGCTCGATCCCGGCTGGCGGCCTGGCTCGGCTTGAGACGCGGCAACATGGCCGAATGCAATCCATCGCTCATCAAGCGAAAAGTATCTGATCTGAGCTGAAGGTCAGACCCACCTGGCTCCGGCCGGTAGCCCAGGGCTCGCTGCCGGGGGCCTTTAGCCCCCGGGGCATGCTCTCCTCGGCCTTTTTGGCGCAAGGCTCTAGCGTTCCTAGATGTCATTCGCCCGGCCCTGTGGAACGAGGAGAGGTGTGATTGGGTATATAGGAAACGTCTGCCAATAGCTCGCCCGAGAATATTCGCCCTAATATGACGCCGTCCACGAAGCACACCTACCTGCTCCATTCGGAGAGCTTCGTTAAGTGGCTGAAGGGCGACTTCACATCGGGAGCCCGCAATCAATGGCCGATAGATTGGCTGTCGCGGAGGCGGTACAGCCCGGTCAGATGGTTCGATTTTGCCGCTAAATTTCCCAAAACGAGACCGTCGCTACTAATCCTCCTCCACATCAATTGGCGGCATCTCCGGATATTCGCGATTAGATAAGCCGATTCTGGGCTATCTCCTCAGGTCATTACCCGGCATCCGGAACGTCGAAGAAACTGATTATGGCCATCTGCGACTGCATCGACGAGCACAATGAAAAACCACAGCCCTTCATCTGGACTGCCAAAACCGCCGACATCCTAAGAGAGGTTCAACCGTGCCCGTGCCTCCCGAATATTCTGCAATCTGCTTGACGCACCACTTCTAGCAGCGAAGAATATTTGCGGACCGGATTCCCTTGGTTGCATTGCGGGAATCCACCACGAGCTGCGATTGGCTCACGATCTCGTTGTAGTTGTAGTCGGAGTGGTCTGTCATGATCAGCACGCAATCGTACTGCTCGAGATCAGTAAGCGGCGTGCACGTCATGTTCAGGTTGTAACGGCGTCCCCGGCCTACAGAGGGAAAGTAGGGATCGTTGTAGAGGACTTCGGCACCCTGCTCGCGCAGCAGTTCGATCACGGTCAATGAAGGAGACTCGCGAAGATCATCGATGTCCTTCTTGTACGCCATGCCAAGCATCAGAATCCGCGATCCGTTCATGGCCTTCTTATGCTGATTTAGTCCGTTTGCTACATATTGCACCACGTGCGCGGGCATCGCCTCGTTGACCTCTCCAGCGAGTTCGATGAAGCGGGTGCTGAAGTCGTACTCCTTTGCCTTCCAACTGAGGTAGAAAGGGTCTATCGGGATGCAGTGGCCCCCAAGTCCCGGGCCCGGATAGAAGGGGTGAAATCCGAAGGGCTTTGTCGCCGCCGCGTCGATAACCTCCCATATATCTACCCCCATGCGTAGCGAGAGGAGCTTAAGTTCATTCACTAGGGCGATGTTTACGCAACGATAGATGTTCTCCAGCAGTTTGGTCATCTCCGCAACACGAGTCGACGAAACGCGCACGGATCGCGTAAATATCCCCTCGTACAACACAGCGGCGAGCTCCGTCGCAATCGGCTCGTGCCCGCCCACCACCTTCGGAATATCGCGCCGCGCGACCGTGACATTACCCGGATCTTCGCGCTCCGGGGAAAACGCAACGTAAAAAACGCCGTGTTCCGCCGCTATGCCCTTGCTCTGCACCTTGAGCCCTTGCGTATTACCTGCCTCGAGTACTGGTATCATCAACTCTTCGGTTGTTCCGGGGTAGGTTGTACTCTCGAGGACTACCAGTTGACCTTCGCGAACCCAAGGAGCCGCGGCTTTGGCCGTGTTTTCCACGTAGCTCAAGTCCGGCTCGCGGTGCTCAGTGAGCGGCGTGGGAACGCACATGATGATGGCGTCTTGGTCGGACAGTTGCGAAAAATCTGTGGTGGCGGCGAATCCCTTTTGACGTGCGTCCTTGATTTCGCTGGCCGGGATACGGAAGATGTAGGACCGGCCGGCCTCGAGGTCAGTCACCTTTTTGGCATCGATGTCGAAGCCCGTAACCTTGAATCCAGCCTCGGAGAGAAGTAGTGACAGCGGCAGGCCAACGTAACCGAGTCCGATGACTCCGATCTTGGCTGTGCGTGCCTCCAGACGCTTGAGGCGCTCCTGGGCAATCTGCGGTAGAACGGCTTGGCTGGTAATGGACATGATCACGATTATCGCACCCTCTCTTGGACTTTGTGTCCCCCGAAAGTGGGTGTCCAAAACAAGTTATCAAACGCTTATGCGAGGATTTACCATAGACCCAGGCGGTTTCTGTCGTCAGCGGTGTGATCGACCCGGCGGACGGACGAGTGCACGAAAGTTGCATCGACGAACGAGGAGTTTGGCCGCGAAACTGATTGCTGGTGTCGCGGCGCTGCGCCTTGTTTGCGAGATCCGACGCTTCGGTACCTGCGAGGCCGGCAACGGGTTTAGACGGTTGTTACGAGATTCTCGGTATCTCATGAAGAAATGGAGCGGAGACAAAATGGCTCGTTACCTGATCACGGGAATTGCAGGTTTCATCGGATCAACCCTGGCACATGCCTTGGTTGGGCAGGGGCACGAGGTGCGGGGGATTGATAATCTCTCGACCGGAAGCCTCGATAACCTCGCCGACATTCGCCACGAAATCTCCTTCGAGCAGATGGATCTGCAAGACGTCGCAGGGATGAGATCTGCCTGCGAAGGTATTGACTATGTTCTTCACCAGGGAGCACTAGCCTCCGTGCCGAGGTCGGTAAAGGACCCTGTCGGCTCACACGAATCCAACATTAATGGCACCCTGAATTTACTGGTCGCCGCGCGCGATGCGAAGGTTCGCCGCATCGTTTATGCTGCCTCGTCTTCGGCCTACGGAGACCAGCCCACGCAGCCCAAGCAGGAAGACATGTCGCCTCTGCCGTTGTCGCCATATGCGGTGCAGAAGCTGACCTGCGAGTACTACATCCAGTCTTTCTACCGCACCTATGGGCTCGAAGGAGTCTGCCTGCGCTACTTCAATATTTTTGGCCCGCGCCAGGCCGCGGACTCACCTTATTCGGGTGTTATCGCGCAATTTACCTGCAAGATGATGGCCGGAATAACACCCACCATCTTCGGCGACGGGTTCAACAGCCGCGACTTCAACTACGTCGATAACGCCGTCGGCGCGAACCTGCTCGCCTGCGTCGCTCCCAGCTCCGTGGCGACAGGGCGTGTTTTCAACATTGGTACCGGGAAGAGCCACACCCTCAACGATGTGTACGCCGCCATCGCAGACCGGCTCGGGTTCTCGGGCAAGCCGAACTATGGTCCTCCCAGGGAGGGTGACATCAAGCACTCACTGGCGGACATAAGTCGCGCGACCAATGAGCTTGGCTACCAGCCCAAAGCCCAATTCCATGAGGGGCTGAGGAAAACAATAAATTGGTACCTTGCCGAAAAAGAGAAGACGCAGGTCGCCGCAGTGCACGGCTAACGGTCAGACCTCACTCTGTCGAAGGGCACAGCTTGATCACCCCCGAGGCAAACTCATTCAGAGTTCGCAGCACGTCTGACTCGATCTGCTCAGCTTGTGGATCCCACAACTCAGAAGCGAGATGTGGGGCGAACTCCGCCCCGAGGTTGTTTTCATCGGGGTGTTCCCGGGTTGCAAGCGAGGTCTCTTGCCGTAGCCGCCTCGCACCCGCTGCCGCGCGCCACCGCCATGCTTAACGACGCGAGATCATCCCGAAGCGGCAGTGATTCATGTCGCGCGTTCAACCTGAACCCGATCCTGCGCAAGCTGTTGGGTGCGGGCACGCCACGAGAGATGAAAACCCGAGCCGCAAGTCTCATTTTTGCGTCTGCTTTTGGGGATTGCACGCCAGTTTCTCCGGAGACCGCGTTGGAACTGGGATCGGCACTCATCGCCACCGCTCCCGCAGTCATTCGCCCCATCAAGCTATGCCCACGCAATGCCTAAATCCGGCCCATTGCACCACGGGCTGCTAGGTTCCTTCCCGAGATCTTTGTTGTCTCCACCCAGCGCACCTGTTTCTGAAACACCCGAACTTCAACAGCGATATCCGGACGAAGTATCATGGTTAAACCATGAAGCTTACCTCTGCACTTCTATTCTCCTCGATAGCGTTTGCCCAAATCGCGGCCGTTGCTCAAAAAGCGGCCCCAGCCAAACCCCACGTTGCACCTCACAGCGCTGCAGCCGCACCTGGCTGCGTCAAGTTGCCTCCACTCTCACCCAAGATCCCGGCGCTTCCCGCGGGCGCACCATGCGCCAAGGCGATATATACCTTGACGACGATCCCTCCAGTAAAGACCAGCGACGCACCTCCGGCCTTGGCCGCCAGCGTGCGCGAGTATCTCGGCATCGATCCTGTCACTTTTTCGCTCGCCTACATCGACACCAAGATTGGGACCGGTGAGCCGGCGGCTCCGCACCAGTGGTACAGCGTTCTCTATACCGGCTATCTGCAGGATGGCACGGTATTCGACTCCTCCGCCAAACACCCGGAGATGGGACCGTTCGTTCTGCAGCAAGGCGCGCACGGGGTGATTCCCGGATGGGACACGGGCTTTTATGGGATGCGGGTTGGCGGCAAACGACGGTTGTTTATCCCCCATCAACTGGCCTACGGTCCGAGGGGAAACGGAGCGGTCCCACCGAACGCCGACTTGGTATTCGACGTGGAACTGGTGAAGCAGAGCGATAAGAATCCGAATCCCGCGCCGAAGACTCCACCCGCGCCGCCGGCTGCGGCCGCCCCCAGGCCGCCAACCCCGGCTTCTCCGCCGGCTTCAACCCCGGCGGCACCGCCCGCTGGGGTGGGGTCGGGCAGCCCACCGGCTGCAGCTCCGTCTGCTACGCCCCCGAAGCCGCAATGATGCATCCAGCCTCCGTAGGCATCATCTAAACCATGCAGCCCTTCCCAGGCGAGACGCCACGAATGTTTGACAAGATCCGACCGCTCGCGCCGTATCTGAAACGCTATTGGAAGAACCTCGCCTGGGGAGGCGTTGCGGTCATCCTCTACAACGTCTTCCGCGTTCTAATCCCACCCATCGTCGGTCACGCCCTCGACGACATGCAGCACGGCGTTACCCAGGCAAAGATCATTCACCACGGCCTGCGCCTGGTCCTGGTCGCCGCCTGTGCCGCCGTCTTCCTCTACATCACGCGCCAGGTCCTCATTGGGGCTTCGCGCGAGATTGAATTCGATCTCCGCAACGACCTCTTCGCCAACCTCGAACGCCAGTCGGCCGACTATTACCACACCCATCGGACCGGCGACATTATGGCCCGCACCACCAACGATCTGAATGCGGTGCGACAGCTACTAGGCCCGGCAATCATGTACAGCGCGAACTGCCTCTTTTTCACGATATTTGCGCTGCCATTCATGATCCACTACAGCCCCAAGCTGACCCTGTGCGCCGTCGGCCCGCTGCCGCTGGCCTCGATTCTGGTGCAGTCCTTCGGGCAACGTATCCACCGCCGCTTCGAGCGCATCCAGGCCATGTTCTCCGACATCTCGGCCAAGGCCCAGGAGAACTTTTCTGGCGCGCGCCTGATTCGCGCATTCGCGCAGGAGGATGCGGAGATTGCGTCGTTTGAGCAGGCCAACCGCGAGTACATCAGCCGCTCGCTGCACCTCGTCCGCCTGATGGCCATGCTCTGGCCTTCGTTGGAACTGGTGCTCGGTCTGGGACTGATGATCACGTTGCTGGTCGGCGGGCACGAGGTCGTTCAGCACCGCATCACGGTGGGCGACTTCGGCGCCTTCAACGTATACATGGTTCAGCTCATCTGGCCCATGATCGCAATTGGCTGGGTAGTCAACCTGTTCCAGCGGGGCACGGCTTCGGTGCTTCGCATCGACGAGCTGCTGAAACAAAAGCCCTCGATCGCGGACGATCCCGGCCTCATTGCCGCGACTGGTCCCGTTTCGTCATCCGGCTACGCAGCGGAGGAATCCGGTATTGATACCGCGCCACGGATTCGCGGTTCCATCCTCTTCCGCAATCTCACCTTCGCCTATCCCTCGGGTGGCCCGACGGTCCTGCACAACATCAATCTCGAAATCCCCGCGGGCTCGTCGGTCGCCATCGTCGGGCCCACGGGTTCCGGCAAGTCCACGCTGGTGAGCCTGATTCCACGGCTGCATGATGCGTCCCCGGGCCTGATCCTGATCGACGGCCTTCCTATCCGCGACTATCCGCTCGCCAAGCTGCGGACCGCCATCGGCTTCGTCCAGCAGGAGACGTTTCTATTCTCCGACAGCATCGCGCAGAACATCTCATTTGGCCGGCCCGACGCTACCCAGCCCGAGATCCTGGAAGCTGCAACCACCGCTCACATCGCCGCTGAGATTCTCGAATTCCCCATGGGTTTCGAAACCCGGGTCGGCGAACGCGGCATCACGCTCTCCGGCGGACAGAAGCAGCGTACTGCAATCGCCCGGGCCGTCCTGCGCAACCCTCCCATCCTCATCCTCGACGATGCGCTCGCATCGGTGGATACCTACACCGAAGAGCGCATCCTCTCCGGCCTGCGCGAAGTGATGCGCGGCCGCACCACGATCTTCATCTCGCATCGCGTCTCCACGGCGCGCTACGCCGACCGGATCGCGGTGCTGGTCGCCGGCCGCATCGCCGAACTGGGCACGCACGACGAACTGATTGCCCGCAACGGCTACTACACCGCGCTGGCCGAAAAGCAGCAACTCGAAGAAGAACTCGCCGTCACTACCTGATGCGTGCCGCGGGAGTCCAATAGAGCGTCCTACATTGGAGCGATGGCTACGCCAAAACACAGAATCCGGACCGCAATGCTCCTTCTGCCGGGGTGCGTGGCAATGTGCGCCAATAGCCGCGCGCAGCCCGGAATGGCAGCCTCGGCGCCAATCCAGGCGGTTGCGCAGCCCGATAGAGCTAAGGGCGCGCCGCCGCAACTGCCCGCAGCAGCTTCTTCACATCCAGCAGACCCAGCCAGGCAAGCAGTTGGTGACAGGCCTCTTCCCGACATCGTCGCCCTGATGCACGATGTTGAGACCAATGAGCGCAAAGCCGAGACCATCGAGAAGGATTACCTCTACCACTCGGTCGTAACTGAGCAGAAGGTCGATGGGCGTGGACAAGTTAAGAAGACGGATGTGATCGAATACGATCACTACTGGGTGAATGGAGTTGCGGTGGCGCAGATGGTAAGAAAGGACGGCAAAACTCTCAGCGCGGAGGAGATCGCCAAGGAAGACGCACGCATCGACAAGGAGTCAGCCAAAGCGCTGGAACGGCGCGAAAAGGCCGATACGCAAGGCAAGGAAACCGACTCGCGCGGCGAGGAGGAGATTACCGTGTCGCGCCTGTTGGAACTGGGTAGCTTTACCAACCCGCGCAGGGTGGAACTGAACGGCCGCGACACCATCGCGGTCGACTTCGCCGGCAATCCCGAGGCAAAGACCCGCAACCGCTCCGAGGAGATGATTCGAGACATGGTGGGAACCGCGTGGATCGATGAGCAGGACCACGTGCTGGCTCGAGTCGAAGGGCGCTTCGTAAACGCGTTCAAAGTCGGCGGGGGACTGGTGGTGAACATCCAGAAAGACACACACTTCACCTGGGAGCAGACCAAGGTCAACGATGAGGTGTGGCTTCCTGCGCGCATCGAAGGCCAGGGCGCCGCGCGCGTGTTGCTGTTCTTCAACTTCAACGGAAATCTGCGCGCCGTGGAATCGGACTATCGAAAGTTCAGAACGTCGTCGACGATTCTACCCGGGATGACACAAATCAACCCGCCACGGGATCCGGACGACCCCGCGGGTGGTTCTAACCCTCGCTAATTCAGCCGATGGTTAAACGGCGAAGAGGGATAGCCGCAGCCATCCCTCCCGCAAAACTTGGTTAGAGCTAACTGCCCGGGTCAAACCAACTGACTAGAGAGGCTGAACGTCAGACGCCTGCCAACCCTTGGGTCCCTTGACCACGTTGAACTGCACAGCCTGACCCTCTTGGAGGCTCTTGAAGCCGTTCGAATTGATCGCCGAGTAATGTACAAAGACATCCTCGCCGTTCTGACGGCTGATAAAGCCAAACCCTTTGGCGTCGTTAAACCACTTCACTGTTCCCTGTTCCATTTTGTTGATTTCCTTAGTACTGATGAATTTGCCGCAAGACTCAAATCGGGGGTCGACAACGAGTTACCGTCGCAGAAACCAATCTGTTTCAAACGATGTGTTGAGGTTAGCACAACTGGCAAATTTTTGTGTACAAAAATCGTAAATAGCCCGGGATGCACAATTAATTGTGCAGCTTACGGTCGGTCTGCCGACACTTATACTGGAAATTGCCCGAACGCCACCCTCCTCAATCGCGTAAACCACTCCAACATAGTGGGTTAGGTCTTAGGTCCGAGGCAAATGGGCGACTACGATCTGCTCCGCCCGGGCGAGCACCTCTTCCAGTGTCATTGCGGTCGAGTCGAGGACGACAGCATCGCTGGCCGGACGCAGGGGCGACTCGGCGCGATTGCGGTCGCGGCGATCGCGTTCCCGCATCTCGTCGAGGATAGCCTGCTGGGTTAGCTGTTGTTGCTCAGCGCTTTCCGGGGTGGGTTCCTGACGCGACTGGGTCTGACGCGTGGTGGTCATTTCCGCGGGAACAGCCTGACGAAACCGCCGGTTGCCACGGACTTCCGGTGCGGCATCGAGGAAGATCTTGACTTCGGCATCGGGAAAGACTGCGGTGCCGATATCGCGTCCTTCCATTACCACGCCGCCGCCTGCCCCTAGCGCACGCTGTTGCCCAACCATCCAAGCGCGAAGCTGAGGATGCACCGATATGCGCGAGGCCGCCGAGGTCACGTCTGCATCGCGAATGCGCCGGGAAACGTCCATTCCGTCGAGCAGGACGCGGTTGCCCTCAAGCTGTGGCTGCAGGTCGATCCGAGTCGTCGCAGCAAGTGCGAGCAGCGGCTCCTCTTCGTCAAACGAAAAGTCGCCCTCTATCGCCTTCAATGCGAGCGCGCGATACATAGCGCCGGTCTCCAGATTAAGGAAACCGAAACGGCGCGCCAGGTGGGCGGCTAGCGTGCTCTTCCCGGCGCCGGCCGGTCCGTCGATGGCAATGACGGGGCGGGTGCGGCGCTGGGACACGCTTTCTGTCGCAGGCTTGGGTTGGTCGTGCATCAGGCGGATTCACCTTTGCTGGGCTTGAATTTGCGCCCCGGCGGGCGCTTGCCGAACGGCTTTTTGTTCCCGGCAAACTTGGCGAAGGTGCCGGCGGGCTTGCCCGTGAACGGCCGGTCTGACTTCGCAAATGTCTTCTTGCCCGCGAAGCCGCCGCCCGGTTTGCGGTCGGACTTCCCGGCAAATCCACCTGACTTTCCCGAGGACTTGCCGGCGAATTTGCGTTTCGCAAAGTCTCCGGAGAACTTGCGCGTCTCGCCGCCTGAACCTTCTCCACGCGCTGGCCCTTCGGAAGAGAACGGCCGCGCTGGCCGATCCCGCGGCGCGTCGAATTTGCGGTATACGCGTTTGCCGCTCTCGGTGCTTGGGAATCGGTCCTGTCGCTCACGCGGTCCGCTTGCAGCCCGGTCGGGCCGGTTATCGGAGGGACGCGGCTGGGCACTGAAGAAGCCCTTTCCGCGTGGAGCATACGGCTTGCGCGGAGTGAAGCTGCCGCCTTCTGCGTGTTGAGGCCGGTCGCCCCGTGGCCGGGGAGTGTAGCTCCCGGCAGCCCGAGAACCACCAAACCCTGTGCGTTCGCCGCGATCGGGCCGCGGTCCCGGACGACTGTCACCGCGCTGGCCCGCGTGCGGAGAGAATTCGCGTCGAGGCGGACGCTCGTCGCCGGACGCCCGCGCCGCGAAGCCCTCGCGTTTGCGCCCAAAGGTGCCGGGCTTCGAGAACGTCTTGCGTGGCGGACGCGCATCGCCGCCCTCGCCCTCTGCGCGCGGAGCAAATTCGCGGCGCGGTGGACGGGCGTCGCTGGCGAAGCGAGGCTTGTCGCCGAAGGAAGACTTGCCGCGAAATGCGGGCTTACCGCCATACGTCCGGCGATCCCCGCGGCCTTCGGGGCTTGGCTTGTAGACACGCGCAGCGCGAGGCTGGATCGGCGCCGCCGCATCTCCCAACGCAGCCAGGTCGCCGGCGTCCTCACGGACATCTGACGGCTTCCGCGCCGCACCCAGCCTGCGCGTCTTCTCTTCGTCCCACGGCTTGTCGAAACCGCTCGAGGCGGGCTTGCTGAATGGGCGGCGTTCGCGGCCGGATGGCGGGGCGAATCCTTCGCGGGGCTTGAATGAGGGCCTGGAACTGGGCTTTGAGCCGCGTTCGAAGGGACCGGGCCTGGCGCCGAACTTCGACGGCTTGGCCTTCGCCAGATATCCGGTGCCAATCTTGCGCGGCTTGGGGACAAACTTGGCGATACGGGGTGCGGCCTCGGCGGCGACGTCCGCGTCCTGCGGCGCGTTCGTTTCGACTTCGATCTGCTCAGCAACGGCTTGCGGCTCGGTTTCTGCGATTGGGGCTTGCGGTGCGAGGAACGCCGGCAGCGCTCCGGCCACGTGAAGCATCGTTCGCCCCTCCACTGCCATGGTGTCAAGCTGACGCGCAGAGAGCAGTGCATGAATCACGTCGCGGATGCGCGATCGCGACGCCAGCGGCGAGAGGAAGCTCTCAATCTCATCCTCGGACGCGACCACAGCCTGGCCGAGATAGAGTGAGATTAGCGCGGAGAGCGCAGATGGCTGGCCGGCATTCGCTCCCGCCTTGATCTGCTTGGTGAAGCGCGCGCTGGTGAGCTCCCACAGGGTGGGACGCCCATCGGGTTGAGCCAGCGGAAGCACGCGCAGATGCGTCCAGAGTTCGACCAGGGCGCGCAACACTGCGGCCTCGGTCACCTCCTTGCCCACTTCGGTGGTGAGTTCGTATGCGGAGAGCGGACCGCGCTGCGAGAGCGCCTCATAGATCGCGAGCCCAAGGTTCGACACCTTCAGAGCTCCGGAGGTGGTGGGAGGCTGCTTCCACGCCTTGTCTCCGCGCAGGGTGAAGACGTAGGAGAAGACAGCCGTGGAGGCAACGCAGTCGGGTGTGTCGCCGGGCGCGCCGGCGTGGACCGTCCCGGGCCCCGCGCCAAGCAAGTTCAGCGGCACGGCCAGGCCGCCCGCGACCAGGCGGGCCAGCAGGCTGCGGGCCTCCGAAGTCTGCTCGAGCGTGGGGCTGGGATTGGACGCGCCCAAGACTGCTTCGACCAGTGAGGGCGCAGGCGAGGCGATCTGCGGACGCGGCGCGAAGAGAACCAGACCGGCGGCGTTGATCCATGACCGCAAGTTCTCAATGGTCAGCAGGGCCTCGCCTTGCTGGTGCCATTGCTTCAGACGCATGTCCGTGACTTGCGCGGCGGTGGGGATCGCTGGATTGGAGGTTGCGGGGATGCTTGGGTTGCTCAAAGTGGGCAATGCCTTCCTGCTGGGCGGCGCGCTCGGTACGGAGCGAAGGCTGCAGCAATCCTTCGCGCTTGGGCGACGGAGACTTTCAGGGTTCAGGGCCGAAGTTTCTGGCCGGTTACTGGCTATTTTTCAAAGAGCGAAGTGCATGAGGTCGTTCGAATCCATGGCGGTCTGCGATATCCCGCTGCAGTTCAAATCAGAGCGGTATTCTTCGATTCTAAATGCGCTGGAATGCGCGCTGGATGTCTTTATGAGAATACCGCAATGCGATGGGCCGGCCGTGCGGGCAACTGGTGGGATGCTCCGTTTTACCCAGTTCTTTGAGCAGCCAGTCGATCTTTTTCGGGTCCAGTGGCATGTTCACCTTGATCGCGGCGTGGCAGGCGATGGAGGCGGCGATGCGGCGGCCACGGGTCTCGGCGTTCTCCGCCTGCTGCTCACGCTCCGGAACGGCCAGCACTTCCTCCAACATGCGTTCCAGTTCGCGGCCTTCCAGACCCACCGGCGCGGCCTTGATCGCGAGTGTATTCGGCCCAAAGGGCTCGGCCTCAAAGCCGTTGAGCTCGAGTTCCTGTGCGATGGTTGCGAACGAGACCATTTGTGCCGGAAGCAGGTCCACCAACACCGGCATCAACAGGCGCTGGCGTTGTACCTTTTCGACCTCACGGTCGCGCAGTATCTTCTCAAAGAGCACGCGCTCGTGGGCAACGTGCTGGTCGATGATCCAGAGACCTTCGTCGTTGGCGGCCAGAATAAAGGAATCGCGAAGCTGGCCCAGCGGCTTCAGCGTGGCCAGTGCGTTGAGGGTCGCGGCCGGGCTGTCGGACGCAAAGGTTGCAGCTTCGTCCGCGGCTGCTGCAGTATCTTCGGATTCGTACCCCACAGGGATACCCTGATCGGAGAAGGCGAGCCGGCCGGGTGATTCGGGCACGGCGGGCGCTCGCAGCGCGAAGTCGACGGGACCGGATGGGTCTTCCGGCTCGGCAACTGCGCGCGGCGAGAAAACGGTGGCACTCGGCGGTCCGGGCATGGGACTTACGTCGACCAGCAACGACGCGCCCGCGCTGGGGGCAGCCGTGAGCGCCGCGGTGAAACTGGCTGCCGGACGGGCAGCCATCAGGGTTGCACGCACGGTGTCGCGGATAAAGTCATGCACAAAGCTTGGCTGGCGGAAGCGCACCTCGGTCTTGGCCGGATGCACGTTCACGTCGACCTCCTGCGGCGGCATATCGAGGAAGAGCAGGACCACGGGAAAGGAGGTGGGCGGAATGATGTTCCGGTAGGCGTCAGTCAGCGCGTGGAGCACCACGCGGTCGCGGATCAGGCGGTGATTGACGAAGACGTAGATCGAGTTGCGGTTGAGCTTCTGCAACTCCGGCTTGGAGACAAAGCCTGTGATACGCAGGAATCCGGGATCGGGAGGCGCATAGCCTGCTTCGCGCTTCCAGGGAGGCGGCTCCGGCAACCCGGCGCGCGTGAAGTCGATCTCGGCGGCGGTGGTCAGCATCAGCGCCGCAGTGTCACGGCCGAAGATCTGGAACAGCCGGTCGCCGGTGGAGGCCACCGCCGGTGCGATCAGCAGCGCCTGCGTGGCCGAATGCAGTTCAAAGTGCCGCTCCGGATGGGCCAGCGCATAGTGCGTGACCAGCGCGGCGATGTGGGCCAGTTCAGTCTGCTCCGACTTGAGGAACTTGCGCCGCGCCGGTGTGTTGTAAAACAGGTCGCGGACGGAGATCGTTGTGCCCGCTGGCATCCCGGCATCTTCCACGCTGAGAATCTTGCCGCCCGCAATCTCAACGGTGGTCCCGGCAGCGTCTTCATTCGCGCGAGTTTCAAGCGTCAGGCGCGAGACGCTGGCGATGGACGGCAGCGCCTCCCCGCGGAAGCCTAGCGTCCGTATTTGCAGCAAATCGTCCGAAGTGTGCAGCTTGGAGGTGGCGTGGCGCTCGAAGGCAAGCAGCGCGTCGTCGCGCACCATTCCGTGGCCGTTGTCGACGATGCGGATCAGCTTGCGCCCGCCGCCCTCGACCTCAATTCGGACCCGCGTAGCGCCGGCGTCCAGCGAATTCTCCAGCAGTTCCTTCACCACCGAGGCAGGCCGCTCCACCACCTCGCCGGCGGCGATCTGATTGGCCACCTGGTCGGAAAGAATGCGGATGCGCCCCATGAATCGATTGTAGTGGCTTGTGTGCCGCAAGGCGGCGATATTGCCTAGCCAGGCCTCAGTCTTTATCCGAAGGACTGGGCTGCCTGAATCTGGCTACTTTTTCTTTCCCTTTGTCTGCTTCGTACTACGGGACCTCAGCCGGGCTGCCGCGTCGACGCTGTCGCCGATCATATGCAACCGCATGAAGTTGGTTGCGCCCGACTTGGTGCGGGTTCCCGCCACGATCCCCACCACCTGGCCGCGATGGACGAAGTCCTCCTTCTGCAGGATATCCTCCGCCATGCCGACCAGTTTGTCGGTGTCGCGCGCATGCTGGCACAGGATGGGAAACGTGCCCCAGAGCAGCATATTGCGGTTGACGACCCGCTCGTACGGAGACAGGGCGAAGATCGGCGGGTCGGGGTGATATTTCGAAAGCAACCGCGCCGTCGCACCGGTCTCGGTGAAGATCGCGATGGCGGAAAGTTCGAGGTCCTCAGCCGAGTGCGCCATGCACTCGCAGATGGTCTCGGCGACTGAGAGCCTGCTGGTCGGCGGCGCATGGCGGTGGAGCGGCGGGTCAAGCCGAATCTGGTGCTCGGTTTCGGCAACGATCTTGGCCATCATGGCGACGGTCTCGACCGGGTACTTGCCTGCGGCCGTCTCCGCCGAGAGCATGACCGCGTCGGTGCCGTCGTAGATCGCATTCGCCACGTCCGATGCCTCCGCCCGCGTGGGGCGCGGATTCTCGATCATCGACTCGAGCATCTGGGTCGCCGTAATCACCGGCTTGCGATACTCAGCGGCGCGGCGGATGATGTGCTTCTGAATCGCGGGCACCTTTTCCGGCGGCACTTCCACGCCCAGATCGCCGCGCGCAACCATAATTCCATCCGCAACCTCGAGGATCGAATCAAGATGCTCGACCGCCTGCGGTTTTTCCAGTTTTGCGATGATCCAGGTGTCGGTCTTCAACGCGTCCAGTCGCCGCCGGACGTGGCGAACATCGTCTGCAGTGCGCACGAACGAGACCGCAACTGTGTCGACACCGTGGCCGACCGCAAATACCAGGTCTTCCTCGTCCTTGTCGGTAAGCGACGGGACCTTGACCGGAATTCCGGGAAGATTGATGCCCTTGTTCTCGCCCAGGATGCCGCCGTTCACAATCTCGCAAATCACGTCCCCCTTTTCGATGCGGGAGACGTGGAGTTCGATCAAGCCATCGGAGAGCAGGATGCGCGATCCGTGTTCGAGGTTCTCGGCCAGCGTCTTGAACGTGGTGCCGACCAGAGACGCGGTGCCGGCGATCTCGCGTGGGGTAATTGTCAGACGCTCACCCGCGACCAGGTGCACCGGCTTGTGGTCCTTAAGCTTGCCGGTGCGGATCTTCGGCCCCTGCAGGTCGGCAAGAATGCAGACCGGCTTGCGCTCCTCGGCGGAGACGGTCCGGACCATGCGAATCAAGTCCGCCTTCTGAGCGTGCGTGCCATGCGAAAAGTTGAGACGTGCAACGTCTACCCCGGCCCGCACCAGGTGGCGGAAGACATCGGCAGTGCTGCAAGACGGACCTAGAGTTGCGACGATCTTGGCGCGGCGGTTATGGGTCATGCCTCAAAAACCTCTGGAGTTGCCTGGGCGAAAGCCGCGTTGGGACAGTGTTGAGTGGCCATGAGTTAGTTCGAATTCCTTTTGTGATGGGGCTGGTGGGCTGGTGGTGTCTCGCGCGGATCGGTCGGCCACGTGGCGACGTACCGTGTCGGGCATCACTAGCCATTCTACCCGCACCCAGCGAAAAGTGCGTGGGAAGGTAGATACGGCTCATCGGAAGCACCTCGTAGCCTTGGTGCAGCAACCGATTGAGCGAAGACCGACCCGTCGGCCCTCCGTTGTTTGCCATATGCCTTCAGGGCCGGCGCTGGGTCGGGGCATCTTCCTGCGTCATGAGCTTGCCCGATGGCGTGGCGTGCTCCGTGTCCGGCGCCGCGAGCGAGGCCTTCCGGCGACGTCCGAAATGGGCATGGAACTGGCTGTCGAACTGGGCATTGAACTCCGCTCCGCAGAGAACGCTGAGGGAGACAATATACAGCCAGAACAGCAACGCAATGCCCGCGCCGAGCGGGCCGTACACCTCAGAGTAGTTGGCGAATCGCGTGACATACCAGCCGAAGGCAAGGGTGGTCAGAAACCACATTGCGGTGGCCATCACGGCCCCGGGCAAAGTGGTCCGCCACGACCGCGTAGCCAGGGTTGTCAACAGGGCGGAAGTTGCGTCGCGTCGCCTCGGTCGACGCTGCAGGCGTCGTGGCCGTCCACCTTCCCGCTCGCGTGGCATCGGACCGTTTGGTACACCTAGGTGGTAGATCAACGCGATGAGGCCAACACTCGCACTCAGCGCCACGACCCAGCGGATGAGCACAGTTACCGCGTAAATCGGTGCGCGCACCTCAGGACCAATGCTGAACACCAGCCATCCAGTTACCGCATGGCCGAAGATGATCAGAACGCTGAAGACCGCGAGTGGCGCCAGACACAAGGGGACGAGTTCAACCGAGCGGCGGCGGCGTTGCCAGAAACTCCAGCAATCGGGTGGCAATTCACGCGCCCGGCGGAACCCCTCCATCAGCGTCGCGATCACATTGGACGCGCCCAGGAAACTGACGAACCCGGCACTGACCAGGGCGCGCACCGAATGCGCATGCTTGGGGGTGATCTCGAACGCCGCATCCAGCAGCGGGCTCACTCCGGGCGGCAGCACGCGATCAAAGAACGCGGCCAGTTGGGAGCGCACCGGGGCCGTATCCGGAAGCAGGCCGATTACCGCCGCGGCGACGATCAGCGCCGGAAAGAGTGCAACGATGGCGGAGTACGCGGTCGACTGCGCGACGTTCAGACAGTCGTGGTCAATCGCGCTCAGCAGGGTCCGGTGCAGGGCGCGTAACAAGACCGCGTACCAGCGTCTCAGACGCGTCCCCTGCGGGCGACGGCTGCGCGGCCGCGCGGGCGGCTTTGGGTCCTGGGCGGGGCGGGATACGTTCAGCTCTTCCACTTTTTCAGGAACTCAGTCACCGAGTTCGGATCCATGTGGCGCATGTCGGCAAACTCGCCGGTGGCCTGCGAGTAAAGAACCTTGCCGTCCGGCGCCAGGACCGCCAGCGCCGGCACGCCCCGATTGATGGGGACACCGTACTTCGCGGCAACGTCGATATTGGCGTCCATGTGGCCGATCCATACGTGGACGAGGACAAAGTTCTTCTCCAGCAGGTCCCCGTTGGGTGCCTGGTGGAAGTAGATGTCGAGCACCTGGCAATCGCCGCACCAGTCGCCGCCAAAGTCCAGGATGAGACGCTTGTGCTCGCGTCTGGCCTGGGCCAGCCCGCCAGCGATATCGGACCTGGGATTTGCGGTCTCGGAGTAGATGTGTTTTGGCGTATACGTGGGCGCTGGGCGAATAACCTGCGCTTCGACCGGCGCGTCCGGCCCTACTGCCGGCTTCCCTTCCCAGAGGTAATAGAGCGCGCCCGCCGCGATCAAGAGGACGGTTATCAGACTGAGCCACGGCGCCTTCCGGATAGGTGTGGGCTGTTTGCGGCGTGGTTCGCGAGGCGGCATGAGTCTTCTCCTTGGGCGCTGGATAAGGTCGCTTCCGGGCGCCCAGCCTGCATTTGAGCACCCTCCGGCGCGCTGCGTCACGCCTGGCACGTCATCTACCGCCCGTGCCAGCGGATTGGTTTCCATGATGCCTGAGACGCGGCCCGTGACGCAAAGTCGTCCTGTGGCCAAAGCCGGCGCACGCTGGTGTATTCTGGAAGAAAGCGATGATTTTTTCTAAAGATTATGTTGGGTATC
>CAZAXI010000072.1:0-20383 GCA_964489045.1 uncultured Granulicella sp. | reverse complement strand
TCGCCCCCGCCTCCACCGCGCGGTTCACCGCCGTCCACGCCCCGCCGGCCGTCCCCACATGCACCCCAATGCGCTTTGCTGCCATGCCTTCGAGCCTACCCCATCTCACACCCTGGGCTCATCCCAGCTCGAATCTGTTTCCTTACCACTGATCACTTACCACTCGCCTTTCGATGTATCATCGCCATGATTTCAAAATCCTCCGCAACCGGGCCGGCTAACCCGCATCTTTAACCCGATCCCGCATCCTTCTTGCAAAAACTGAAAGGACCTGCTCCATGCCCGAACCGCAGAACTACAAGAACCACACCCGCTTTCATCCACCCTTCCACTTCTTTGTCCTGCCCATCCTGCTGCTCAACATCATCTTTGCGGTATGGGCCATGATCCGGCACTGGCCCGATCACCCCCACCTGTTCCCCTGGGCCATACTGATGTCGATCATCTTCTTCATGGGCTTCGCCCTGAACCGTTCCTACGCGCTCAAAGCCCAGGACCGCATCATCCGCCTGGAGGAGAAGCTCCGCTACACCGCGCTGCTCCCCGCCGACTTGCTCGCGCGCAGCCAGGCCCTCACGGTGCGCCAAATCATCGGCCTGCGCTTCGCCTCCGACGCCGAACTCCCCGGGCTGGTCAAACGCGCGCTCGACGAGAACCTGACCGAAAAGCAGATCAAGCAGGCCATCACAAGCTGGCGACCCGATTACCTCCGCGTCTGATCCATTCCCTACACATTAGCGGAAGCCCCAACGAACCATGTTGGGGCGTGCATCTACTCGAACCTCGAACCCAGAACCTCGAACCTAGTAAACATCCCGCTGGTACCGCTTCTGCTTCTTCATCGCGGCGAGATACTCCGCAGCCTGCTCCAGCGTTCCCTGCGTACCTTCCTCGATCGCGCTCAGCAACGCCACTTCCACCGCCTTGGCCATGCGCGAGGCGTCGCCGCAGACGTAGAAGTATGCCCCGCGCTGGAGCCACGCGAACAGTTCGGCGGCGTGCTCGCGTATGCGGTCCTGCACGTAGATCTTCTCCGCCTGGTCGCGCGAAAACGCCGTGTCCATCCGCGTCAAGGTCCCGTCCGCCTGCATCGCGGCCCATTGTTCCTCGTACAGAAAGTCCGACGCCCGGTGCTGGTCGCCGAAGAAGAGCCAGTTGTCGCCGCTCGCGCCCCTCGCCTGCCGCTCCTCCAGGAACGCCCGGAACGGCGCGATTCCCGTCCCCGGCCCAACCATGATCACCGGCGCCGAGTGGTCCTCCGGCAGCTTGAAATTCTGGTTCGCGGCCAGGAAGATCGGCAGCACCGCACCCACCTGCGCGCGCTCTCCAAGTTGCCCGCTGGCAACTCCCTGCCGGTCGCGGCCATGGGTGTCGTAGCGCACCACGCGCACGGTGGTCTCGGCCGTGTCCTTGTGCACAAGCTGGCTGGACGCAATCGAATACAGCCGCGGCACCAGCCGCTGCAGCACGTTGAACAGCTCCTGCGGGGTTTTCACCACGCCGGGAAAGTCGGTGAGCAGGTCGATAAACTCCCTGCCCCAGCAATACTCTTCCGCGCGCGCCTTGTTGTCCGGCCCGCACAGCAGCTTCAGATTGTCGTAGCCGCGCCCACCCGCGCCCGGCGCTCCGGGCAGCTTGGCATATTGCCCGATGGCCCCGCGCGCCAGCTTGCCAATCGTCAGCCTTGAGCGCAGTGCCTCCTCAAAGCTGATCTCCATCTTGTAATGGTCCAGCACGCGCTCTTCGCCGGTGCGTCCCAGCGCAGCCAGCACCTCTGCCACCGCCTCGGCGCGGTTTTCCGGAAGCACGCCGATGGCATCGCCCGGCGCATACGTCATGCCGTCTTCCAGCGCAAAGGCCAGATGCCGAGTCTCCTTCTCGGACCCTTCGCCGCTGAGAAGATAGTTCGTCACCACCGTGGAATAATACGGGTTGTTCCGTGTGTACTTCTGTTCCGCCGGACTTTCTTCGGCGCCAACCGCCGACTCTGCAGCCTCGCTCATATCTACAATTGTATCCCGCGCTTCCATCCCGGCTGTGCGCCCCGTCACATCTGCAACGTGAGCGAGTACCTTGCTGTTCGCGGCGCCCGCGGCCCGGCGGATTTAGAATTAACCTGTGCTCACCACCCCCTCCACGCTCGCCGACATCCGCACCAGGATCGAAGCTCGCGAGCGCATCTCCGCCGAAGACGCTCTCACCCTCTGGCGCGAGGCCAGCGACGCGGACATGCGCTCGCTCGCCTCGCAGGTGCGCGCGCGCTTCCACTCGCCCTCGGCCTGCACCTACATGTTGATGCGCATCATCAACTACACCAACGTCTGCGTCGCCCAGTGCGACTACTGCGCCTTCTACAAACTCCCCGGCCAGCCCGGGGGCTACGTCCTCTCGCAGGACCAGGTCTTCGCCAAGATCGACGAACTGCTCGCCCTGGGCGGCGACCTCGTCGGCTTCAACGGCGGCTTCAACCCGCATCTCCCGCTCGACTACTACTGCGACCTCTTTGCCGCCATCCGCGCCCGCTACGGCGAGCGCATGGAGTTCTACGCCCTCACCATCGCCGAGTTCATGTACCTGGCCGACCACGCTAACCTCGACTACCTCGCCGCCGCGGCCCGCTTCAAAGCCGCCGGCGTCCGCTGGATCACCGGCGGCGGCTCCGAGATCCTGACCGAAGACTTCCGCGCACGCCACAGCAAATTCAAATACACCGTAGCCGAATACTTCGCCGCCCAGCGCGCCCTCGTCTCGGCCGGCCTGCGCACCTCCGCCACCATGGTCATCGGCTTCGACGAGACCATCGAAGAGCGTATCGAACACCTCGAACGCACCCGCGCCTTTCAAGACCAGCTCATCGCCGCAGGCCACGGCAGCGCGCTCTCCAGCTTCCTCTGCTGGACCTACAAGCCCTGGTTCACCCAGCTCGGCGGCATCGAAATCTCCACCGCCGAATACCTTCGCCACCTCGCCCTCAGCCGCATCTTCCTCGACAACATCCCCCGCATCCGCACCTCCGTCCTCACCCAGAACGAGCGCGCCCTCGAAGGCCTCCTCTACGGCGCCGACGACTTCGACCTCCCCATCGAAGACGAAGTCACCCAACTAGCCGGAGCCACCATCAGCCTCAACTTCGACAAACTCCTCTCCACCGCCCGCACCCTAGGCTTCACCCCCACCTACCGCCACGTCGCCACCGGCTGGCAGCAATCCGCCTGAACGCGAAGCGCCCGGTACAAGGCACCGAGGGCCAAAGGCCCGCTCTATCTTAGCCTGGGGCGAAGCCCCAGGTGGGGCCAACCAAGGAGGGCAAAGGGCTGAAAGCCCGATCTATAGCCCTCCGGCCTCCAGACGCAAGTTAGTCAGTTCTCCGTCGGCTCTTTGCTCGCGCTGTCCAGCACCACCACATCGAGGGCGACGTTTTTCACCGGCCTTACCTCGAGTCCGAGCTGCTCTTTTAGCGCGTCGCGGAGCAATGGGTATTCCTGCGGCGCATTCGGTAGGTCCGTGACGGGGACAGGACCGTTGGGAGTGTAGACAAACTCGTCTGTGAACATAACGGTATAGTCATAGCCTCCTTGCAACCCGGTCGCATCCACCACGGGCGCGCGTAATCTCGCGGCCAAATCCGCCGCCAGAGCCTGCATCGTCCGATTATGGCCGTGGAACCAACAGCCCAGGCCGCCACACCCAATCATGGAAGGCGTATCTTTTCCGAATTCCGCCTGTCCGTCCTTACTAATGTGAAACTCCGGTCCGGGTCCCGACAGCGAATCCGAAGCGGGTCCGGCCTGCTTCTCCACCTTCGCGCCGGATTTCGCCACCACCAGTTCGTAGCCCGCCACCTGCCGCGACACGTGATGGTACTTCAGCCCGAACCTGTCTTCCAGAAGGTGCCGCACCATCACCGGGAGATCCGCCTTGGTCGCTCCATCGGGAATAGTGGCGTTGACGGTGAAATAGGTCTTATACATCCACTCCGGACACTCGATCTCGAAGCCTTGCTTCTTTCCGAAGGCGATAAAAGCCAGACCATCAATCGACGTGACTTCTTGCCTGAAACGTCCAGGCGTGTACGAAGGGCCCGGTGGACCGGATAAGCGACCGTCGAGAGGGCCGGGCCGTATCGAAGCGACCTCAAAACGGTAGTCGCGCTGCGCGGGCTGAGCGGGGTCGGAAGTCTTGCCTACAGCAGCAGCAGGCGCCTCCTGGCCGTAGAGGTGACTCGCGTTCGCCATAAACAGAGCAACGAAGGCGAACGCAATTCCAGCTTTGCGTGAAGCACGTTCCCCTGGCTGTCTGCGCATACAAGCCCTCTATTCTTGCCCCCAAGAATCTCACAATTCGAGTGCGACATCCATCGCCAATCGCCCAATACCGCGAATGGCCCCGCGGTCATCGTGCCCTGACGCCCGCTTCTGGCTTTCGACTTCCGACCTCCCACTCCTCGCGCGGAATTCCTTGCTTATTCCTGGAACTAATCGCGCGAAACGGGGGTCTATCATTGCAGCCGGGAATTTAGCGAAGAATTTTCTGCAAGTTCCTTCGCGGCTGCCGTTCCATCATTGGCAGCTAAATTCGCAGTAGGACCCCCTCCGGGCCGGAAGGAACTCGCCAGCATGCGCAAAGCAATCGGAATCCCCACCCTCTTTTTTGCCATCACCCTGCTTGCCATCACCCCGGTCACAAACGCGCAGCAGCCCGCAGCCAAGCCTGCCGTCAAAGCCCCCACCAAGCCCGCCGCGCACACCGAAGCCCCGGCCTCGTCGCAGCTTCCGGTCACCCGCGTCTCGCTCTACAAGAACGGCGTTGGCTTCTTCGAGCATGCCGGCCGCGTTACCGGCGACCAGAGCGTCACCATCGACTTCACCACCGCGCAGCTCAACGATGTGCTGCAGTCGCTGACCGCGATCGACCTGAATGGCGGACGCATCGCCGGCGCCGGCTACAACTCCACCACACCGCTGGAGCAGCAGTTGAAGGCCCTGCCGCTGGCGCTCGGCGAGGACCCCACCGCCGTCGATTTCTACAACGCCATCCGCGGCGCGCGGGTCGAGGTCCAGGGCCCCGGCGCAACCATCTCCGGCCGCCTGCTCAACATCGAAGTCCAGGACACCTCCGCCGCGAACAACCAGCCCTCAAGCGAAAAGCGCCTGATCACCGTCATCGGTGACGCCGGCGAAATCCGCACCCTCGAACTCACTTCTACGACGGAAGTCCGCCTGCTCGACGCCGACCTGCACACCGACGTCACCCGCTACCTCCAGCTCCTGGCCAGCACCCGCAACCAGGGCCTGCGCCACCTCACCCTCCGAGACAATGCGCCAGCCAACGGGACCGGCTCCCGCGAACTGCACGTCAGCTACATCAGCGAAGTCCCCATCTGGAAGTCGACCTACCGCATCCTCTTCACCGAGCCGAAATCCGGAAACTCGCTAGCCAAACAAACCGCAACCCTGCAAGGCTGGTCGGTGGTCGATAACACCACCGGCGCGGACTGGATCAACGTCCAACTCTCGCTGATTGCGGGTGCGCCGCAGAGCTTCATCCAGCCGCTGTCAGTGCCCTACTACTCCCGCCGCCCGGAGATTGGCCTGCCCCAGGAGGCCCAGCTCACGCCGCAGACCCACGAGAGCGGCGAGTTCACCCCGTCTCAGAATGCTGCGGCCACCGTAATGACCGGCAGCGCGATGGGCGCAGGCCGCGGCTCCGGGATGAGTGCCGGCGTCGGCGGAATTTACGGCGGCACCGGCCAAAACAATCTGAACCAGAACTACCTCAGCGCCAATCAGAGCGTCACCGTCAACGCAGCGCCACCCATGCTCGACACCGCCAACGCAACCCTCGGGGGCACCATCGAGAACGACCTCTACCAGAACCTCGCGCGGGAATCCATCAATCCCAACACCACTACCGCCGCCTTCGACGACTACTTCGCCTACAACATCACCGAGCCCATCACCATCCGCAAAAATGAGTCCGCCCTGGTCCCCATCCTACAGACCAAGATTGACGCCGAGCGCGTCACCCTCTGGTCCGTGCGCCAGCCCACCCCGCTGCGTGCGCTCTGGATCACCAACACCTCGGACCTGACGCTCGACCGCGGCTCCTTCTCCATCGTCGAGGACGGCAACTTCGGCGGCGAGGGCCTGCTCGATCCCATCCACCCCGCCGAGAAGCGCCTGCTCTCCTACGCGGTCGACGAAGCAGTCCACGTCACCAACGATTCGACAACCAACCACCTTCTACGTAGCGTCGTCATCGCCAAAGGCGTCCTGACCGAGCACTACCGCGACATCGTTACCCGCGACTACGCCATCCGCAACGCCGCCACCGACTCCCGCACCGTCGTCCTGGAACACGCCCGCCTCAACGACTACCAACTCAACTCCGAGAGCACCGCCAAGCCCGACGAGACCACTCCCACCCTCTACCGCTTCCGCGTCGCCGTTGCCTCCGGCGCCACCATCCACTTCAAGGTCGCCGAGTCCCACGCCTATCCGCGCACGGTTCAGGTCGGCAACATCAACGACCAGCAGATCAAGGTCCTGCTGCAGGAGATGGGCGAGAAGCCAGAGGACAACCCCGACTTCCTCAAGCAGCTCCAGCCCGTGCTGGACGCCCAGCGCAAGCTCGCCGACTTGAACGCCCGGAAGCGGGCCGTCGACACCGACATCAAGGGACTGCACGACGAGGAAGAGCGTCAGCGCGCCAACATCACCGCCCTGAAAGACGCCGACAAGCAGGCCCAGCAGCGTTTCGTCAACGACCTCAGCCACACCGAGGACCAGATCGTCCAGAAGCAGAAGGACCAGCAGGCCCTCGACACCGAGACCCGCGCAGCCCAGCAGGCGCTCGCCGACCTGGTCCAGGGCATCAACTTCGACCAGAAGCTCAGCGACTGACCCGTTTGCTCCGGTGTCGCCCAACCCGCAACCCCCGCGGTCAGTCTGGTGCGCCGCGACTGATCTCTTTCAGCCATTCCAGGCTGTAGCGCTCAATCGCGACGCGCACCAGTTGGCTGCGGGTCCTTACTCCGGCTTTCGCGAACAACTCCTGGATGCTGGCCTTTACCGACGTCTCGGACACCTGCATCCGCGTCGCGATCTCCTTGTTCGTCAACCCATCCAGAATGCTGCGCAACACCTGGCGTTGCCGGTCGGTGAGAGCTCTCACGTTCGCCGGCGAACCAGCCCGGCCGCTCGCTGTCGCACCGCGCAGGATTCCAGGGTCCCACCAGGTCTCTCCGGAAGACACTTGACGGATCGCCTCGATCAGATAGCGCGGGTCGCTGTGTTTCAGCACGATGCCGGCAACACCCGCATTCACCGCGTTCAGAGTAGCGCTCGCACTCATTCCGGCGGTCACCATAATCACCTTTGCGGTTTTCGCTCCATGGTCAAGTCCTGCCAGCAGATCGGTGCCGGCCTCGTCCCCCAGATCGTAGTCCAGCAGGACCACATCGACCCCGACGTTGGCCAGGGCCTCCCGGCCTTCCGCGACCGTGGCGCAGCGGGCCGCCACCTCAATCCCGGGCTCCGTCTCCAGCAATCGAACCACGCTCTCGCGAAAGAGCATGTGATCGTCAATCAGCAGGATGCGAATGGGTTCGGTCATAGGCTCCCTTTCCCTTCAGCGCACAGGCGCGAGTTCAACGATGAAGCAGGCGCTTCCAGGAATGACTTTGTAGCGCAAGTCTCCCCCAAAGGAGCGGGCAAACGCGCGTGCCAGGTACAGCCCCAGGCCCGTGTTCTGGGCCCCGGTTTGAAAGGGGCGGAACAACTCCGACGGCTGTGCAACCCCGCCGCCATTATCCAGAATCTCCACCGTCACCCGCTGGCCCTCGTTGCGGGCGTAGATTGTCAACTCCCGGTCGGAGTCCTTCTCCGCCAGTGTCCGGATGCTGTTCGTCGCCAGGTTCAGAAACACCTGCATCAGGTTCGTGCCATCCGCCCATACCAGCGGCAACTCCGGATCCAGCTTCCAGATGCACTGGATGCCTTGGTCCTGCAACGATGGGGCAATCACGATGCGCAGGTCATTCAGCACGGCCACCAGGTCAACCTCCATGGCCTGGTCGGGATACGGACGAAGTTCCACCGCCGCAATTCGCTCCAGCGCCACCACCAGATTCCCCAGCGCCTCAAAGTCCTTGTCGCGGCCGAGCTGATCATTGCGCGAGAGGTTCCGGTGCACCACCGCGATCGCGCCGCACACGTTGCGGACCTCGTGCGAAACCGCACCCACGGCAATGCGAGATCCGGCCAGCATCTGGTGCAGGCTGGACTCCTCCCGCGTGCGAAACTCCTCCGACGAGTCGAGAATCATCGCCGCCAGGCGCAATCCCGAACCGGTCTGGTAGGTCGAGAAACAAATCTCCGCCAGAAATCCCTCTCCATCCTCGCGCTGGCCGCGCGACTGCATCACCGTGCGAAACAGGGCCTGGCTGGTCTCCCGTCCGGAGACATTCTCGAGCGACGGAAAGTAGCGGTGAATGGATCGTCCCAGCAGCCCAGGCGGCTTCACTGCCAGCATCCGGTGCGCCGCCTCGTTTGCCATCAGCACGGTTCCCACCGAGTCCGCCGTGATGATTGCGGCCGGGCTGCTTTCTATCAGGATGGCCAACTGCTCTTCCGCCTCGCGCCGGGCATCACTCTGTTTCTCGATTTCATGGAGTTGGCGCAGGATGATCTGCCGGTTGCGAGTCATCTCGGACACGAACACCCCAACCGAGAAAAAGGCCATGAAGTAGAGAACATCGCGCGGCAGCCCCGCCCGCAGGTGCCATGCGTACTGGTCGAATTCCTCCGTCAGAAAGGTGCATAGCGCGGCCGCCAGCGCCGTCTGCCACGGCTTCAGTACCTTGCCCAGCAACAGCATCGGCAGCAGGTAGAGGAACCCCAGGGGCGCCTCTTTTACCACCCTCCAGTCAATCACCGCAATCGACGCAATCAGGGCCGCAGCCCAGATCAGGGTTGCGCGCTTGCCGTCGCCAAAGAGCGAAGAAACCATACCTCTCATTAGAGCCCCGTGGAGCCGTGACCGTCCTTGCCGGCAATCGCTGCGCCGCAGAACGCCCGGAAACAGTATCTCTCGTCTCGTTCGATTCGACGGCGTCAGGGGTCGTCCGGGCGTCCGGACGTGCCCCGCGAAGCGCATCTCCTGCCAAAAGATAGATACTCAGCCAAAAGATAGCCTGATCCGCCTAAAGATAGATAACCCGCCAAACGGACAAGGCCTGCGCGCTCAATATAATGATATCCAAGGGTTTGGGTGCCGGCACAGAAACAGTTTTTGTGCGCCTTCCCTGAACCTGAACAAACTCTTATCCCTCGATGATGCGCGAATTGTATGTCCACCTTCACCAGCAGGCCGCCGCGAGCGCGCTAACGCGGCAGAATCCGGTGGACCGATAGATGATTCGCCGCCTGGTCGATTTCGCGCTGAACAATCGCTGGCTCATGGTCGGCGCCACCGTCATCCTCTTCGCCTGGGGCGCCATCTCGTTCCACCAACTGCCCGTCGAAGCCTATCCCGACGTCGCCAACAACTACGTCCAGATCATCACCCAGTGGCCCGGCCGCGCCGCCGAAGAGGTCGAGCAGCAGGTCACCATCCCGGTCGAGATCCAGATGGCCGGTCTCCCGCACATGCAGCATCTGCGGTCCACTTCGCTCGCCGGCCTCTCCAGTGTCATGCTCGTCTTCGACGACGATTCGGTCGACGAAGACAATCGGGAGCTTGTAAATCAGCGCCTCGGGCAGGTCAGCCTGCCCCCAGGTTTGCAGCCACTGATCGGCACCGACTACAGTCCCGTCGGTCAGATCTACTGGTACACGCTGCGCTCCACCAATCCCGCCTACGACAGCATGGAACTCAAGTCGCTCGAGGACTGGAAGCTCGAGAAAGAGTTCAAATCAGTCCCCGGCGTCGTCGATGTCTCCAGCTTCGGCGGCATGACCCGCGAGTATCAGGTCCGCGTTGACCCGGACAAACTGGTCGCTTACGGCCTATCCATCGGCCAGGTCGAGCAGCAGATCGCCAACAACAACGTCAACGCCGGCGGCAACTTCATCGAGCAGGGCGACCAGCAGATCAACGTCCGCGAAGTCGGCCTCTACCGCAACGTCCACGACATCGAAGAGACCGTGCTCAAGACCCAGAACGGCGCCGCGCTGCATGTCAAAGACATCGCCACGGTCGTCCAGGGCCCCAAAATCCGCCTCGGCCAGATCGGCAAATCCTGCCGCTTCGGCGCTACCCCGATCAGCGAATCCGACCCCACCGCCCGCCCCGATCCCTGCGTCGAACCGGACAGCAAGCCGGCCGTCATCGCAAAGGAAGACGGCAAGCTCATCGACGATGGGGACGTCATCGAGGGCATCGTCCTGCTTCAGAAAGGCTACAACTCTGACGCCGCCCTCGAAGGCATCCACCAGAAGGTTGCCGAACTCAACGACCGCGTCCTTCCTCCCGGCGTCAAAATCGTCCCCTTCCTCGATCGCAGCGATCTGCTTCGCTACACCACCCACACGGTGCTGAAGAACCTCACCGAAGGCATCCTGCTGGTCGTCGTTATTCTGTTTCTCTTCCTCGGCAACGTCCGCGGCGCGTTCATTGTCGCGCTCACCATGCCGTTTGCGCTGCTCTTCGCCGCCATCTGCCTGGACCTGCGCAACACGCCCGCAAACCTGCTCTCGCTGGGTGCGCTGGACTTCGGCATGGTCGTGGACGGCTCCGTCGTCATGGTGGAGAACATCGTCCGCCATCTCGGCCACGCCCGCAGACCGGGCCTTACCCCGGCGCAGCAGATCCGCGAGGCCGCGCACGAGGTCCAGCGCCCCGTCTTCTATGCGCGCGGCATCATCATCGCAGCGTATCTGCCCATCTTTACCCTGCAGGCCGTCGAAGGCCGCCTGTTCAAGCCCATGGCGTGGATGGTCAGCTTCGCGCTGCTCGGCGGCCTATTCTTCTCCATCCTGATCGCTCCCGTGCTCTCCCGTTTCGCGTTCGACGAGAAGGGCGCCAGCGAATGGGAAAACCCCGTCATGGCCTGGCTCACCAGGCACTACCGGACCGCCGCCAAGTGGGCCATCGAGCATCGCGGCGTCACTCTCAGCGCGGCTGTGCTGATTTTTCTTTTCGCCATCTTCCTCGGCTTCAGCGGCATCATCGGCTCGGAGTTCCTCCCTCATCTCGACGAAGGCTCCATCTGGGTGCGCGGCACGCTCGCTCCTTCCACCGGTCCCACCGACAGCCTCCGGGTCATGAACGAAGCGCGCCTCCGCCTCAACTCATTCCCTGAAGTCACCAAGGTGGTCAGCCAGACCGGCCGCCCCGACGACGGCACCGACACCACCGGCTTCTTCAATACCGAGTACTTCGTCGACCTGAAACCAAAAGAACAGTGGCGGCCCATCTTCCATCAGGACAAGGACAACCTCATCGCCGCCATGGACACCGAGCTTGAGAAGATACCCGGGGTCGGCTGGAACTTCTCCCAGCCCATCTCCGACAACGTCGAAGAAGCCGTCAGCGGCGTCAAGGGCGAACTCGCCGTCAAGATCTACGGCGACGACCTGAAGACCCTCGAAGAGAAGGGCAATCAGATCGTCTCCATCATGACTCCGATCAAAGGGGTCGCCGACCTTGGTCTTTTCCGCGTCATCGGCCAGCCCAACCTCAACTACACCGTCAACCGCGACGACGCCGCACGCTACGGCATCAACGTGACCGACGTGCAGGACGCCATCCAGACCGCCGTCGGAGGCAACGCCGTCACCCAGGTGCTGCAGGGCGACGCGCGCTACGATGTCGTGGTCCGCTATCTGCCCCAGTTCCGCAATACTCAGGAAGCGATCGACAACATTCGCCTGCTTGCCCCCAACGGCGAACGCGTCGCCCTTTCGCAGCTGACCGACGTCAAGACCGAGGACGGCGCCGAGGAGGTCTACCGCGAGGCCGCCCAGCGCTACGTCGCCATCAAGTACAGCGTGCGCGACCGCGACCTCGGCTCGACCGTCGAAGAGGCCATCCGCAAGGTCAACGCCCAGGTCAAGCTGCCCCCCGGCTACAAGATCGACTGGGCCGGAGAGTATGAGAGCCAGAAGCGCTCGTCCCGCCGGCTGATGGTGGTGCTGCCCATCACGCTGATCGTCATCTTCGTCATCCTGTACATGATGTTCCACTCCGGCAAGTGGGCTTTGCTCATCTTCGCTACCGTCTCGATGGCGCCGGTCGGCGGCCTGCTTGCGTTGCTTCTCTCGCACACCAACTTCAGCGTCTCCACCGGCGTCGGCTTTCTCGCGCTCTTCGGGGTCTCGGTGGAAACCGGCGTCATCATGCTCGAGTACATCAATCAGCTCCGCGCCAGTGGCCACACCATCGAAGAAGCCGCCATCGAGGGCGCCGTCCTCCGCCTCCGGCCCATCATGATGACCATGCTGGTCGCCACCCTGGGCCTGCTCCCCGCCGCCACCTCGCACGGCATCGGCTCCGATTCGCAGCGTCCCTTCGCCATCGTCATCGTCGGCGGTCTCATCGGCGCGCTGGTCATCAGCGTCTTCCTGTTGCCGACACTCTATGTCTGGGTCGCGCGGCCCGACGACGTGCTCCCCATCCCGGAAACCGAATTCGAGAACTAGAGTCCCCTCTTATGCGGAAAGCGGCGGCAATGTACCCGACGCGGGAAGACTACTGCACGGGTTGGGCCCTTGGCCGATAACAATCTGGGGCGGTCACCTGCTCTGATCGAAACCACGCTCATAATTCCTCCGTGCTCAAAACTCTTACCTCAATGCGCCCGGATGAAATTGTGGCTACGCACCACCAGTGTCTATAACTGACAGCATTCCACCTGGGGTGTTTGAGATCGAATACACATATCTCCCCTTCGACTCCAGGAATATCGGATAAGAAGTTGCCGGAAGAGATATATATCCATCCACACTTGGAGAAGTTGGATTGGACACATCCACTACCCCTACCGATGAATTTGTATAACATCCCACATACGCTGTGGTTCCTTCCACGGTAACGTCTTGCGGCTTGCACGTCCCCATCAAGGAAGCCGTGCCTACCTGTGAAAGCGATGCAGGATTGGATATATCGTAAATATTCAGCGAGTACTGATCGTAGAACGTCTCATACAAGTAACTTCCCTCGACATCCAGGCCTTGCGGACTGTGCAACACCGGTAAACTGCTAAGCAAATATGGCGAGGCGGGATTGGAGACGTCAAATACAAGTATCTGGGAATTCTCGGAAGACTGTGTCGTGGATTGCAGGTTGCTCTGACCTGCCACATACGCATATTTTCCAACCACCTTGATGTCGGCTACATTCACACCCGGAGTTCCCGTATCGGTCGATCCCGCAATCGTCGGCGATGCAGGATTGGAAACGTCAACGACAACCAATGTGCTCAGGGAATTCACGCCTACGTACGAGATGACATAGGCGTACTCCCCAGATACCCAAAGACCAAATCCATACAGCGGAATTTGAACGCTGCCGACGAACGCAGGAGCGGATGGATTCGATACATCGTAGATTTGCAATAGATTTGTACTCGCCGTTCCTGTAGAAGATACGAGGTAGACGTATTGCCCCTGCACTCGTATCCCGGACTGCGCGTAGTTTATGAATCCAGTTATCGACGTCGCGCTGACGACGGCCATGCTTGCCGGATTCGTGATATCCACCACATAAAACTGCGCAGCCGTGGATCCTGAACCTTGATTGCCGTTGTCTCCCAGGATGTAAGCGTAATCCCCTTGAATGTCGAAAGCGTCAAGTTCGTAAGACGAGCTAGGCGCTACGCTGCCTACGACAGTAGAATTCTGAGCTTCTCCGTAAATCTCGAAACTGACTTGAGAGGAAGCTCCGCCGCCGGGTGCGGGATTGGCAACTACTACCGGATAGCTGCCGAGTGCATATAGATCGGACGCAGTTAGAGGGATAGTCAGTTGGCTGGCGCTGATGTAAGTCACGGCATGGGCAATGCCGTTGTAAGTTACCGCCGAAGTGGCGAGGAAGTTAGTGCCATTGATAGTGAGCGTCTGCGCCGGACTTCCTACCTTCAGTGAAGCGGGAGAGATGCTCGATATGTTGGGCGCGGGATTGGTGCTTGCGCTGCATCCGGCAAGCAGCAGCGCTCCGCATAACAATCCAACTTTGCCGGCCGCGAGAGCAGCGGCCCGAATCGTAACTCTCATGGTCTAACTCGCCTGATTATAAGTTCGCCACACAAATGAGGCCGTCATCCTGAGCGAAGTTTGACACGCTTTGGCGTCAAACGGAGTCGAGGGGCAGCCATCCAGCTTGTGGAGCCGAGACTCTTCGCCTCTTTCAGGCAATAGCTCCGCCTGCCTCAATTCACCCTATATATGTCGATGCAAATCAGAACGTAAACGACAACCCACCCTGCACCGTCCGCGGAGACTGCGCCAGGAACAGCGTCCGTCCATCCGCCGACAGAAACGGCTGATACCCCTCAGCTAGCAGGTTGGTCACATCCACGGTCGCTTCGAGGCCCTGCGGCAGCCGGTCGCCCCAGCGCAATGCCTGGCGCACATAGAAGCCCAGGTAGGCCGGATCGCCGGACGCATCGTACGCGTCTACCGCCGTCACCATGTGCCGCGGTTGCCAGTGGTAGGACGCGCGCAGCTTGGTCCCGGTGCACATCACCTGCCCCTTCAACTCCGCGGTCGCCGCCCGCGCCGCCTCCGGATGCAGGCCCGCCGCTACGCCCGGCAGCTCCTGCGCGCCCGCGCCGCCGCTCATCGCCAGCGCTTCGCCGCTGGCATACTCCACGCTTGCCCACAGGTTCTGGGTCAGCGGCTCCGAAACGGTAACGCTCATCCCGTTCGCCGTGTACCCTGCACCGAGAAAGCGGAAGCCGTCCGTAGCCGTATCCACCACCACCCCGCTGGTTCCGGCGCCCGCGAGCAGGTCCGCGGCACTGATTGCACCCGTTCCGCCAACCGCCGGACGCTGGATCGAGTCGTGGTATAGCGCGACCTCCACCAGTCCGCGGCCGGCGTTCCGGATCACCCCAATCTCCTGGTGGTTGCCGCTCTCGGTCGAGAGACGTCCGCCGCTCACCGCCGCCACCGGCAGGTCCGACGCAATCGAATCCAGTCCATCAAATCCCTGCAGGTCGCGCGACGTCGCCAGCCTGTAGCGCACCGCCCACACCTCGCCCGGATGAACGGTCACCTTCAGGAAGGGTTGGGTGGTCAGCGCGGTCCCGCCGGTGTGGATCGCATACACCGTGCCGCCGGCCTCCACGTCCACGGCGTCACCCAACTGGATCTTCCTCGCGCTCGCCATCCGCATCACTTGCTCACCCGCCGCGTTGCCCGCGCCCAGCAACTCAGGGTGCGAAGCGAAACCCATTACCAGCCGCGACCCACCCATAAACGGCGCCGTACTTTGGTAGCCCGCATCCAGTTCCGTCGCCTGCCCACTGCCCAGGCCCGGGCCGGCCGCTAAGCTGCCACGCACAACCAGGTCCGATCCGCCCTTCGTTGTCTGGTTCAGCGTAACCACGCTGCGCACGCCGCCCTCGCCGAACCCTCCGTCGCCGCCCATCACGGAGACTCGTACCTTCACCGGCGCGCTCTTCGCAGCCTCAATCCCCTCCGACGACACCGTCAGGACCTCTCCGTCGCCCAGCATCCGCAGAATCGGCCGGTTGGCCGCCGACCGCAGCGTCCAGGTCCAGTCGTCTTCCGGTTCATCCGGCTTGCGTCGTTCCGCCGGCAACCACGCCGCCGGGTCCGACAGCATGGCCAGCGTCAGGTTCACAGTGGCCCGCATCCCGGTCCTGAGCTGGAGATTGCCTCGCGTCGCGGGCATAAACAGCGCCGCCGTCGCCCGCACCTGGTAGCTTCCCGGAATCAGGTTGGCAATCCGGTAGCGCCCATACATGTCCGTAAAAGTTGTTGCCACTGTGGCCGAGCCGGAGGCAAGCACCTGCACCATCGCGCCCATCTGCGCCACGCCCTGCGTATCGCGCACCACGCCGGACACCACCGCCGGCGGAGGCGCAGCACTTGCCCCCGACGCCAGCGCAAGCATCAGCGCGCCAACCGCGAAATCAACCCGGAATCGTATCCAGCTACATGGCACAGTCAACATCATCCTGTGCGTCGATGGCCTTCTCCTCAATTGACGTGCCGGAAAAAAGGAAGGCTCGCCCTAGGGTAGTGCGCCCGCTACCGATCATCGCCATCCCATCCGCGTAATCGTGTCGCTGCGAACTGCGCATCCACCCTCAAAATTGTCCCGGCCGAGCGCTGTCTGCTGCGCGCTTCGACCCTAACTCCATCCTAGTCCCAGAATCAGTTCACGGAAAACTTCGCCGTCTCTTCCGTCTGCTGCTTGGTCACACCATCGTTCACCTTGATGCTCACCTTGTAATCGCCCGGCTGCAAACTCCCCAGCGGCATGCTCTTCTCCAGCGTCAACTGCTCCGCATTCGGGCTCAGCTTCTCGCTCGACTCCTGCGCCTCCAGCACCGGCTTGTTCGTGTTCAGGTTCGTGATCTGGTATTCGATGGTGGCGTCGTTCTGCTTGCTCTTCTCATCGATTCCCAGGTTATAAATCTGCATCCAGAAGTTCAGGCTCTGCGCACGGCTGAACCTGGGCAGCACCATCGGCCCTCCCGAGCCAACTCGCGGCCGCACAAATGTGTCTCCAATTACGAAGCTCCCCGTCCCAATCTCCTTCGAAGGCACGCGGTACATCTGGTCCGCCAGGATCAGCGAAGAATGGCCCAGGGTGTCGTCGTCGTACTTCGGCACGTTGATGGCGAAGGTCTGGTGCCCGATATGGTCCGGGTTGTTCACATCCTTGACCACGATGTCAATTTTGAACAAGCCAGGATGCAAATCCAGCGCCCATTGGTGAACAGAAGACGCTTTCTGCGTCGCCGGCAGCAGTTCGCTGGGAGTGTCCACCTGCAATGGGTCGCCAAAACTCTGCAGCGTCTTGTGGGTCATGTTCGACACCCGCCCCTGAATCTCCACCTTCCCCAGTGACGCCCCATCCTTCGTATTGAACGTGATATCCGAGTTCTTAATCTGGACCGTGATCGGCACGATCACCGTATCGTTGGTCACCTTCACGTAATCCGTGCGGACGTCGAACAGGAACGGCGGCCCGGTCAGGATCTTGGAACTGGTCAAATACTGCTCCAGGTCCTGGAACTTGATCGGCGGCGGCGCCATGATCTTGGCGGCCAGGTCGATCCGGTCGAACTGCTTGTTCTGGTTCTGCTGGGTCATCGGGCCGGCCCCAAGCTCTTCAAAGCCGCCCGCGCCGGAGAAGCGGTCCTTCTTGTCGGCCTGCCCATCTTCCTCGGCCTGGGTCAATCCCGCATTCGGAACGTGTTTCAGCGCGTCCTTCTCCGACCGGTCGATGGTGTAGTGGTAGTCGCCGCACTGGCAGGTATCCACAAACTCCAGGTCGATGTTGTCCCCGATCCCTTCGATATACCGGTAGTGCCAGATCTCAAACGGGAAGGTCGCGGTCTCGCCGCCGCCCTCGTCCATCGGCCGCTGATAGCTGCCGCCGCTCGGGTGCGAATCGATGTCGTCCGGCTTGCCGTACGCAATGTAAATGTGGCCGCGGTCCGTCATCCATCCCGGCTTGCCCGCCGCAAAGTGCTCATTGGCGTAGGCGATTCGCGCATAAACCTCGTCGCGGAATTCGTTGTCGGGGGAGTCCGGGTTGGGGTTGCGCCGCTGCCAGAAGTTCTCAATAAACGCGTCGCGCTCTTCATCGTTCGTCAAATGCTTGAACGCCGTCGCCTCGGTGTCCGTGATCAGCCACCGCACATCCTCGTCCAGCCAGGTCTTGTAGACCCCGTGCAACTCCTGCTTCAGGTCCTTTTGCTGGTCGATCTTTTCCTTGTCGCTCAACCTGCGCTTCAGCGGGTTGGGCTTCTCCGTCGCCGGAGGTACCTGGTTGACTCCATCGGGAGCCGTCGTTGCTTGCCCCCGCGCGGGGCCCCACCCCACCAACATCGGAAACAACATCGCTACCAGAATCAGCCGACCCGGTTTTCTCATACTTTCACTACCTCTGCTTCAGGAACTTCTACCGCCCAATTCCTTCGCGTCCGCCCGTGCCCATGGCATTTCCGCACCGGCCGGCGCGGGGACTTGTACCTGCCCCCTATTGTAGTGCGCCACCCCCTCCGTTACAAGCCGATGAACCCCCTCTGGCCCTGATATCATCAACTGCAACAGCACGGTCATGGACAACCGCCGAAATCGGTCGGCGGCAACCCAATCCTGGTCGGAAACTTGAACGGAACCCAAGCCCCATTCTCCGCGTATCTTGTCCTGGAATCCTGTCCCGCAACCGCGCATCGGCCGCAGCCCGGGGCACTCGCCATAAACGCTGGACGCGCGGAAAGAAGTGAAGAAAGATCGAATGAGCACTAAGAAGATCATCATCCTCGTCGTCATCGTCCTGGTCATTGCGGGCGCCACCGTCGGCACCATCCTGTACAGCCAGGCCGGCATCACCAAGGTCGCCACCGGCAAGGTCGTGCGCGAGGACCTCGTCTCCACCGTCAGCGGCACCGGCCAGATCAAGCCCAAGACCTACGTTAACGTCGGCGCCACCTCCTTCGGCCGCATCACCCACCTCTACGTCAAGGAGGGCGACCACGTTAAGCAGGGCGCCATCCTGGCCAAGGTCGAGAGCGTGCAGCCGGAGGCCACCGTCGACGCCCAGCAGGCCACCATCGCCTCCTCCAAGACCGACATCGCCTCCTACGTCGCCGCCGAAAACACCGCCCAGGCCAACATCGACGAGGCCAAAGCCGACCTCGAGCAGAAGAAGTTCGACTTCGACCGCGCCCAGGCCCTCTACAACGATCAACTCATCGCCAAGCAGGACTTCGACGCCAAGAAGGCCGCCTACGACGTCTCCGCCGCCACCCTCGCCCAGCGCGTCGCCGCGCTCGCCCAGGCCAAGGCCCAGACTGATTCGCAGCGCAGCCACCTCGACCAGGCCGAGGCCAGCCAGCGCGCCAACTACGACGCCCTCGACAAAACCATCAGCCGCGCGCCCTTCGACGGCCTCGTCACCAACGTCCCCGTCCGCGAGGGCGAAACCGTCGTCGTCGGCATTCAGAACTCCGAAGGGTCGACCCTGATGACCCTCGCCGATATGTCCGTCATCACCGCCGAGGTCAAGGTCGACGAGACCGACATCGTCAACATGCACCTGGGCCAGTCCGCCGACGTCACCGTCGATGCCCTTCCCGGCCGCACCTTCAAGGGCCACGTCACCGAGGTCGGCGACCAGGCCCTGCTGCGCACCACCGGCATCGCCACCTCGCAATCCACCACCGGCACCGAGGAGGCCAAGGACTTCAAAGTCGTCGTCACCCTCGACCAACTCCCCGGCGAGGACCTCGACGCGCTCCGTCCCGGCCTCTCCACCACCGCCAAGATCACCGTCGCGCAAAAGCCCGGCGTCCTCACCATCCCCATCCAGGCCCTGGTCCAGCGCGACCCCGTAGTCGAAAAGACCCTCTTCGATAACCGCGGCAAGATGCCCGCTTCAGTCGTCTCCGCAGCCAGCGACTCTGGCGCGTCCGCCAAACTCGAACCCACCCAGGGCGTCTACATCCTCACCACCACCGCCGGAAAACTCCGCGTCAACTTCGTCGCCGTCACCACTGGAGTCACCGGCGCCACCGACATTGAGGTGCTCTCCGGCCTCAAGCAAGGCGACGAAATCGTCACCGGCCGCTACCAGATCCTGCGCGCCCTCAAGAGCGGAACCCCCGTCAAACGCGACAACACCACGCCCGACATTACTGATACATCAACCTAGCCTCAATTGTTCTAAGCTGATAATTGATCGTCGCAGTTGTTTCAAGCTCAAAGCTCATAGCTCGCCGGCTTAAAGCCCTAGATTCGAAAAGATGTACGCACCACCCCGGAGAACCGGATGGCCCCCGAAACCGCACCAGATACCGTACTCGACCCCGCCGCAACTTCGGGTCCCACTACCGCCGAAGGTCCCCACCCCGGCGAGGTCATCGTCACCCAGGGCCTCTGGAAGACCTACGAGATGGGCGAGCAGCAGGTCAACGCCCTCTGCGGCGTTAACCTGCGCGTCCGCCACAACGAGTACGTCGCCATCATGGGCCCCTCCGGCTCCGGCAAATCCACGCTGATGAACCTGATCGGCTGCCTCGACTCGCCCTCCCGCGGCCGCTACTGGCTCAACGGCCACGACGTCTCCGCGCTCAACGACGACGAGCTTGCCCGTATCCGCAACAAGGAAATCGGCTTCGTCTTCCAGACCTTCAACCTGCTCGCCCGCGCCACCGCGCTGCACAACGTCGAGCTGCCCC
>CAZAXI010000071.1:0-20554 GCA_964489045.1 uncultured Granulicella sp. | reverse complement strand
CAGGCGCGCGGGCGCGGCGTGCTGAAGCTGACCGTGGAGCAGCAGGCGGAGTTTGTCGCGGAGCTGCCGGAGGTGTTTGAGCCGGTGCAGGGCGGGTGGGGGCGCATGGGGATGACATACCTGGTGCTGGACCGCGCGGATGAGGCGACCATGCTGGGCGCGCTCACGGTCGCGCACCGGAATGTGGCGGCGAAGCCGGCGGCGGCCAAGGTGAAGGCAAAGCCGGCGAAGAAGCTGGCGCGCTGACGCGGCCGCGGTCGAGCGGCCTACAATAGCAGCGTGAATACCAGCCTGTTTGAACTGTTCAAGATCGGGATTGGGCCGTCTAGCTCGCATACGGTGGGGCCGATGCGGGCGGCGTTGCGGTTTGTGCGCGAGTTGGAGGCGGCGGGGCTGCTCGAGAGGACGACACAGGTGACGGTGGACCTGTACGGCTCGCTGGCGCTGACCGGGATGGGGCATGGAACGGATAGGGCGGTGCTGCTGGGGCTGATGGGGGAGGCTCCGGCTACGGTGGACCCTGCGCAGGTGGATGCAAAGATTGCGGAGGTGAGATCCACCGATTGGCTGCGGCTGGGCGGTCGCGTGGGTATCACTTTTCAGGAAGACGATGATCTGCGATTCCGGCGCAATCAGATGTATCCCGAAGCCGGAGTGGCGACGCATCCGAACGGGATGCGGTTTGCGGCACTGGACGCGGAGGGAATGTGGCTGGCGGAAGAGGTTTTCTACTCCATCGGCGGCGGGTTTATTGTGTCGGAGGCGGAGCGGGCTGCAGCGGCCGATGGAAGCGCTAGAACGCCAAGAGTGGTGCCGTATCCGTTTCGCAGCGCGGAGGAGTTGCTGCGGGTTGCGGGCGAGCATGGGCTGACCATTGCGGAGTTGGTGCTGGCGAATGAGTGCGCCCTGCTGGCGGATGCGCGGGTGAAGATCGTGCGGCCAGCGCCGGAAGGCGAGTTCGGCGGGGCGCTGAAAAACCAGGTTCGCGCATCTGTGCTGGCGCTTTGGCAGGCGATGGAGGCGTGTACCGAGCGGGGCATGGAGGTGGAGGGGATTCTACCAGGAGGGTTGAAGGTGCGGCGGCGGGCTCCGCGGCTGGCGCGGAAGCTCGAAGGAGATGAGCCGAGCGGCAGCTACGATCCGCTGGCGGCGCTGGACTGGGTGACGATGTGGGCGATGGCGGTAAATGAAGAGAACGCGGCGGGCGGGCGCGTGGTGACCGCTCCGACCAACGGCGCGGCGGGCGTGATTCCGGCGATCGCGCACTACTACCGGCGCTTTCTGTGCGAGGGGCTAAGCGAAGAGGAGAAAGAGGCGGGGCTGCTGCGGTACTTCCTGACGGCAGCGGCGATCGGAATTCTGTACAAGGAGAATGCGAGCATCAGCGGCGCGGAGGTGGGTTGCCAGGGCGAGGTGGGCGTGGCGTGCTCGATGGCAGCGGGCGGGCTGGTGGCGGCGCAGAACGGCACCAATGCGCAGGTGGAACATGCGGCGGAGATTGCGATGGAGCACAGCCTGGGGATGACGTGCGACCCGATCGGCGGGCTGGTGCAGATTCCGTGTATCGAGCGCAACGGGATGGGCGCGGTGAAGGCGATCAACGCGAGCCGGATTGCGATGCATGAGACGGAAGGGCACAAGCTGTCGCTGGACCAGATCATCAAGACGATGTATGAGACGGGGCTGGACATGCAGTCGCGGTACAAAGAGACGAGCCTGGCAGGGCTGGCGCTGAATGTGATTGAGTGCTGAGGCTTAAGCGCTTAGCGGAGCGCAAGGAGACTCAGTACGGGCGGGCTCGAATCCGAAGAGGGCCGCGATGTGGCAACGCGGGGCGGGGGTGGCGCATCGGAGTTAGTAGCTTCGCCGATTGAGCGAAGCGTGTTTGAGGGGACGGTGCGACAGGTTGAACGTCCGCTGACACCTCGACCAAGTCCGCGGCATTGCGAAAAGGCTTTGCCGCCAAAGTGGCCCACTATCCCAGGTGTGGGCGACCAACCAACCAGAACCTGCAGGAAAGCCTGAGCGCTGCGAGGCGACAAGGCTCCGCAGCCAAGGAAGACAAAGAGGAATATGCTACCGGCCACGTTCTCCTGCCCTCGTTGCAAATGCCACGCACTGTATAGGACCCGCCGCACCGGTTTGGACTGGATCATGTCGGTGTTCGGCCTGAGGCCAGTGCGGTGCATGACCTGTGACAAGCGGTTCCATCTCCGCTATTCGCGAATCAAAGACTACGATCCGGATCCGCCGAAGCAGGTTTACGCGCGCGGCAGATCGAACGCCGGCGGGGAGCGGGGCAGGGCGGCCTGAAGGCCTCCGCGGGCGGGGAGTGGGCTGTCTGTTGATCTTCTGGTTGATAGCGTTGATCTTCTGATTGATAGCGAGGAAGTTGATATTCAAGCAGCTTCGTGGCGTGGGAATTGGACGGTCAGTGGGGATTGGGCCGCCGGATAATTGGATCTGTCCCACGGGCGAAGCGCACTCCCTGATTCTTTCGAAAGCGACTTCAGTGCGCCCGATTCGTGCGGCCTGGCAGTGCGCGCGCCGGCAGGCTGCGGAAGTGATTCCTGCCGAGGCGCTGCTGAGCGCGGGACAACGGTCAGATTCCACCAAAGCTGAATTAAGACCGTATGCTGCGAGGCGGAATGGACACCGCAGCACAGGAGATGAACATGCTGCCGCCCTCTTTTTCCTGCCCCAGTTGCAAGTGCCACGCGCTATATCGCACGCGCCGCAGCGGCTTCGGGTGGCTGATGTCGCTGGTTGGCTTCTGGCCTGCGCGATGCTTCACGTGCAACAAGAGGTGCTACGTCTACCTGCGGCGCTCTCCGTTCAAACGACGGCCGCAGGCGAACCCAGAGCCCGCGGAGACGCTTGAGAAGCCAATTCCAAAGCGTCTAAAGCTCTTCCTGGATTGAGAATTCGTGCGGGCGGAAGCGGGCGGCGGTGATCCAACAGGTGGTAGGCATGGTGAAGACGCCGGCGCGGGCGTAGGTGTCGAAGTAATTGCGCAGCGCGTGCTGGAATGCTTCGTGGTTGGGGTGATCGGGCTGGGGCGAAACGGAGAGCGACATGGTGTGGCCGTGAAAGGTGGGCCAGTCGAACCGGCGCAGGCCGGGCAGCTCGACGTGGTGGCATTCGCCGGCGAAGGATGTCTCCAACTTGTCGTAGATGCGGTAGCCGGAGCTGACGCGCGTGTAATCCGTGCCGTGCGTCGACATCATGTTTTCGTAAGCGTCGATCTGCGGTCGATAGGCGGGGTCCTTGGAGTCGCGGTCGCGGTCGGCAGCGATCAGCGCGACCCATCCGCTGGGTTTCAGGATGCGGCGGAACTCGGCGAGGGCGCGGTCCTTGTCGAACCAATGGAAGGCGCGGCCGGCGGCGACCATGTCGATGGAGGCGGCGGGGAGGGTGGTGACTTCGGCGGTGGCGTCGATAATTTCAAGTTGCGGCGCGGGCCGGCCGAGGTGCTGTTCGACGGATGGGCGCAACTGATCGCGCATGTCCTGATTTGGTTCGATGGCGAGGACGCGGTTCGAGTTTTCGAGGAAGACCTCGGCGAGCATGCCGGTGCCGGCGCCGACGTCGGCGACGAGCCAGTCCGGCGTGAGGCCGCACCAGGCGCGGAGGCGGCTGAGGATCTCTTCGGTGGGATAGCGCTGGCGATAGCGGTCGTAGTCTTCGGCGCGGCCGGTGAAGCGGTGGGTGTTGTCGGGCATGGCTAGGTACAAGGTACTAGGTTCGAGATTCGAGTTTCGAGCAAGAGCCAAAGCGGATTTCTTTTGGGAATGACAAACGAAGGGCAAGCCGCTAGCGTTCGATGGCGAGGGCGACGGAATTGCCGCCGCCGAGGCAGAGGGCGGCGACGCCACGGTGCAGGTCGCGGCGAATCATCTCGTGGACCAGGGTGACGAGGATGCGCGCGCCGGACGCTCCGATGGGATGGCCGATGGCGACAGCGCCGCCGTTGACGTTGACGCGGTCGGGCGAGATGCCGAGCGAGCGCATGACGGCGATGGCCTGCACGCTGAAGGCTTCGTTGAGTTCGAAGAGGTCGACCGAGTCGATGCTCCAGCCGGCGCGGGCGAGTACTTTCTCGACGCCGGTGACGGGTGCCATCATGACCCATTTGGGCGCGACGCCGGTGGTGGCCTGCGCGCGAATGACTGCGAGCGGCTGGAGGCCGAGCGATGCGGCGCGCGCGGCGGACATGACGACCACCGCCGCCGCGGCGTCATTGACGCCGGGAGCGTTGCCGGCGGTGACGGTGCCGTCGGGCTTGAATGCGGGACGCAGCGCGGCGAGGGCGGCGAGCGCTGCCGCGGGCTGATCGATTGCGTCGTCGCGGATGCTCTCGTCGCGCGCGAAGACGACGGGCGCGGTGTCGTTGCGGCGAGAGGCTGCGCTCGACGGCAGAGTTACAGCCATGATTTCCACAGCGAAGCGGCCGGCGCGCGATGCCGCTGCCGCTCGGGCGTGCGACTCGAGCGCGTAGGCGTCCTGCTGGGCGCGCGTGATGGAGAATTTTTCCGCAACGCGTTCGGCGGCGATGCCCATGTGCGTGTCTTCGCAGGCGCACCAAAGTCCGTCGTGGATCATGGAATCGACGGCGACGGAGTCGCCCATGCGGAAGCCGCGGCGGGCGTGCGGGAGAAGATAGGGCGCGTTGGACATGGACTCCATGCCGCCGGCGACGACGATTTCGGAGTTACCGGTGGCGATGGATTGCGCGGCAAGCGCGACCGCCTTGAGGCCGGAACCGCACACCATATCGAGCGTGGTGGCGGAGACGGTGTCGGCGAGACCGCCGCGCAAAGCCGCTTGGCGAGCGGGGTTTTGACCCAGGCCGGCGGTGAGGACACATCCCATGAGGCACTCGTCGACGGCGGCCGGATCGACGGCGGCGCGGCGGACGGCTTCGCGCACGGCGATCGCTCCCAGGTCCGTCGCAGAGAACGATGCAAGTGCACCCTGGAGTTTTCCGACCGGCGTGCGCACCGCGGAGACCAGGACTGCCGCGTGCGATTCATCGTGCATGGCAACGTCCTCCCGTCGACGCCGAGTATACGTCCTGCGTGATGCAGGTGACGTTCCGGCGGACGCTTCGCGAGGAATTCGGGGGCCGGAGAGATTCATCGCGCGGAATTTTGGCCCTCGGAGGCGGACCGAGGTATCTTCTATTGCAAAAAAAAGTTTCACGAAATGATCGATTTTTCTTGACACTGAATTTCATCAAAACTATACCTTCGTTAGCTGCAAGTTTATGTGTTGCAGCATCGATGTCCAATCGACAGGGAGAATAGGCAAATGGCAACGAAGAAAGCAGCAAAAAAGGCAGCCAAGAAGACAGCCAAGAAGAAGTAATCCAACCCAAGGCAAAGCAGAACGGGGGACGCTATAAAGCGTCCCCCGTTCTGCTTTGGTGCGTTGCCGCAGCCGCGAATAGCGGCATGGCTACTGGTTTATTGCGCGGTCTTGGGTGTGGAAAGATACCCGGAAACCTTGTTCTTCTCGATGTTGTTGACGACCAGCTCGTAGAGTACGGGGGTCTTGCCGGTATAGAACTGCACGGGCTCATCGAGGTTCTTGTCCTTCTTCTCGATGTTGCGATCGTCCGCGCTGACGTCCAGGGTATAGCGCGAGTGCTTGTCGTCCACCTTCTTCAACTGGAGCTTGACGGTGGAGAGCAGGGTGGGCGGCGCGCCCCGCTGCAGGGTGAACTCCAGGTAGTTGCGATCGCCCCGGTGCTTGAGCTCTTCGAGCTCCGAGTGGTTGGTAGCGATGAGACCGCTCATCACGCCTGCATCGCCTACGACGCGCTGGAGCTGCGACTTGGTGTTTTCGAGGTCGCTGCGGGTGGTGGCCACGTCGGTCTTGACGCCGCCCACATCCGTCTTGACGCTGGCGACGTCGCTGGACACAGCACCGATCTGCTTCTCGGCGCTCTGCTGCTGCTGCGCGAGCTTGGCGGTCTCGGCGTCCTGCGCTTTCTGGTTGGCGATGATGGTTGCAGTGCGGGCGTCGATCTGCTTCTGGGTAGCGCCGACGTTCTGGCTGAGGGTCTCCGTGGTGGCGCTCAACCGGGCCTTGGTAGCCTCGAGCTGATCGGCGAGGTCGGCGTTGGTCTTGTCGGCGGCGGCGAGCTTCTGATCGGTCGCGGCAATATGGTTCTGCAGGCCGTAGCACCAGACCAGCCCGCCGATACCAACGATGACGGCAACGATGGCGGCAACGGCGATGCCTGTGATAAATGCTACCGAGACGGACCGCTCGGCTACTACCACTGGTTCTGTATCGCTCATGTGTTCTCCCTCTCGATAAGACGGTGACTACTCATGAAAAGACGCTGCTCACGCATGGGCGGCGAGATCGCACCGCGGAATGCGGGAACCTCTAGAAAAGAATATAGCTCAGGAATGCCTGCGGCTGCGGGAGCCCCGAGAAATAAGGCGAGGGGGCAAGCAGGGCCTGGCCGGCGGGCGCCCCGGTAAGCTTGGCCGTCGCCGCTCGCAACGTGCCTCCTGGCCAGCGAGTGCACAGAAAACGCAATGGCTGACGGCTTTTCGTGACAAGGGTTTCGCCGCTGCGCTATAACCGTATGTACCGTACGGTTTGATTCGCGAGAGGGTTTTGTCCATGTCATCAGCAGTTCTCCCCATTAAAGGCCTTGAAGGCATCATCGCCACCAAGTCGTCCATCTGCTGGATCGACGGGGCAGCCGGCGTGCTGGCTTACCGCGGTATCGACATCCACCAACTGGCCGAGCACTCGGACTTCGAGGAGACCACCTATCTGCTTTGGTTTGGCAAGCTCCCCACCGCGTCCGAGCTTGGCGAATTCCGCAAGGAGCTGGCGGCTGCGCGGACGCTGAACTGGCGCATCTATGACTTCCTGCGCAGCGTTCCCCACGAGTCCACGCCCATGGAGGTGCTGCGCACCGCGGTGAGCCTGCTCTCGCTCTACGACCCGGACGAGAAGGACTCGTCGCACGAGGCCAACGTGCGCAAGAGCTACCGGCTGACCTCGCAGATCGCCATGATCGTGGCCATCTTCGACCGCATCCGCAAGGGCAAGTCGATCATCGACCCGGACCGGTCGCTGTCGCACTGCGCCAACTTCCTGCGCATGCTGAACGGCGCGAACCCCACCCCGACGGCGGTGCGGGCGCTGGACGTCGCGCTGATCCTGCAAGCGGACCACGAGCTGAACGCGAGCACGTTTGCGGCGCGCGTGATTGCGTCGACACTCTCGGACATGCATTCAGCGATTGTGGGCGCCATCGGCGCGCTGAAGGGTCCGCTGCATGGCGGAGCCAACGCGGAGACGATGAAGCTGCTGTTTGCGATCGATGAGGCGGGGGCGGACCCGGTGGAGTATGTGGCGCAGTTGTTGGCGCAGAAGAAGAAGATTTCGGGCTTCGGCCATCGCGTGTACATCACCGAAGACCCGCGAGCGACCCACCTAAGGAAGATGTCAGAGGACCTGGGTAAGGCCGCGGGACAGTCGAAGTGGTTCGACATGTCGCGCAAGATCGAGCTGTACATCAACAAAGAGAAGAAGCTGAACGCCAACGTGGATTTCTATTCGGCCTCGACCTACACCACGCTGGGCGTGGAGATCGATCTGTTTACGCCGATCTTTGCCATCAGCCGCATCGCCGGCTGGGCCGCGCATGTGATCGAGCAGCTCGACGACAACCGGCTGATTCGACCGCGCGCGGACTACATAGGGCCGGCGTATCCGGAGCCGTACACTCCGATTGCGGAACGGTAGGCGAGCGAGCCCGAACGTCTTGCTCTGAGGCCACCTAGAAGATAAAGAGCAGCCCAAGGGCTGCTCTTTATCATTTATGGCCTGGAGAAAGCCGCGGCTACATTCGCGGGCGGCCCTCGCTGGCCGGCGGAACAATGGCATTCATACGCAGATACTCAACCGCCTGGCCATACTCGTCTTCGGCGTGTCCGACCGCACCGGCCACCATGCTGGCGCGCGTCTGCATGCCGCGCACGCTGTCAAAGGCGTTGGCGGTGGTGACGTTGGCGACGGCTTTGTGGGCGAAGGCGAAGGTTGCGGCCAGCGCCTTGACGATGTCGTCCTTGGACTCAAGTTTGCCGATGGCGGCGGTGTCCACGTCGGGCTTGATGCCTCCGATGGCCGCAAAGGCGTTGTAGTTGGCCTGGATGGTGTGGGTGACGATCTGCGCGAAGGTGCGCACGCCGTCGTACTTGACCGCCTGGCCCGGCACAAAGATGGCGGCGCTGGGAGCAAATCCGTATTTCTCGGCGGGCATCGCCTGGGCCGCACCCATCCAGAGCCGTTCGATCTGGCTCACGGAGGCGTCGAAAGTCTTTGCCGGATCGACCTGGGTGCCTGGGGCGACCGCTGGGGCTGCTCCCATGCCACCCGGCTGGCCACCGCCCGGTGCGCCGCCGCCCATCTGCGCTTGAACACTCACGAGGCTGCCGGCCATCAGGGTGACGGCCGCCGCCACAAGGAACAACTTCATCCGCTTCGTCTGCATGTTGTGTCTCCCTTCGAAACGAACCAAGCGTACCAGATTCCGGGCGGCAACTGCATCAAGGACGGACTGCGGGCGGGTTAGAGACCCGGGCCCACCTTGGGTGCGACCGCCGCTGCCACCGGGGCCGGCGTCGCTGCCGGAGCCAGCGGTGCGGTGATGCGCAGCGCCATGCGCGGGAAGGTAAAGCTGCCACCGGCATCGTCGATGACGTTGACCTGGCAGACGTAGGTGCCCGCTTTGAGCCCGGCTAACGGCACGTCGAACTGGAAGCTGACGGCGTCGCGCTCGGGAACGTTGATGGCGTCGGCTTCGACCAGCGGCGTCTCGTAGACTTTGACGCCGCCGAGCAGAAACTCGATGCTGGTGAGCACGCGCACCGGTCCCGCTTCCTTCTTGGTCAGTCCTGCGGCGGGCGGCTGCGCGGCGACCGTTGGGGCGGTCTCGTCCTTTTCCTTGGCCGGGCTGTAGACCTCGTAGAGGAAGTAGAGGTGCTGGTCCTGGCGGAAGACGTGCGGCACATTCGGCACAAACTGCATCCCATCCTGCACCAGCGGGTCGACGGACTTCTTCTCCTTATCCGGCGTGCGCTGGCTGGACATCACGATGGAGCTCAGCTTCAGCGGCGTCTTCTTCATGTCCGGAACATTGATATCGGTCTCGAATGTGCCCATGTTGCCGGACTGGTTCTCGCGCACCACGAACTTGACGTGGTACTTGCCGGGCGCGAGTTCGAAGCCGGTGGAGTACTGCACGTTCTTCTTCTCGAGGTGCTGATTGGCGTCGATCGCCAGAGGCACGGTCTGCTGTACCTGGCCGACCACGATATTGGTAGCGTTCCTCACCTGGCCCAGGATGTCGATGCTGGCCTTATCCTTGTCCTTCACCACCACCGCGTTGATCTGCGAGCCGGGGATAACCAGCGACATGGGGATGTAGAACTTGCCGTCGGCCAGTCGGAAGTAGAGCGCCTGCAGATAGATTGCGACGTCGGTAGCCGGGACCTCACTGCGCATCTGCTCCTGCAGGGCAAATTGGCGGTCCTCGGTCTTCTGGTGCTGGAAGTCCGCGGGGGCGTAGTAGCCGGGCCGGTACTCAAGCTGCGCGTTGGGATGGTTCAGCAGTTTGATGGTCAGGTGGCGATAGGTGCCATCGCGCCGCGGATTGGTCGACTCGTAGCCGATGATGTAATAGGCCTCGGTATCCTTCTGCACCGCCGTGAAGGCCGGTCCGAAGTCGTTGGAGTCGACGAACAGCTTGCCGCCGGTATCGCTGGCCAGCGTGCCCAGCGTCTCCTGCGAGTTGAAATTCGAGGTCAACTGGTTCTGCATGGAGCCGCCGGTGTATGCGCTGGTGCCTCGAATACTGCCCGTGGACGCATTGCCTACGGGGTTGAGCGCCTGCAGGCCGCGGCTGTCAACCGCGTACATGGCAGTGTCTGCCTTGACGCACTCGTTGGTGGCTTCGCGAATGCTCGCCTGATTCTCGATGCCCTGGCGGGAGAGGCCGCCGGAGAAGTAGAGCATGCTCTTCTTCTGTTCGACCTTCTCCATCGACTTGCAGATGGTGCGGATGGCGTATAGTTCGCGGTCGGTGTTGAGCGCGTTGAACTCGCTGTCGTCGGCGGTGAAGCTGGTGGAATCGTCCGCGGTGGCATCCGAATCGCCACCCTCATTGCCCAGCGCATAGCCGCTCCCCTCGGTGCCGTCGTATTTGCTGACCGCGTTCAGCAGCGCGGTTTTGTCGCTGGTGAAGTCCTGGTCCATGCTGAGGCTGGAGACCAGGCTCACCGATGCCGCCAGGTCCGCCGGCGCCATCTGCTTGTTGATGTAGTCCTTGGCCGCGTCCACCGCGCGCGTAATGTCCTCCGGCTGCATGCTGCTGAGGTCGAAGAACATCACAATCAGGCGGCGGTCCTTCAACTCGTCCGGCTTGGCTGCGAAGTCGTTGTTCACCAGGTCCGCGATCGTCTTCTTCTTGGTGGTGGTAACGCCGGAGACGGTTTGGCTCTCAGCCAGCGTGACCGCCTGGTCGACGTTTTGGAAGTCGAAGGTCCTGATGGTCTGCGGCCTATTGTCCTCCAGGACCTGGAAGTCGCTCTGCTTGAGCCCCTTGATGAGTTCTCCAGTCTTCTTGTCGCGCACCACGACGTTGGTCAACACGCGGTCGACGTGCTCCACCAGGGTCGTGATCCGTGCGGTGTCCTGCTGCTGCGCCGCTGCCAGCGGTACACCCGCCGGCGAGCCTACCATGGTCGTCACCAAAACCGCCGCTATCGCTTTCCACCCCATCCAGTAAGCTGGCCGGGTACCCCGGTAGATTCGCCGCATTGCCATCTCCTCCATCGATTCTGCCCTGGCCATTGTTCTGACGCCCAACGGCTACTAGATGTTTCTAAAAGCGGTACAACAAGTTATAGGTGAAGGACCGCATTCCAGCCGCCGATAGCACCTGCCCGTAGGTTGGCGAATTTACTGTGGTGTCTACACCTGAATACTGGACGGTGTTCAGCGCATTGCTGGCGTTGAGCCGCATCTCCAGACCGCGCGTCTCGCCAAAGGAGATCGTCCGCGAGAGCGATCCGCTGATCGAGACCGTTCCCGGCCCCACAATCGAGTTGCGGGATGCGCTGCCGTAAACACCCTGGGGCAGGCAGTACGGAGACGGCGTCTGGCCGACCGGCGTATCGGTGCAGAGCCCGGCAAACGCGGCGGTGTTGAACCACTCGGTATGCGTACCCGCCCCAACCACCCGCTGGCCTGGCACGACGTTGGGCCGCAGTGAGCTGGCCGCGCCCGCCGCGATCTCCGCCGCCGTGTTGGTAAAGGTCGGAGTCAGGAAACTGCCCGACGCAAACGTGAAGTTCCCGGAGATGGAATAGCCATCGAGGATAGCTGCGAACACGCCGCCTTTGTTGAAGAAGGCGCGGTTGGGACCGAATGGCGGCTCGATGACGAAGTTGCCGCTGAGCGTATTTCGCCGGACGAAGCTCGAGTTGCTCTCCTCGGCACCGAGGTCCATGTCGTTCTGCGCGATCGATCCGCCGCTTCCGCCTACGGAGGAGGCATCGTCGATCGAGTGCGCGAACGTATACGTCCCCTGCAAGGAGACGCCCTTGTGCATCCGCTCGCGCGCGTTGACGGCGAGCGCATTGCTGCGCTGGTAGCCGAGCGAGTCCTCATAGCTGAACTGCCCCGACGAAGAATTCAGAATCCCGGACGCGGTGCGGTTGGGATTGCGCAGCATGTCCTGGTTGAAGGAGTAGGCCCCGGTGTAGTCGACGTTGACCACAATGCCCTGCGGCAGCGTCCGCTGGATGCCCAGGTTCCAGACCTGCAGCATGCCGAGCCGGTAGTTGGGATCGACGCCGAAGTTGCTCTGGGTGGTCTGGGTGGAGCAGTTGAAGCCGGTGGAGTTCTGATAGTTGACAGTCAGCGACATATTGGCCGGCGTGCAGGTGGTGGGGCTGTTGGGCGTGCTCAGCGTGTTGGTCTGGGTAATTGCGAACGGCTGCTGGAACGCCATCTTGGACGCGAAGCGCGAGTATGCGCCGGTGTTGTAGTTGACCCCGTAGCCGGAGCGCACGACCGTGTTCTTGGTGAACTTGAACTTCGGCGACCACGCGACCGCGATGCGCGGCGCGTAGAGCGCTTTGTCCGGATGAACCAGCGATTGCGGGGTCCCGAACTGGCCGGCGGTAAGAGCGCACCCGGAGGTGGTGTTCGGGCACACGTTCTGGATCCCAAGGTTTGTAGTGCCGATGTTGGTCAGCTGCAGGTTGACCAGGCGGTTGTACTTCTCGGAATAGGGCGAGAAGTACTCCCAGCGCAGGCCGTATTCGAAGGTCAGGTTCGACTTCGCCCGCCAATCGTTGTTGAAGAACCAGTCCCACGAGTTGCCGCGCAGATAAATCTTGTTCAGCCCGGCCGTGATGGTGGTCTTCTGCGGCAGCCCGAGCAGCAGGTCCGCAACCGGCGACCCGCTGGCCGTAAACGTGCACGGCTGCGTTGTCGACGGCACGCAGGTCTGGGCGGCAGGATTCTCGGTCGAGTAACCCGAGAACGTAAACGCACCCAGCACGCCGCCGGAGCCGATGGTATCCGCATGGATTCGCCGGAAATCGAAGCCGAACTGCATGTTGTTGCGCTTGTGGCTCCAGCGCGCATTCTCTGAGAGCGAGATGGTCTGGTTCACCGCATTGCTGGGCGACGAGTCGCTGAGGCCACTGAGGCCGGTGAGGCCGACCGATGGCACGCCAAAGTAGAACGGGTTGCCGTAGATGGTCGGATTGCCAACTTCGACGGTCGGATTGCCAACATAATTCTCCGCAACATAGTTTTTGCCCGTCGGAAGCGGCATGTTCAGGGCCGGGTTTGAACCGCCACTGGTGAAACTGGTGAAGTAGTTGGACGCGAGCGCACGCGAACGATTCCAGCCCACTGTCAACGAGTTGTTGAACCGGCCATAGCCTAAGGTGTAGCCGCTGGTAAAGTTGTACCCATTGCTCACCGACTTACCGCCGAGCTGGGGCGAGAAGTTCTCTGACGCGCTAGCCGAGTGCGAATAGGCGAAGTTCTCGGCGATGCTCTGGCGCAGGACCGGAGGCGCATTGCGGTTCTGGCCTCCTGCTCCGCCGGCCCCTCCGCCACCGCGGCCACCGCCGCCACCACCACCGCGGCCGCCGCGCGCGGGCGCCGCTCCGAAGCTGCGGTTGTACCGGCCTGAAATCTGCGTCGAGCCCGATGTTCCGGGAACGGCGATCTGATAGTTATCGCCCGTCTGGGTCGGCGCGATGTTGGGCAGCGGGTAGTAGTTCAGCAGAGCCACACCGGCGGCGGTGAGTTCAGTCTGGGGAATGCAAATCGTGGGCGAAGCATCGTATTGGGCCAGGTTCGGACTGCAGTTCGTGGCTGTCGTGTATTGAGGGTGCCCAGTCTGAGTCGGATCAAAGTACTGCTGTCCAGTGACAGTTTTTTCCGCCAGTATCCCAGATACAGGTGAAAGATCGCCCCACCGTTCCGCTCCCGTGGGCACGATGGTCTGGATGGTGGATGGACTGGTGTTGCGCGTAAGCCCATAACTGAGGAAGACGAACTGCTTCGGGTTGGGCGTGATCCAACCGGGAATATAGGGCGTGCCGGTCACGCTCGCGGTGATTGAATTCCGGTCCGACTGCGGCTTTGGTATGGGCGTGCCAGTAACGGAATAGCTGTCTGCATTGAACGCGCTGTCGGATCCGGTATAGGAGACCCGTCCGTGCCACGCGTTGGGATTCTGACCACGGAAGCCGCCGGGGCCGCCAAAGCCGCCGCCACCACCACCGCCGCGGAAGCCGCCGCCACCACCGCCGCCGCCACCACCGCCGCCGCGCCCACCGCCGCCGCCACCGCCGCCGCCAAATCCGCCACCACCACCCGGGCCACCGCCGCCGGGGCCACCGCCGCCGGGTCCGCCAAAGCCGCCGGGTCCGCCGCCGGGTCCGCCAAAGGTGCCGGATTGCATCACGGTGCTCAGCGTCCCTGCGATGTCGCCGTTGGTGAAGCCGTTCTGCTGCATGTTCTGAATTCGATTCTGCAACTCATCCTGGCTGAATTGGGCCAGGCCGTTGATCTGGCCCGGCTGTCCAGTTACCGCGATGGAATCATTCGACAAAGCCGATGTGTCGTCTCCGGAGGCCAATCCGCCCATGGTTGGCATTTGCGACTCGGCGATTGTGGTTGCATCCCCTGCGGTCGCGTCGGTCAGGTCGGAGTTGTCCCCGCTCTCCGCGGCCAGAGTCTGTATGGTTCGGCCCTGCCTCGCAACCGCTCCGGGTGTAACTGCGCCAGGAGTGGCTGCGCCGGGGGTGGCACCAACCCCGGCTGGGCGGGCTGTGTTCCCAGCGGCCGCCCCAGGCGCTCGCGGTGCGACACCGCCGGCCCGAGCGACCGTCGTCGTGGCCGCAGCGGGTTCCGGAGTGACGCGCGAGGCGAGGTCCATCTTGAACTCCGCCGTCTGCACCGGCAGACCGCCGTTCTCGCTGGCCGCATTCACTACAACCTCCTGGGTGACGGGAGCAAAGCCGGTCAACTCCGACTTGACCACATAGCGGCCGTTGCGCGGCACGTCCATCTGAAACGCGCCGTCAACATCCGTGGTGGTCGCATACTTCTTCCCGGTCAACGTGTTGGTTGCCGTTACGGCGACGCCGGGCAGAGGAACTCCGCTCGCCTTCACGGTACCCTTGATGCTTCCACCCTGCGGCGCAGCGGTCACAACCGGAGCAGCAGCCGGAGCCGTGGGCGCTTGCGCGGCCGGGGCAGCTGGGGCGGTTGGAGCTTGTGCAGCCGGTGCGGCTGGAGCTTCAGCAGCTGGGGCGGCCGGGGTTTGCGCGGCTGGGGCAGCCGGGACCTGAGCCGCGGCGGACTCCGTCGTCTGGGCCAGAGCGGTCGCGCCAAAAACGCCGGCGCCGGCCAGCATCGCCGCACCCATTGCCACCACAGCAAACCGTTTCATCACACTCAATCGCTGCACAGACACGCTCCCTATAACCGACCTGACTGAACCAAGACCGAAAAGCAACCCGCCGTCACCAATTCCGCAACCAACACTTAGCGAGAGCCCTCCCTATTACGCTGATCAGCTCTGCGACCTGCAAAGACAACACCACTGTCCGCTTGCACGCTTTCTGAGCCATGCTGATTACTGCGGTGGAGCAGCAGGCGGCGGCGGAGCACTCGGCGGGGTCGCCGGATTATTGGGCCCGCGGCCTCGTCCCGCGCCGCCAGCGCCCGGCCCCGCTCCTGCTTCCGAGACTCCCATCTTGAGCACCGTGAAACTGCCGCCCTTCAAAGCGCCGGTCGCCATCACGGCATCCCCAACCTTGATATCCGCGAGGGTGATACTCTCCGGAGCCGGTGGTGCTGCAGCCTGCGCGCCGCCTCCCTGCCTGCCACCGCCCATTCCTCTGCCGCCGCCGAATCCGCCTCCGCCTCCAGCGATTCCGCCGGCCGCAGTCACATCTGCGGAAACTCCGCGGTTGCCTCGCTCGAAGGACGTGCCCTCATCCACGGCGATGACCTGGCTTACATTGTCCGTGCGCATCACGGTCAGCTTCAGATTGTCGGCGTCGATCGCGGTGATACGACCGGTGATGTAGGTCTTGCCCATGTTCTCTTTGGCCTTCGCGAGGGTCGCCGCATCGACGTCCATCACCATCATGGCTTCCACAGTCTTCTTGGTGGCGTCGACCGTACCGCGGGCGGTCACACTGTCGCCCGTCTTCACATCGCTCAGCTTGATCTGCTGCCCGTTCCTCATGATACGCGACGTGTCGGTGACGGTTATGTCGTAGGAGTCGCCCGCGTCGGTCTTGACGGTCACCTTGTCCTTGGTCGCTGCGGTGACAATTCCCTGCACCGGTTGGCCCATCTGGCCACCGGCAAATCCGCCACGTCCGCCGCCTCGGCCCCCACCCTGCGCCTGACCGGGTTGAGTCTGTTGACCTGCGGGCTGATCCGCCTGAGCCCACATCTGTGACCCTGAAACCAGCAGCATAGACGCTGCCACAACCATGCCCGTTCGTAAAAGATGTCTCATTGCTCGCCTTGCCTGTCTTGTCGCCACATGTTTCTTCAAAATTGGCGGGAACCTGCTAATACAGACGGGGGGGCGGGTTGAAAGGACGCGACCGGAGAGGAATAATTTCCACTGTGTAACAAGGCACACCCAGGCGGACTGGCGAGTGAATCCCAGGGGGTGATAAGTGCTCAAAGACTCGGCCACTTACCATGTGCCGGGCAGATGCTTTACACTCCCGGAATGCATGACCTTGCCAGCGGGGATTTGGACCAACCGCACATAGAAGGACACTTCGAGTCCAGCGAATCCGTCCGTGACGTCGTTATTGGACTCTCGGACGGGCTTACGGTGCCGTTCGCGCTCGCTGCCGGGCTCTCCGGCGCGATCTCCAGTGCTCACATCATCGTGCTGGCGGGGCTGGCTGAGATCGCCGCAGGCTCCATTGCCATGGGACTGGGCGGATACCTGGCAGCGCGCGGCGATGCCGAGCACTACGCTTCCGAACTGAAGCGCGAACAGACTGAGGTGGTTACCCGGCCGGACGACGAGGCCGAGGAGATCTACCAGATCTTTGACCAGTATGCTGTTCCCCGCGAGGCCGCTGCTCCGGTACTCTCTGCGCTGCAGCAGAACCACCCGGCCTACGTCGACTTCATGATGCGATTCGAGCTGGGTCTGGAGAAGCCCGCGGCGAATCGGGCGCACCGCTCCGCTCTCACCATCGCTGCCAGCTACGTCGCCGGAGGGCTGATCCCGCTGCTGCCGTACATGTTCGTCCGCCTGCCTTATCTGGAGGGAGGCTCGATGAGCTCGCCGCCGATCCCATCGACGGCAGCAGCCCTCAGGCTCTCGGTGCTGATCACGCTGCTGGCGCTTGCGCTGTTCGGCGCGCTGAAGGGACGGCTACTGGGAACAGGCGCCCTGCGCAGCGCGCTGCAAACCACACTCATTGGCGGCGCAGCGGCTGCGGCGGCCTACGGGCTCGCCCACCTGCTGAACCGCACGTAAGGGAGTCCGCTGCCCCGCTGTGCGACCATGAGGGAATGGCGTTGCAGGCGAACACAATGGGAGCAGTGGCGGAGATTACGCGGCGCGCGGCGGAGCGGCTGCGGGCCGGGCACCTCTGGGTGTACCGCTCGGACCTCGAGTCGATTCGGGAACGACTCGCGGCCGCGCCGGGAGAGGCTGGGCGTGATGAGGTGCCGCCAGGGGCCCTGGTCAGCGTGGTCGACTCGAGGGGAATCCCGCTGGGCACGGCGTTGTATAGTTCCGCGTCGGAGATCGCGCTGCGCGTGGTCTCGCGGCAGGCCGGGCTGGGACGGGCGGAGTATCTGGGCGAGTTGCGCGGGCGCGTGGAAGCGGCACTGAGGTTGCGGGAGGCGCTGGTTCCGGATGCGTTTGCGGGCGAAGGCGGCACAGCTTCTGAAACCAATGCCTGCCGACTGATCTTCTCAGAGGCGGACGGGCTGCCGGGAATCATCGCCGACCGGTACAACGGGCTGGTCGTGGTGCAGTTGCTGACGCAAGGGACGGCGCAGGACGATGTGCGGCGGGTGCTGGTGGATGTGCTGGCAGAGCAGCCGTGGGTGGGCGTGATCGTCGAGCGGCCGGATGCGCGCGTGCGCGAGTTGGAGCGGCTGGGACCCCCACCGGAGGAGCCGCTGTATGTGCGCGGCGGCGGCGAGGCGGAGCTGGGTACAGTCTTCGCGATCAACGGGCTACGGTTTCACTTCGACGCGGGCGCGGGACAGAAGACCGGGGCGTTTCTGGATCAGCGGATGAACTACGCAGCCGCCGCGGCCAATGCGTGCGGGCGGGCTCTGGATGTGTGCACGTATCAGGGCGGGTTTGCGCTGCACCTGGCGCGGGTGTGCAAGCGCGTGACCGGAGTGGACGCGAGCCGTGCGGCGCTGGAGGTTGCAGACCGGAACCTGGAGCTGAACCGCGGGCTGGCTGCGCAGGTGGACTGGATCGAAGCGGATGCATTCGAGCTGCTACGCGACTTTGCGGAGGCGGGCCAGACCTACGACACGATCGTGCTGGACCCGCCGGCATTCGCGAAGACCAAGCGGGCGGCGGAGGGCGCGCTGCGCGGGTACAAGGAGCTGAACCTGCGCGCGCTGAAGATGCTGGCTGGATCAGGAAATGGGGGCGGGACCCTGGTGACCTGCTCCTGCTCGCACCATGTGGGGATGGAGGAGTTTGTTGGCGTGGTGCGGGCGGCAGCAGCGGACGCGGGGCCGCGCGTGCAGTTGCTGGAGGTGCGCGGCGCGGCGCCGGACCACCCGGCGGTGCTGACGCTGCCGGAGACCAGCTATCTGAAGTGCCTGATCTGCCGCGTGGGATGAGAAGTGCAGTTGTCAGTTGCCAGTTCTCAGTTGCGGGTTTCGGAGAGTCCTTGCGCCGAATGGGATGGCCTGAAATCATCGATGGATCGCGATGACGGACTTCGTACAGATCGGGGTTGGGCCGGCGAAGGCTAACGCGCCGCGAGCGGCGGTGCTGTGGCTGCAGGGCGTCACGCTGGCGTGGATGCTGGTGGAGTTCGGCGTGGCTGCCTACGCTGCGGCGACGGCGCACAGTCCGGCGCTGCTGGCGTTCGGCTCGGACAGCCTGGTGGAGTTGCTGTCCGCGACCGTGGTGGTGCTGCAGTGGGTCCCGAAGCTGGCGATCCCGGAGCGGAGGGCTAGCCGAGCCGCCGCAGTGCTGCTGTTCGCGCTGGCGGGAGTGGTGGCGGCGATTGCGGTTGCGTCCTTCGTGCTGCGCGCACGGCCGGAGACGAGCTGCGCGGGGATCGCAATTACGGTGGCTGCCCTGATCGCGATGCCGGTGCTGGCAGCGCTGAAACGGCGCGAGGCCAGGCGAAGCGGGAACGCGGCGCTGGCGGCCGACGCGGTGCAGTCCGCGACTTGCGCATACCTGGCGGCGATTACGCTGGTTGGCCTGGGGGTGAATGCAGCGTTCCACGTCGCATGGTTCGATTCGCTTGCGGCTTTGGCGGCTGTGCCTCTTCTGTTGAAAGAGGGCAGAGCCGCGTGGCGAGGCCATGCGTGCGGATGCTGCTAATTCGCAGACACTCCACTGCCAAAACGCCTGGATTATGGACGCAACACCGTGAAGCCGGCCTGCGCGGCAGCCTCGCACAGCCGCCCGTCCGCGCAGAGGAAGGTCCTGCCCGCCGGTCGCTCGCGGCACCAGACCAGGGCGGCAGCCAGTTGCAGACTGTCGGCGGCGCGCAGCGGATAGATGTCCAGGAGCTGTATCGCGCGGTCCCGGACCTCGTCGCCGGGAGAAACCTCATCCCAGAGAACGGCCAGGACCTGCAGGCGCGCTATGGCCTCCTGCCTTGCGCGAGGCTGCAATGCACCTTGCCGATGCAGACGAGCGAAGGCATTGAAAACCTCCACCCGCGCGGCCCACCAGACAACCTGGCTGAACCGAGTGGAAAGCGCTTTGGCCTGTTCGCTGTTGGGCTGGTGAAGGCAAAGGGGGACCAGCGCACTGGAGTCCCAAAATGCAGGCTGGTTCACATCGACTCTTCTCTGTCGTCAAGAATGGCCTGGGTCCCCGCGCTCCCTTCGACCTTCGGCCATGGCAGCTTGTGCAATTCGGACAAATCGCGAGGTCTTCGGCCCAGGCGAAGAACGCCTGCCGCAACCAGCTCGCGTTCCTCCTGGTTGAGGTCGTCATTCATCGGGAGTGGCATCAGTTGCGCCACCGCCTTCTTCCGGTCGCGGATGATAATCGTCTCCCCGGCCTTGGCGTAGGTGATGTACGTGCTCAGGCGGTTCTTCAACTCGGCGATATTGACCGTTCGCATGGCGCAGACCCCAATATAGCCATTATAGCCATATTGCTCTTAGAAGTGGTACGCGATTTCGCCGGTGATGGAGCGCGGCGTAACGAAGTGCGTGCCGGAAAAGGTGGAGAGGAAGTTGTAGAGCGCGTATTTGTTGGTGAGGTTGACGATGGTGAGCGAGGCGGACAGGGTGCGCTTGTCGGCCTCCTTGCGATGCAGCAGGTTGTCTTCGCCCATCGATAGGTCGAAGAGGTTGCGTGGAGCGACGCGCGGGGGATTGTGGTCGTCGTTCTCGGCGTTGAGCGCGGGAATGGTGAGCAGCGACGAGGTAAACTGCGCGACCGGGCAGATGCTGGGCAGAGGATGGCCGAGCGAAGCGCGGACGCCGTTGCAGGCGAAGCCGGCCTGGGCCTCCTGGTCGGCGGTGAGGGCGTTGCCGAAGGGGTCCTGGAGATAGACCGAGGGCGTCGCGCTAACGGAAAGCGGGACCGTCTGTGGGCAGTCATTCGACGCCAACGTGCCGTAGCAAGGCGCGGCGCCGGCGACCTGGCCGGAGTCGTAGCGCCAGTTGAAGCCAACGTAAGGGCCGCGTTGGCCGAGTTGGTACTGCGCGTGGGTAGTCTGGTTGAACTTCTCGTCGTGGTCGATGCGGAAGGGCGTGTGGGTTACGGTCG
>CAZAXI010000070.1:0-20672 GCA_964489045.1 uncultured Granulicella sp. | reverse complement strand
CGATGGCGAGCACCCAGTCGCCGACCTGGGCGCCGTCGGAGTTGCCCAGCTTGACCGTGGGCAGCGGTTCCGGCGTGTCGATCTTGATGACGGCGATGTCGGTGTCCTTGTCCACGCCGATGACGTGAGCGGGACGGCCGTGCTCGAACTCGCTCTCGGGGTCGGTGGAGAGCTTCACGTAGATCTTGTCGGCCTTGTCGACCACGTGGTTGTTGGTGATGATGTAGCCGCGCGAATCGACGACGAAGCCCGACCCGAGAGCTTCGCGTTCGCTGCCGCCCTGATCGGAGCCGTCATCGCCGCCCTGGCCGCCAAAGAGTTGTCCGAAGCGGTCCATGAAGTCCTGCATGTCGCCGGGGGCCTGGTCGTCGCCACCGCTGTTGGGGTTGGCCTGGCCGCCGCGGCGCGGACGGCGCGTGGTGGACTCCTTGGGCAGGGTGACGGTGTTGATGTTCACCACCGCGGGGCCGACTTCCTTGGCGATGCGCGAGAAGTCGTTGGAGAGCGTGACCGGGCTGGGAATCGTCAGCGGACGCGCGTCGGACGAGTCGACGGTCTGCTCCTTGCCGCTGACCGAGCGGGTCAGGATGGAGCCGGCGAGGATGCCCAGCGAAAGCGTGGCCAGCAGCGCGAAGGTCGCAGCCAGGCGGTGTGTGCGGATGCGTTCGAAGAGATCGTGGGGGGCTTGCTTTGGAGTGTCCATAGTAAGGTCGATCCTCATTCTTGCCGGACGTAGGTGGATACGTCGGTCGATGCGTCGGAGTTCACTTTGAGTATAGTCGTTTGGCCGGTGTCCATGGGCGCCGGGAGCGCCACACACCTTCATCGCATAGTTAGACGCGAAATCGGGGGGAAAGGTTCGGCGGACTACCGGCGAGCGGGGGACGCAAGGCGATGAGCGGGGGGACCAGACAGCGTTAGGTGGATCGAATTGATCCCGTCTCGTTAAGGGCACGGCTTCAGCCGTGCCGTAAACGCCGCAATCGCAGCGCGGCTTTAGCCGCCGAGGTCACTGTTTGCGGCCCGAGACGTGCGACCGCGAATTGCTGATTGCCTCCGCCCCGGCAATCAGGGAGCAACCGCCGTGTAGACAGTCTCCCCATTGACGATAGTCCGCAGCACGCGGGTATGCAGCAGTTGCCGTGGCGTTGCCTTCGTGATGTCCCGATCGAGCACGACCATGTCGGCGAGAAAGCCTGGATCGAGGCGGCCTTTGACGCGCTCGCGGAACTCAGCGAAGGCGGAGGCCTGGGTGTAGGCGCTAATGGCTTCGGGCAGGGTGATCTTCTCCTGCGGCTGGTAGGTTGCGGTGCCGGCTTCGTTCTGGCGCGTGATGGCTGCGTAAAGCCCGCGGAAGGGATTGATGGACTCGACCGGGTAGTCGGTGCCGAAGGCGAGAGTAACGTGGTGGTCCAGCATCGACCGCCAGGCGTAGGAGTACTTGACCCGCTCCGGCCCGAGCCGCGCTGCAGCCCAGTTCATATCCGTCAGCAGATGGGACGGCTGCATGGACGCAATCACGCCGAGCGAGGCGAAGCGGTCGAAATCCGCAGGCAGCAGGACCTGGGCGTGCTCGATGCGGAAGCGAAAGCTGGCGGGCGTGGCCGGAGCGGCGGACGAGGTGGCGACGGCTGCGCCGGGGTTGCGCGGCAACGAAGCAGTGTAGGCCGGGACAGCCACTTGCTCTGCTGCGCTGAAAGCGTTCAGCGCCATGTGGTTCGCCTCGTCGCCGATGGCGTGGAACCCGAGCTGGAAGCCTGCCGCAGCGCGCTCCGCAGCCATCTGGTTCAGCTTGTCCTGGTCGTAGCGCGGGATGCCGGAGTTGCCGGGATCGTCCGCGTACGGTTCCGCCATCGCCGCGGTACGCGAGCCTAACGACCCGTCCATGAAGCCTTTCAGCATGCCGATGTGCAGCAGCGGGTCGCTGGCATCGTGGCTGGCGCGGCGCTCTTCAAGGATGGCGAGCGGCAGGTTGAAGTCCAGCCACTCGGAGACGCGAAGATGAAGTTTGTGCGTGTCTTCAAGGGTGAGCAGGACGAGAAAATCGTCCCAGTCGGAATAATCCTGAACACTCGTCACGCCGTTGGCGAGTGCATCGTCGATCGCGAAGTTGAGGGCGCGGTGCCGGTCATCCTCGCTGATGGGCGGGATCTTGGCAGTGATTAGAGCGATCGCCGGGCCTTCGCGGACGATGCCCGTCGGGTTGCCGGAGGCGTCGCGATCGATCTTGCCGCCGGGCGGGTCGGGCGTGGCGGCGGAGATGTTCGCGGTTGCCAGCGCGCTGGAGTTGGCCACCGCGATGTGGCCATCGATCCGGGTGAAGATGGCGGGGTGGGAACCCGTAACCGCGTCGAGGTCGGTGCGCGCAGGCAGTGTTTTCGAGGGCCACGCGGTGTGGTCCCAGCCGGAGCCCTGCAGCCACGAGTTGGGCTGCGCAGCCTGCGGCGCGGCGGCGGCGTAGCTGCGAATGCGCCCGAGCATGTCGGCGAGTGACGTGGTTCCGGTCAGGTCGACGGTGAGCTTGCGGCGGCCGGCGGAGGCGAGGTGGACATGGGCGTCGTTGAAGCCGGGCATGGCGAAGGCGCCGCCGAGGTCGACGATCTTGGTGCCGGCAGCCTTGAGCTTGAGAATCTCCGCGTCGGAGCCGGCGGCGACGATGGTGCCGTGAGCGACGGCGATGGCGGTAACCCGGGCGGGCGCGGGATCAGGGTCGTTGGGGAGCAGGTGCGCTCCGGTAAGGATATCGCCGTGGACAAAGATCGTGTCCGGAGCGGGCGCGGGCGCGGCGGTTTGCGCAAGTGCGGCGGTGGCGACGAACAGGAGCGCGAAATAAGGCTTCACGGTTTGCAGTTTAGACGAATTCCGCGAGTTGGGCGGTGTCGAGCAGCGTCAGCAGGATGCGGCGCAGCGCGGCATTGCGGCCGGTGGGGTCGTGCCACTCCTGCAGCGTGTGGATGCCGCCGCCCAGCCCTCCAGCGCCGATGGCGATGGCGGGGACGCCGAGCGAGAGCGGGATGTTGGCGTCGGTAGAGCCGAGTCCGGGTTCGGTGCGCAGGTTCAGGTGACGGTCGACGGCGCGGAGGGTGGCGAGCAGTGGGGCATCGTCGGGGAGCGCGCCGCCGGGACGGTCGCCGATGGTTTCGATCGTGAGGGAGGGCGTTAGGGTTGCGGCTTTCTTCGCGAGCGTGGACGTGGGGGCGTTGGTGACCCATTGATCGAGCGACTCGCGCAGGGCAAGCTCGGCGGCGTGGAGTTGGTCGGAGCCGGTGGAGCGGAGATCGAGCCATGCGGTTGCCGAGGCGGGGATGGAGTTGATGGAGGTTCCGCCGGAGATTTGACCGATGTTGAGCGTGGTGCGGGGTGTCTGCGCATTCAATTCGGAGGGGTCGCTGGGGAGCGATTCGAGTGCGAGCAGGGCGCGGGCGAGGATCAGGATGGGGTTGGGCGCACCGGCGTCGGTCCACGAGTGGCCGCCGGGGCCGGTGACGGTGATGCGGAAGCGGCGGCTGGCGAGGGCTCGGGTGACGACGGCGGAGGAGCCACCGCCTTCCAGGGCAATGGCAGCGGCGATACGCGCAGCGTAAGGGCTCGCGGTGAAGAGATGGCGCATGCCGCGCAGGTCGCCTTCGCCCTCTTCGCCAACATTGGCGGCGAACAGGATAGGAACCGCAGGGGCGAGTTCGGCGTGGCGCATGGCAGCGGCCAAGCCAAGCAGGCCGCAGAGGCCGGCGGCGTTGTCGCACGCGCCGGGACCGAGGATGCGGGTGTCGATCTCGGTGGGTTCGGTCGGGGTTCCGGGTGGAAAGACGGTGTCGAGGTGGGCGGAGACGAGGATTACCCGAGAGGTTCGAAGCTCAGAATCGTCAGTTGGCGCGCCGGGGAGTTCGCCGAGCGCGTTGCCGGCAGCGTCGAAGTGGGGGTTGGTGAGGCCGAGTTGGCGGAATCGCTCCAGGAACCAGGCGGCGCGGGCCTGCTCGCCGAAGGGTGGCGCCGGGATCCGCAGCAGCTCAAGCTGCCACTGGCGAAGCTGCGGCTGGTGCAGGTGCAACCAGTGGAACGCGCGATGCACCGCGGGCGTGGCGGCCAGGCGCGCGATGCGGAGTTGGGCGGAGGCGATCATTTTGAGTCAGGTACAAGGTACTCGTTATTTGGTTCCCCAGATTGCCGAAACCCTGCTTCGTTGGAAACCCTGTTTCGCTGGAAACCCTGTTCGCTGGAAACCCTGTTTCGTTAAGGGCACGGCTTCAGCCGTGCCGTAAGTGCCGCAAAATTCTCGCGGCTTTAGCCGCTGAGGTCAACCCATCGAACCCTCATCCCAGTTTTCTGCAGCTTCTCCAGGCTCCGGGTATTCCACGTTGACGAGAAAGAGACCCTGAGGAGGCGCGGTAGGCCCGGCAGCCGCACGGTTGCGCTCGGCGAGCAGGGAGGGGATGGAGTCGGGCAAGAGTCGCCGCGCCCCAGCCTGGACAAACGTGCCAACCAGGTTGCGCACCATGTGGTGCAGAAATCCGTTGGCGGAGACGCGGTAGATGAGCAGGCCGTCGGCGCCGTGCCAGACGGAGTGGGAGATGGTGCGGATGGGGGCAGGCGCGGGTTCTGGATCGACTCGCGTGGAGAGGTCAGGGTCGACGGCCGCAAAGGTTGTGAAGTCGTGGATTCCGAGGATGTGGCGGGCGGCCTGGTTCAGCGCTTCCAGCGAGAGCGGCCAGGGGCAGGGCCAGACATAGGGGGCGAGGGTGGGAGGACAGATGAGGTCAGGTTCGAGGTTCGAAACGCCCGAGATTCGAGGTTCAAGGGATGGACCGCACAGCGGGTAGATGCGGTACTCGTAGGTCTTTGCGAGGGCGCTGTGGCGGGCGTGGAAGCCCGGCGGAACGACTTCGGTGGAGAGGATGCGAATGCTGGGGGGCAGGCAGCGGTTGAGGGCGCGCTGGAAATTAGCGGCAGGGATGGGCGCTGCGAGAGAAAAAGATGCGACCTGGCCGAGCGCATGCACGCCGGCGTCGGTGCGGCCCGAGCCCTGCGGCAATACACTTTCGCCGACGGTGCGGCGGATGGCGTCGGCCAGCAGACCCTGGACCGTAGCCAGACCGGGCTGGACCTGCCATCCGTGAAAGGGCGTGCCATCGTACGCGAGCGTGAGTTTCCAGTGCGTCATGCTTTGCTTTGCACGGTATCACGGAGAAGCCAGTTGTCAGTTGTCAGTTCTCAGTTGTCAGTACGAACACGGGCCGCCGTCGCGCCCAGACCCATAGCCGCGAGCAATCGATCTGCCGCCACCCGCACTTGTCTCAAAACTGAGAACTGACAACTGAGAACTGACAACTTAGCTTGCTATACTTGGGCATTCTGAGAGAGCGGAGTAAATTGCCCTCCGAAAGCTGGAACGAAGCTCGATTCAGTTTCGTAGCAGTGTATGCGGCAATTCGCCGCCGGGAAAACGGGGCGGATTGCTGGCCACCCCCTCGTCGTTTAAGAATCGCTCAAGTGCTCAATCACGTCTTAATACAACCACTCTGCAACATCCGCGCGGCCAACCAGGAACTCAACGGGAGTGCGCTTGGGTTCGCGCGGCGTTCCAAGAAGTGCTGGAGATGAATCAAGTGAGAATAAAGGACATGCAGGCCACAGCGGCGATTGTGCTGCTTCTGATGAGTGTGAATATACAACCGGCGTTGGCGCAGGCGGGAGTTGCGCCGGCAGGGGCGGCACCGCAGACAACTTCGTCTTCGGCGCAACCCGCGGCGGCAGTGACCCAGAGCAACCTGCCACCAAATCCCAAGCTTACCGAGCCGCTGTATCTGCGGGATACCGGCACGGACTTCACCCATCTGCATCCGATGCTTCCCAATCCGCTGAAGGTGTATTCGGCGACGAATGTCCCATTGCCCCGGCTGGGGAATACGCCGCGGCTGGACCAACTGCTGGTCGACGGCAAGGTTTACCTCAGCCTCTCGGATGCAGTGGTACTGGCGCTGGAGAACAACTTCGACATCGCGATTGCGCGCATCAATCTGGATATTGCGGACACCGACATTCTGCGGGCGAAGGCGGGTTCGTTTCTGCGCGGTGCGCCGACCGGCCTGGTTGCGAATACGCTGGGAGGGTCAGGTTCGACTGTGACCGGCGGCGGCGGCCCGGGCGGGACGTCGTCGGGCTCAGGTGGTGCGGGCTCCGGCGCCAATGGCCTGGTGTTGAGCACGAATGGCGGGGGGCCGTCGCCGGAGAATCTTGATCCTACGCTGACCAGTACGCTGCAGTACGAGGCAGCCAACCAGCAGCAGTCGAACCTGCTATTCAGCGGCGGAAAATCGGTTCTGTTCACCAACACTGCAACCTATAACTTTGCCTACCAGCAGGGATTTCAGACGGGCACGAATCTCGGCGTCTCGTTCAATAACAGCCGGGTAAGTACCAACAACCCCTACGTTGCTTACAGTCCGGACATTTCAACCACTTTTCGTGCCACCGCGACGCAGCACCTGCTGCAGGGGTTCGGCTGGGGGCTCAATGGACGGTTCATTGTCCAGGCAAAGAACGACCGGCGGATTACCGACTCCGCCTTCCGCCAGCAGTTGTTGTACACGGTGAACCAGGTGGAGAACATCTACTGGGGCCTGGTCAGCGCGTACGAGGACGAACAGGCGAAGGAGCGCGCGCTGGCGCAGTCGGCACAATTGAACGAGGACAACAAGCGGCAGTTGCAGATCGGGACGCTGGCGCCGCTGGATGTGGTCAACTCCGAGTCGGCCAAGGCGACCGACCAGCAGGCGCTGGTGGCGTCGCAGTCGAACCTGGAGTATCAGCAGCTCATCATGAAGCAGGCGATTGCGCGCAACCTCGAGGACCCGGCGCTGACCAACGCACCGGTGATTCCGACCGACCGGGTCGCGCTGGATCGGCTCCCGGAAGAGGACCTGTCGCAGGATGCGCTGGTGCAGCAGGCGTACGTGAACAACCCGTCCATCGAGCAGGCAACGCTGAGCATGAAGAACAACGAAATCACCATTAAGGCAGAGAAAAACGCGTTGCTGCCGATTGTGGATGCGTATGCGTTTTACGGATCTAGCTCTCTGGCCGGAGCGCAGAATCCTGCTCAGAACTGCGGCGGCTTTGGCGCGACGACCTTTACACCGTGTACTCCAACCAACGGCGGCGTCTCGCCGGTGGCGTACGGGACGGCGGTTGGGGATCTGTTCAACAGCACAGCGCCCGACAAAGGGGTGGGCGTGAACATCACGATTCCACTGCGCAACCGGGTTGCGCAGGCGGACCAGGCGCGCTCCCAGATGGAGTACCGGCAGGCGCAGATGCGGCTGCAGCAGCTCTACACGCAGATCCGAATTCAGGTAATCAATGCGCAGTTCGCGTTGACCAACGACCGCGCGCAGGTCAGCGCCGCGCAGGCAGGTCGCGAGTACGCGGCCCAGTCACTGGACGCGGAACAGAAGAAGTACAAGCTGGGAGCTTCGACTTCGGCGCTGGTGCTGCAGCAGCAGAGAAACCTGGCCGTCGCAGAGAATACGCTGATCTCCGCGACCGCGGCGTATGCCAAGGACCGCGCGGCTCTGCGCCAATTGACGTCCAGCACGCTGGACGCCTATGGCATCAGCATCACCGATGCAGCTTCGGGCGTGATGACCACGGCGCCGGTAATTCCGGGTCTGACCGCGCCCACCGCGCCGGCCCCGCCAAAGCCGATTTCTGTTACCCCCTGATTGGGCCAGCAGGGACCAGCGAGTGCAGTGCATCGCTCACCCGCGAATCTCTGTGTTCTCTCTTTTTGCTCTGTGCTCTCTGTGATTCGCTTCTAAGAAAGGGGACAGCCACGAGGGGGGAAGTCCGCATCTTAAGACCGGATGCCGCTTTCCTGTTTTGGGAGCGGCAAATATCGAGAGGTCAACGACATCGGACGTAACCCTCCCGGTGTGGTTGATGGAACTTGTGTGGTATTGGCGAGTCCGCGGGAACCATTAGACTTTCAATAAGTCTGCAAGGTATTGCAGAAATTGAATTTGGGCCCGGGGACAAGCAGGACGTATGGACGAGACGCTCAGTAGTGGTCAGACGGCGAGTGTGGAGCAGGTGAGCTTTGCAAAAGATACGGGCGATAGACGGACCAACCGGCTGGCCACAGCGGCATCCGCCTATCTGCGCTCGGCCATCCACCAGCCCGTCGACTGGATGGAGTGGGGCGAGGCTGCGTTCGATCGCGCGCTAAAGGAAGACAAGCCGATTCTGCTGGACATTGGAGCGGTGTGGTGCCACTGGTGTCATGTAATGGACCGCGAGTCGTATGAAGACCCGGCGACAGCGGAGATCATCAACGAACATTTTGTTGCGGTAAAGGTGGACCGCGACGAGCGGCCCGATGTGGATGCGCGCTACCAGGCTGCGGTGTCTGCCATCAGCGGACAGGGCGGATGGCCGCTGACTGCGTTTCTTACTCCCGCGGGAAAGCCGTACTTTGGCGGGACCTACTTCCCGCCGGAAGACCGCCACGGGCGGCCCAGCTTTCAGCGCGTGTTGCTGACCATGGCAGATGCGTTCCTCGACCGGCGCGCGGAGGTGGATGAGTCTGCCGGCAGCGTGATGAACGCGATCGAGCACAATGAGTCGTTCTCAGGACGCGCGGGCAATCCGGGGCCGGAGCTGGTGGAGAAGATGGTGCTGGCCGCCTTGAAGACCGTGGACATGCGCCATGGCGGCTTCGGCGCGCAGCCCAAGTTCCCCCACTCGAGCGCCCTGGACTTGCTGATCGACGTGGCTGCACGCAGGATAGACACGCCGCTGAAGTTGAATGGGCAGGGGACAATTACAGTTTCAGATGCGGCCACCGAAGCGGTCCTCCAGACGCTGGACAAGATGGCCAAGGGTGGTATCTACGATCAACTGGCGGGCGGGTTCCACCGCTATTCGGTGGACGAGCACTGGGTGGTGCCCCACTTCGAGAAGATGGCGTACGACAACAGCGAGCTGCTGAAGAACTACGTGCACGCCTACCAGCAATTTGGCGACGAGGAGTTCGCGCGGGTGGCGCGAGACATCATGCGCTGGATGGATGAGTGGCTGAGCGACCGCGAGCGGGGCGGGTTTTACGCATCGCAGGACGCGGACTTTTCCCTCGACGACGATGGCGACTACTTTACCTGGACCCGCGACGAAGCCGCCGAGGTGCTGACACCGGAGGAATTGGGCGTAGCGGCGGCGTATTACGACATTGGCGAGATCGGCGACATGCAGCACAACGTGGCGAAGAACGTGCTCCATGTGAAGCGCGGCCTGGATGTGATTGCGCGCAAGGCTGGCATCAGCCTGGATGAGGCGAAGGTACTGCTGGACGGGGCCAAGCGCCGGTTGTACGAGGCGCGGCTCCAGCGGCCCACTCCCTACGTGGACAAGACCATGTATGTTGCCTGGAACGCGATGTGCATCTCCGCGTACCTGGCGGCCGCGCGGGTGCTGATTGCGCCGGAGGCGCGGGCGTTTGCGCTGAAGTCGCTGGACCGCGTGCTGCGCGAGGCCTGGAGTGGTGCAGACAAAGACGGCCGCAGCGGGCTGGCGCATGTAGTCGCATACGGCGAGCCGGGATCGGTGGCCGAGCGCGTGGCCGGCGTGCTCGACGACTACGTGTTCCTAGCGCATGCGGCTCTGGATGCGTGGGAGTCCACCGGCGAACTGCGCTACTACGAGGCGGCGGTGGAGCTGATGGAGAGCGCGCTGCGGCGGTTCTACGATCCGGCCGGTGGCGCCTTCTTCGACACTGAGGCGCCCGCCCCCGGGGAGCGCAGGCTGGGCGCGCTTGTTACCCGGCGGAAGCCGTTGCAGGACTCGCCCACGCCGGCCGGAAACCCGATGGCAGCGATGCTGCTGATGCGCCTGAGCGAGCTGAACGGCCGTCTCGATTACGCTGAGAAAGCGCTAGCGACGCTGGAGACCTTTGCCGGTGTGGTGGAGCACTACGGCCTGTACGCCGCGACCTACGCGCTGGCGCTGCAGCGTCTGGTGCGCGAGCCGGTGCAGGTGTGCGTAATCGGCGAAGACGAAGCCGCACGCGCGCTGGAGTCCGCGGCGCTCGGCCGGTACGCGGTAAACAAGAGCGTCGCCCACTTCGACCGGGTGCGCGCGGGCGCGTTGCCTCCCATCCTGGAGACAACACTGCCCCGCTTGCCAAAGACCGAAGGCAGCTTCGCAGTCCTCTGCAGCGGCCACACCTGCCAGCCTCCAGTGCAGTCGGCAGAGCAGTTGGCCGAGCTGCTGACGCGAAGCCTGTAGGCAGCTTTTGCTTAGGCCCCGGTCAGCGGCTGCTGCGCCGGTGGCGCGGTCGGGTCGGCGTGTTGCATCACCAGCAGCGTGTTCGGGTCGGTGCCCAGCGGGATCGCGTTCGCTTCGAAGGCCTGCAGGATGCGCCGCCGCAGCTCGCGGAGGATGGCGTCTTTCTGGTTGATGCGGACACGGATGCTGACCGGGTAGGTGACGACGCGACCGGAGATGGCATCGACGCCGGGCACGTCGGGGTCGGCGGCGGCCACGTCTTTGAAGGCGGGGTCGTTGCGCACGGCCAGTGCGGTGTCGCGCAGAATCCGCAGCACCTTATCCAGGTCGGCGCTGGCATCCACGGTGACCGAGAGCGTCGCGACCGCGAAGTCGCGCGACAGATTCGAGACGGTGGCGATCTGCGAGTTGGGGATGAAGTAGACGGTGCCGTCGCCATCGCGCAGGGTGGTCAGCCGCAGGCTCAGGTCCTCGACGGTGCCGGTCAGCGAGGCCAGCTTGACGGTGTCGCCGACGTTGTACTGGTTTTCGACCAGGATAAAGATTCCGTTAATGATGTCCTTGAACAGCGACTGCGCGCCCAGGCCGATGCCGACGCCAACCACGCCCGCCGATGCGAGCAGCGGAGTCAGGTTGATGCCAACCACGTCAAGAACATGCAGCAGGACGATAAACCCGATTACCCCATAAGCGGTTGCGCGCAGGATCGCGGCGAGGGTGCGTATCTCGTTGGCCCGCTGGGGGCTGTGGGTCTGGCGGTCGGCGAGCGCCTGCATGCGCTTGACGAAGAAGCCGACCAGCCGCGCCAGGATGAAGGCGATCACCAGGATGACGATCATCTGCGGAAGATCTTTGTGGACGAAGGCGAGTGCGTCGCGGTGCCAGTGGTGGACGACGTCGCGGAAGGTGACGTCGTCGGGGATGTCGTCTTGCAGGGGACGGGCAAAAAGGAACATTATTGTGGCATCTCCGATTTTTGTGTGGGCTCTGGTTTTGGCCTTCAGTGACAAGTATCTCTCGGTTTCCATGATTGGATGCGGAGATTTGGACGTCGAGGACGGGACCATCGGTTCGCTCAGGCTCCACGGCCGCGAACCCTGATTGAAAGCACGATTCCGCAAGAGCTGCCAGACGCATCCTTTAACACGTCAGGCGATCGCCGCGCGGGTTGCGAAGGAGGGAAAGTATGAGAATTCTTCGAAGCATTAGACTTTCGGTGGCAACCGGCGGGTTGATGCTGGTGCTGGGGAGTGCGGCGTGGGGCCAGGCCGGGCAGGGAAGTGGATCAGGGAGCGGGCAGGGAGGCGGGTCGACGGGAATGCCGGGAGGCGGCACGGGTGGCGGGCGGCTGGGACCCCTGACCGGTCAGGCAGGTGTGCCGGTGACGCCAATGCCGGGGGAGCCGGATGGAACGGTTTCGCCGCAGGCCGAAGAGGAGCAGGCGAAGCTGCGCAATACAGAGCGGCAGAAGCAGCTCATAGCGGATACGCAGAAGCTGTTGAGCCTGGCCAATGAGTTGAAGGCGGATGTGGACAAGTCGAGCAAGGACACGCTGTCGCTGGATGTGGTCCGCAAGGCGGACGAGATTGAGAAGCTGGCGCACAACGTGAAGGAAAAGATGAAGTGCACCGGTTGCAATTGACTCGGATGTGCGAGGAGCAAACAGCGATGAGAATTTGTGGATTGGCTCTGGCCCTGGCGTTCGGCTGCACCGCGGCATGCGCGCAGGACGCCAGTGGAATTACGGTATGGCCCAAGGGTGTGCCGCCGGGCGGCATCACGCAGAAGGCGGACTTCGGCGATCATCTGCTGGAGATCTCGCATCGCGTGGTCAGCGGCAAGGTGGAAGTGCACCAGGTGAAAGCCGACGTCATCGTGATCCAGACCGGCACCGCCACCTTGGTGACGGGCGGCGATGTGATCGATCCAACCCCGAGCGGGCCGAATGAGATGCAGGGTTCAAGCATCAAAGGCGGCGTCAGCCACCAGATCGGGCCGGGCGATGTGATTGAGATTCCGCCGGGCGTGCCGCACCAGTTCCTGCTCGCCCCGGGCACGCAGATTACCTACCTGGTGGTGAAGGTGATCAAGAAGTAAGATTGCATGCCGTGAGTAAATCTTATCTAATAAGATTGATTGTTATATTATCCACGGAGGACTGCGGATGACAACTGTGACTATTTCTTTGCCGGAATCCTTGAAACAGTTCATCGACGTTGAGGTGCGGACCAAGGGATACGGCAACGTCAGCGAGTACATGCGCGGGTTGCTGCGCGCGCAGCAGGCCAACGCCGCAGACGCTCGACTGGAGGCGCTGTTGCTGGAGGGGCTCGGTTCTGGGAAGGATGTTGCGCTGACTCCAGAGTTTTGGCGAGAGCTTAAGGCGGATGCGGCGACGATTCTCGCAAGAAAGAAAGTGGCGCGGGGGAAGGTGTGATGGCGGATACAGGGTGGGCGGGGTGGCGGGTGTAGCCTTGTGCCGAGTTTCCGGGAGAGCTTATGCGGTCGGGCCTTGTGGTTGTGGCTGTGTGTGGTTTGGTGCTGTTGGCGGGCTGTTCGGGTGGGGTGGTTGGCGGAGTGAATGAGACGGGTTCGCAGAACGCGCCGGGGGTAGCGGGGGCGAGGCTGACCGGTGTGGTGCACGGGGGGCAGAACCCGATTTCGGGGGCACATGTGTATTTGCTGGCGGCGGCTTCGGGCTTGTCGGGCGCTGGGATGGCCGCGTACGGAGGGAATGGGATTGCTGCGTCAGCGAGTAATGCGTCGGTGTCGCTGCTGAGCGCTGCGAGCACGGGCCACTCGGACTCGGTGGGTGCGTATGTGCTGACGGGGTCGGATGGGAACTTTTCGATTTCGGGCGACTACACGTGCACGGCGGGGCAGCAGGTGTATTTGTATGCGCTGGGCGGAGACCCGGGGTTGGGGACGGGGGTGAATGCGGCGGCGGGGTTGATGGCGGCGCTGGGGAACTGTCCGACAGACGGGAATTTTCTCTCGGGGACGACGCCAATTTCGTACATCGTGGTGAATGAGGTGTCGACGGTGGCGGCGGCGTATGCGATGGCGGGGTTTGCGACCGACGCGACCCATGTGGGGAGTTCGGGGACGGCGCTGGCGCTGACGGGGATTGCGAATGCGTTTGCGAATGCGGCGAACCTGGAGACGATTGGGACGGGCGTGGCGCTGGCGACGACTCCGGCGGGAAATGGGACGGTTCCGCAGGCGGAGATCAATACGCTGGCGAATATTCTGGCGGCGTGCGTGAACTCGAATGGGACGGGGCCGGCTTGCACAACGCTGTTTGCGAATGCGGAGTCGGATGGGACGACCGGGACGGTGGCGACGGATACGGCGACGGCGGCGATCAATGTTGCGCATAATCCCGGGGCGGCTTTGGCGGCGTTGTATGGGCTGGGGACGGCGAATCCGCCGTTTGCCGGAGGGCTGACGACGCAGCCGAATGATTTCACGGTGGAACTCATATTCCCCGTAGCTGGAGTGGCCCTTGCCATTGATGGAAGTGGGAATGCCTGGGTTCCGACCTACACCACAGGGAACAATGTGGTTGAGCTCTCAAATTCAGGAGCGGTCTTGTCTGGGGTGAACGGCTATTTGGGCGGCGCAGGGAGCCCGCTGTACGTTACGATCGACCCTTCCGGTAACGCATGGTTTTTCGTTGCTAACGGAGCTGGGTCTGCAATCGCGGAGTTTTCAGATACTGGCAATTACGTAGGCAGCTATGACGGTTCGTACAGCGGTGGCCCGTCATCGTTTGTAGCGGGAGCCAGTGGGGTCGTCGCTGACGGGGCGGGGAACATCTGGGTACCGAGCTTTCAGGGGCTGGCAGTCTTCGCGAATAACGGGATCCCCGTTGCATTTACATATCCCCAATGGGGTGGAGGGTTTGCCGGCGGCGCCGCTGATTCTTCCGGGAATGTGTGGGTGACTCCCGATTACCTTTCCCTCTATACCCCGGACTTCCTTGCGATGTTTACGGCTGGGGTATTTTCGATAAATGAGACTGGTGCTCCTCAGCTTTTCACCGGCGGCGGTGGCGTGAATTATCCCTGGGCTATCGCGATTGATCACTCGGGCAACGCGTGGGTTACGAATAACGTGGGTAACGGTGTGAGTGAAATATCGAGCACGGGCACGGCACGGTCGCCTTCTACTGGCTTTACAGGTGGCGGCTTACTGGGCCCGTATTGCCTCTCAATCGACGGAGCGGGCAATGTTTGGGTTGGAGGTTATACGAGTAAGAACGTGGTTGAGTTCTCGAACTCCGGGAATGTTCTTTCCGGTACGATCGGCTACCGTGCGGGCGATCAGTATCCGATTACCTCGATCGCAGTGGACGGCTCCGGGAACCTCTGGACCAAAGTAAACGCCAGTTCGTTGAGTGGGGTTGCCGAGATTGTGGGAGCGGCGGTGCCGGTGGTGACGCCGCTGTCGGTGGGGGCGAAAAACAATACGCTGGGGACACGGCCTTAGGGTTTCTGGGGTGCTGTGGGGGAAGATGGGGCACCCCATTCTGTGGAGGCACCCGGATTTGTCGAAGATGGGACACCCGGATGCGGCCTAATTTTCGATTATCGGCTTCGCTGGGGCGGGCTCGTTGCCATGCGTCTTGCGCGGGTGGTAGCCTTCGAGTGCGGGCTTATTTCGCTTTATCTCTGGAGTTACCCACTACATGCAGACTAGCTACAACGGCATTCCCGTCCCGGCGAATGGCAAATCGATTGAATATGCAGACGGAAAATACACCGTTCCCGACCACCCGATTATTCCGTTCATCGAGGGCGATGGGACGGGCCGCGATATCTGGAAGGCTTCGCAGCGGGTGTTCGACGCGGCGGTGGAGAAGGCATACTGCGGCAAGCGCAAAGTGGAGTGGTACGAGGTTCTGGCCGGCGAGAAGAGCTACCGCAAGTCTCAGGAGTGGCTGCCAGACGACACGGTGAAGGCGACGGTGGACTTTCGCGTGTCGATCAAGGGACCGCTGACGACTCCGGTGGGCGGCGGTATTCGCAGCCTGAATGTGGCGCTGCGGCAGTTGATGGACCTGTATCAGTGCATCCGGCCGGTGAAGTACTACGCGGGCGTGCCCAGTCCGGTGAAGCACCCGGAGCGGGTCGATATTGTGATCTTCCGCGAGAATACCGAGGACATTTATGCGGGCATCGAGTTCCGCGAAGGCACGCCCGAAGCGAAGAAGTTTATCGCGTTTGTGAATGACGACATGCTGAAGGGCGGGAAGAAGAAGATTCGGCTGGATTCGGGTGTGGGGGTGAAGCCGATTTCGATTACGGGGTCGAAACGGCTGGTGCGCGCGGCGATTGCGTTTGCGTTGAAGGAAGGCCGCAAAACGGTGACGATAGTGCATAAGGGAAATATCCAGAAGTTCACCGAGGGTGCCTTCCGCGAGTGGGGATACGAGGTCGCGACCGAGGAGTTTCGTGCCGACGTGGTGACCGAGCGCGAGAGCTGGATTCTGGGCAATGTGGAAGCGAACCCGGGGATTACGGCGGAGGAAAATGCGGCGCTGATCGAGCCGGGGATTGAGTTTGCGGCAAAGGAGTTTGGCGAATCGGTGGTGGCCGAGGTGAAGGCGGTGCTTGCGTCGATCGGCGAGTCGCACGGAGCAGGGAAGTGGAAATCGAAGGTGCTGATCAACGATCGCATTGCGGATTCGATCTTCCAGCAGATCATCATTCGGCCCAGCGACTATTCGGTGCTGGCGACGACCAACCTGAACGGCGACTACATTTCAGATGCGGCGGCGGCGCAAGTGGGCGGGCTGGGGATTGCTCCCGGCGCGAATGTTGGCGATGGCTTTGCGGTGTTTGAGGCGACGCACGGGACGGCGCCGAAGTACGCGGACAAAGATGTGATCAATCCGGGCTCGGTGATTCTTTCCGGCGTGATGCTGTTCGATTTTCTGGGCTGGAAAGAGGCGGCGCGGCTGATCGAGTCGTCGATGGAGAAGACGATCCGGCAGAAGTATGTGACCTACGACTTCGAGCGCCAGATGGAAGGGGCGACCAAGGCGAAGACAAGTGAGTTTGCGACGCGCATGATCGCGAACATGTAAAGGCAAAGGAAGGCCTAACACCGATTGGCACCGATTGGACCGATCTGAAATGGGCAAACGGCCGCGGATTTTTGCGGAATAACAGGGGCTAAGAACAAACCAGGGACGTTGAAAGCAGGAGAGGAACAGTGATGCGGAAGAAGGTAACGATTGTCGGTGCGGGAAACGTGGGTGCGACGGCGGCCCACTGGATTGCGGCGAAAGAACTCGCGGATGTGGTGCTGATCGATGTGATTGAAGGCGTGCCGCAGGGCAAGGCGCTCGACCTGCTGGAGGCGATGCCGATTGAGAAGCGTGATGTGTCGATTGTCGGGACCAACGACTATGCGGATACGGCGAACTCGGACATCGTAGTGATCACGGCGGGCATTGCGCGCAAGCCGGGCATGAGCCGCGACGACCTGCTGAACACCAACTTCAAGATCATGTCGGACGTGGTGGCGAAGGCGGTGGCGGCGTCGCCGAACTGCATCCTGATTATTGTTGCCAACCCGCTGGACGCGATGGCGCAGACGGCTTACAAGAAGGCTGGATTTCCGCGCGAACGCGTGATCGGCATGGCGGGGGTGCTGGATTCGGCGCGCTTCCGGACGTTCATTGCGGAGGAACTGAATGTGTCGGTCGAGAATGTAACCGCTTTTGTTCTGGGCGGACACGGCGACACGATGGTTCCGCTTTCGCGCTACTCGACGGTCGCGGGAATTCCAATTACGGAGTTGATTGAACCCGCGCGGCTGAAGGAGATTGAGACGCGTACGGCCAACGGTGGCGCGGAGATTGTGAAGCACCTGAAGACCGGCTCGGCGTACTATGCGCCTTCGGCGGCAACGACTGAGATGGTCGAGGCGATTCTGAAGGACAAGAAGAAGATCCTTCCGTGCGCTGCGTATCTTGAAGGGGAATACGGCATTTCGGGGCTATATGTCGGCGTGCCGTGCAAGCTGGGCGCGAAGGGCCTGGAGCAGATCATCGAGATCAAGCTGACGGCGGAGGAGCAGGCTGCGTTGAACAAGTCGGCGGACGCGGTGAAGGAGCTTTGCACTGTCATTGGCATGCAGTAAGCGAAAGGCTTAACACCGATCAACGCCGATTGAACCGATAAGACTGAAGGCCCGCTCGAGGTGAGCGGGCCTTCTCGTTTAGGCGACGCGTTCGATGGTGACGGATTCGAGGACTACGGCGGTGCGGGGGCGGTCCTGGGCGCCGGTGGGGACGGTGGCGATCTTCTCGACGATTTCGTAGCCTTCGACGACCTCGCCGAAGATGGTGTGCTTGCCGGTGAGCCAGTTGGTGTCGGCGACGGTGATGAAGAACTGGCTGCCGTTGGTGTTGGGGCCGGCGTTGGCCATGGCGAGCTTGCCGGGCTTCTGGAAGCCGTGGGGCGAGCCCTTGGTTTCGTCGGCGAACTTGTAGCCGGGACCGCCCATGCCGGTGCCCTCGGGGTCGCCGCCCTGGATCATGAAGTTGGGGATGACGCGGTGGAAGACGGTGCCGTCGTAGAGCTTGGCGCCCTTCTTGGAGCGCGAGTTCCACTCCTTGGTGCCTTCGGCGAGGCCGATGAAGTTGGCGACGGTCTGGGGCGCGTGCTGCTCGAAGAGTTCGCAGACGATGATGCCGTGGGTGGTTTTGAAGTGGGCGTAGGTTCCGGGCTTGGTTGGCATAGGACTCCAGTTGTTAGTTGCTGGTTGTTAGTTGCTAGTTGAAGACAAGGACAAAAACAAGCTAAGGTGCGGGCGGCGCCGGCGTTGCTGGTGCGGGCGGGTTGGGTTCCGGGGGCATGGGCTGGCCTTCGCGGACGATGGTGACGCGGTTGATGGTGACGGGGCTAAGGGGCTTGTCGCTCGAGTTGCGCTGAACGCGGGCGATGGAGGCGACGAGCAGGACGGAGTGGGCGTCGCACTGGCCGAAGATGGTGTAGTGGCCGCTGAGTTCGTCGACGGCGGCCTCGGTGATGAAGAACTGCGAGCCGTTGGTGTTGGGGCCGGAGTTCGCATAGGCGAGGCGGCCGGGAACGGAGAAGGTGAGGGCGGGATCGATTTCGTCGTTGATGAAGTAGCCGGGATCGCCGGTGCCGTCGCCGACGGTGTCGCCGGCCTGGACCATGAAGCCGGGGATGACGCGGTGGAAGGTGAGGCCGTCGTAGAAGCGCTTGCCGTGCTGCTTGGGGCCGCCGGAGGTCGCGGTCCAGTCCTTGGTGCCCTCGGCAAGGCCAATGAAGTTGGCGACCGCGTTGGGGGCCTGCTTGTCGAAGGTCTTGCAGGTGAGCCGGCCCATGCTGGTGTCGATGACCACAGTGGGGCCGGTAGGGACAGGCTCGGCTTTGACAATGGGGGTGGGCGCGTCGGGAAGATCGGGCGGCGGGGCGGATTGGGTAAGCGCGGGAAGAGCAGCGAACGCGGCACAGAGCGCGAGGGGGAGTGCAACAGAGAATGTTCGGCGACAGTTGCAGAGGGTCATACGTGAGGTTGTCCTGAATAATGGCACAGGGGATAGGTTAGACGAGACGCGGCGGTGCGGCAAATTCTGGGGTACCCTGTCGCCCTCCAGACTCCTGGATGTGGCCAATTTGAGCAGCGAACGGTCTTCTTGCTCAAGTGTGCGCACACTGGTGCGGTGAGCGGTCTGCGCGCACTTTCTGGTCCGGCATTGGCGCATCTGCCGTTGAAGCGGGCCAAAGCATGGCTGCGGCAAGCAGCAATGACTGGCCGATCAGAAAGTAATAGTTCATCCAGGCCTGTTTACCGGCCGAAAAGAACAGCAGCAAGGCTATGCCGAAGGCGGCGGAGAAAAGCGCTGGTCGACCGGCGCCGCGTCGTGCGTTCCATGCGAGGAAGGCGAGCAGGAGCAGCAGCCCGATCTTCCTGTACGGCGGATAAACGACGCCAAAGCTGAGAGCGTCCGGACGAAACGGCTGCGCGATATGAAAGAGTGCGAGGTCGTGCCACAGCGCGCCAGGGTGTGGAAACGCAAACGGAAGCAGGGTTGCGACGGCGATGGCGACCGACCAGCCGAGCAGCCGCCAGTAAGCCTTCCACGCGAACGGCCGGAGGAGAATTCCGACAAGGGGGAGCGCCAGGAGGTCGAACTGCTTGGAAGCAAGAAAAAGGCCGAGCGCCAGAGCCAGCCAGCGTGGCCGCTTGACCGCTGCATAGACCGTAACGCAAAGAAACATCCACACCTCGGGCTCAGTCCAGCAGCGGTCTTCGACCATGAACGTTATGGGATTCAGCAGAAGTAAGGCGGCGAGGCAGAGTCCTGGCACATTTGGTACGGTGGCAAACGCAAGAATGGCAGCCAGCAGAACCGCCGCAAGAAATCCGTAGCGAACATCTCCCATGAGATAGCCAGGTACCGCGCTGAGAAAGGTGACTGGCGGATATTGAAAGCCGACTTGCACGCGGCCATTTACGACCCAGCCTGGGCCATAGAACTGCCTGGTGTGGTCCGCGTCGTAGATGTCGGCTTGCGTCGTTCCGTAGGGATTGACGCCATGCAGCAGCTTCTTCGCGGCATCGAGTTCAAAGGTGTAGCAATCGATCCGGCGGGGATCGGACTCGGAAAACTGGCCGTTTGGGGCCCGGTCGCGGTCATGGGACCGCAGCAGGTGGAAGGCTATGCCGCCGTGGAGCACGAGCAATGCCGCCAGGAACCACCATAAGCGCCTGGAGCTGCCGGGCGCGACTCGATCGGAAGTGGCCCCGTTCACGGTCATCGCCATCGCCGCAATGCCGAGCACGATAGCGGCTGCGAGCAGAGCCAGCCCCGCTGGACGACAACCGCCGAGAAGCATATCGCCGGAGGCATCGCCGCCCAGCACCAACAGGCCAGCCAAACCCAGCAGGAGCGCAGGGCGCGCGCCGTACGGGCGTCGTTCCGAGAGCAGTTCCCACGGCCTCATCAAGCGGGGCCTCGTGCGCAAAAGCAGGCGCCGCCGATTTGTGAGGTCATCTCTCAAGAGTACAACGGGCATGCGCGGGAGCAAGAAACGGCAACCTAACCCCGCCGCACGCCAGGATATTCTGGCCCTCGCAGGATCAGAATGACGACCTCTAAGTACCCAGCTTTCAGCGGGAGGCGGTGGTTAGGGGTGGGGCGACGGGAGCGTCGGGACGACCGCTCGATGGGGCGGTTGGGTAGGGCTTGCTGCCGTCGTTGAGTTCGAGGCGAACGTAGTCCCAGACCACGCCGGTGGTGACGTCGCCGGCGGGCACGGTGAAGGTGACGGAGTTCTCACCGGGCTTCAGCAGGGAGGCGTCGAACTTCTGGACGTACTGGTACCAGACGCCCTTGTCGGTGTTGTAGCGGA
>CAZAXI010000069.1:0-20687 GCA_964489045.1 uncultured Granulicella sp. | reverse complement strand
TGGAGGGTATTTCCAGTGGGTACTGGACGCCGCCTGCGAAGCGGTCGAGTGGCCTTATCAGCCATTAGGGTTCAACTCCCTTGCCCTCCGTACGGCTCTCGACTTAAAGATTGATCGGCTGTAGCCGATGGAGTAACATAACTCTGTTTCGCAGGCGGCGTCCGGTTCCACGGATACCCAGTAAGCAAAAGCCCCAGCTTGATAACCTGGGGCTTTTGCATGCTCAAAACAAGTTGACCGCCGGGTGCTTCTCCGCCGCCGGATGCTTTTCCGCCGAGCGAATAAGCTCGGCCCCGGAAGCAGCAGGGGCCTCGTAGCCCCTGGGCCTCTGCCTAGGGCAAGGTCGTACTCGTCGGGATCAGCACGAAGTCGGCATTCCGCTCCGCTCCCCCAATATCGAAGTAACCCGCGCGCGGCTCCATCGGCAGCGACCGCAAGCTGCTGTACAGCGTGGCAACGTCGAGCAATCTCTCCTTGCCGCCCTTTTGTTCGAGCTCCTTCAGCAGCGCCTTCGAGAACGGAGAGTGACCGCCCGGCTCCCCATCGCTCACCTGGTGGTTCTCGTCGCCGGAGGTTATATAGATACGCGACCTCGCCTTCAGCGCCCGCAATACCAACTGGTCGCGGCTCGCAGGATGGTCGGCCGTGCCGCCCAGGATGCTGTGGAAGGATGTCGTCGCGTCGAAGATCCCGCCGTAGCACACGTCCATCACCAGCAGAATGTGCGGCACCGGGATCACGTCCAGCGCATTGCGGAGGCTGCTAAACGGCAGCAGCGTGTCGTACGAATCATCCTGGTCCGGAGCGCGGCTGTCGCTGAACGCGAGATAGCCATCGAACGGATTGCGAATCCCGTGACCGGCAAAATACACCAGCAGCCGGTCGTTCGCACCAAACTTTTGTTGGATCAGTAGCTTGATCGTGCTTACCACGTCAGCCTTCTTCGGATTGTAGAGTTCCGTGATCCGCTTCGGGTCGTACCCGTAGTCCTTCTCCAGTTCGTCGCGCAGCGCCTTCGCGTCATAGATCGGGTTCGCCAGCGTGCGCCATCCCTCCGAGTAGTGGTCGGACGCAACAATCAGCGCGTAGTCCCTGCCCAGATCCGTCGCCGCTGGCGCTTCGGCCTCTTCTACATCGACTCCTCGCGTCGGCGCAACCGCCACCGTCTTCGACGAACGGAACAGCACCAGGTCGTCCAGCGTCGAGTACGAGTAGAAATGAGTATTGGCGCCGCTTAGCTGCTTGGCCACCTCTGGCAGCTTCCACGTCATATACCCTTCCAGCCGCGCCTCGGTAACCAGGCCGGAGTGATCGGCGTCCGCAGCCCCATTTATTCCCTCCAGCAGACAGTAGGTCAGCAGGCCGTGCCCAAGCTTCGCTATCTCCGGCTCATCCCCACGGCTCGCGAAGATCGCTACCTGTCTCTTGATGGTGCTCAGATCGAACGAACCCTTTGGCTCAAGCGCCGCTCGAATCGCATCCGCCGCAAGCAAAGAGTCGCTCGTATCCAGCACGATCATCTGGCGCTTCGCCGGAATCTGCAGCAGCAGCGTCGCCAGATCGCTGGCCCGCAGCCCTCGCTCCACCTTCAGATCGGCCAGCGTGTCGGATGCGGCGAAGATAAAGTCGCCGCCAATCTCATCGGAATCGTCCGCTATGTAGAACAGAAGCGCATCCTCAGGCTGTGCATCCTTCGCAATCTCCTGCATCGCGGTGCGGATGCCGTCCAGCGTAGCTTGGTCCCCCAGCAGTTGCCGGACAATCACCTCGGGGATCGCTAGCTGCTTATTGTTCGAGAACGCCTTGGATACCGAACTGGCGTCCGCTTCCGCCAGTTGCAAACTATGAAATCTCCCGCTCGCCGGATAGCGGTTGATACCGATGGACAGAACGAATAGACGTTGCGGCGCATCTGACTTCCCGGCCGGCTCGGCCCCGGCCCACGGTCTCGCCGTCCGGTCGCGAACAACTCCAGGTAGCCGGGATGTCACATAGTTCACTAATTCGTCCCACGTGACTGGCTCCCCGCTGCCGAAGTTAGCCGTGCCACCCAGACCGTCAAGGATAGTGGCCGCTAGCGGGCCGTGCTTCGCACCCGCAGCCTCATGGCCGGAGCTGTCCATCGCCATCAGACCCAGTTCCTTCAACAACTCATTGCGATTACGCCGCAGCGCCGAGAGAAGGTCGTCGACTGCCTTCTGCGCTCGACAGGTATCAAGAATCACAAACCGCTCATCCGCCGGGACCTTCCCCAGCAATCCGCCAAGTTCCCCGGCACTCAGCCCATTCTCGATCGTCCCGTCGGGTCGCAGCACCGTGTCGTACGCCGCGAATTCGAAGTCTGTATCGGTTGCCTTGCAGGTGCCCATGCCATTAAACGTAAGAATGAAGATGTCATTGGCGATTGCGTTTGCGGCAATCTGCTGCATCGCCGAGCGGATCGCATCTGCCGTTGCCTGCGCCCCAACCAGGGTAACAATGTGAATGGTCTGGCGAAGCGGATCGACCGCCGCCAACTTCGCCAGTGCCGGGGCCAGGTCCGTCGCATCAGCTTCCGCAAATCCCCGGTCGCTGAACCCGCTCTGGGCCGGGTATTGATTGATGCCGACCGACAGCACATAGATCTCCGGACGTGAAATCCCAGCCACCGCTCTGACCGGCGAAAACATCGACACCGCCAAAGCGAGAACCGACGCGCCCGCAGCCCAGCGTCTCCGCCGGCACAAGAATCGCCGCATTGGTCCTCCAAACCGCACCATGATGGCGTCATCTTACCCCATACCACCGGCGATCCGTCATCTCGACCGAAGCGCTAAGGAAGGAAGCCCCGCATTTGCCCTTTGTTTTTGTTTGTCATTCTGAGCGCAGCGAACGGGGCCCCCGGCCCAGCTCCGGGGTCCCCGGTGAACTTGTTCACTGGGGTGAGAGCTTGCTGGCTGGGGCAGGAAGAACCCCCGCCTTTGCCCTTGTCTCTCGGATTAGCGTGGGGCTGAAGCCCCACGAATAACGTCAAAAAGCAAGGGGGGCTAGCCCAAGGCTTTAGCCTTGGGTCTCAACGGGCCTTTGCCCTTGCCCCTGAGATAGGCCCGGACTTCAGTCCGGGCATAAAGCGGACGGCGAAGGATGTGGGCTTTAGCCCCTGGGGCATGCTCTCTTCCACGCCGCCCCACCCCTCAAGCCAGCCGAGCCCCAATCGTCTCATCCAGAATCTCCCGCACCGTCAGCGCCACAATCGAAATATGTTCCCGCTTGAAGAACTGCCCAATCTCCACCATCGCGTCGCTCGAGAAGTCGAACCCCACGAAGAATCCTTTCTTCCGTTTCGCCCGCATCATCGCCGCCTCGAACTTGTCGACATCGGGCCGCCCCACCTTGTCCATCTGCTTCACCTGCACCGGGTACCAGTCGTCCATAAACCCGAGCTGCCCCTCCTTCCCGCTCGGCTCCGACCCCACCGGATAGATCCGCCCATCGATCCCCATATCGCCCACCTGCGTCTTGTTCGGCACGCCGCCCAGCGCAATCACCGCCCAGTTCTCAAACTCGAACGGCGGAATCGTCCGCAACTGCTTCTCCGTCCACGGCAGGTCGCGCACCACAAACCCGCGCCCAATCTGCCACAGCTTCTCGCTCTCCGGCAGCTTGCAAACATCGCGCAGCCGCTTCGCCATCACCCGGCAGGCCGTCGGCGAAACATCAATCCCAATCCACTGCCGATGCAGATTCTGCGCCGCCACCAGCGCCGTCCCACATCCGCAAAACGCATCCAGCACAATATCGTTGGGGTTCGAGGAAGACCTGACGATGCGCTCAAGCAATGTAAGAGGCTTTTGCGTCGGATAACCAAGACGTTCAGCCGAATGCGCCCCAATAGCGGGAATGTCCGTCCAGATGTTATCCAGCGGGGTGCCATCCTCGCTCAAGAACCGCTTGAATCGGGGGACGCCTTCACCCGCCTTCGGCCAGTAAATCAGCCCCTCACTGTCCCACTTTTCAAGCGCAGCGGGCGGGCGAATCCAATGTCTGCGTTTTGCAGTCACATCGATGCCTCGCCACACCTCGCCGGTCTCACCACGGCGAACGCCTGCGCCCGTCAAATTATCAAGCATGTATGGTTTGCCCGTTGCCTCGTCCACATTCTTATAAAACTTATCTATGTACCCCTGCTCATACGGCTTCATCTGTCGGTTCCAGGTGTAGTCGTTGGACTGCGTATAAAAGAAAATCGAATCTGTGACGTGTCCAAAGCCGCGCGTGTCCGCGTGTGCCGGCGTGCGCTTCCATACGATCTCGGCCTGAAAGAAGTTCTCACCCATGATCTGGTCGAGCATCACTTTCACATAATGGCTCGCGTGCCAGTCGCAGTGGTAATAGAAACTCCCCGTCTTCTTCAGCACCCGCGCCAGCTCCACGCAGCGCGGCCGCATGAACTCGATATACGCCTGTGTCGACTCGTGCCGGTCCTCGAACGACCGCTTCTCCTTGGTCTCGCCCCAGAACACCTCATAGTTCCGGTTCGAGTTGAACGGCGGATCGATATAGATCAAGTCGATGCACGCATCCGGCAGCTTCTTAAGCTGCTCCAGATTGTCACCGCAATAAATAACCCGCGTGTCCAGCAACGAAGAACTCTTAGCCATAGCTTCGCACCAGCTTACATCCTCCCCGCCCGCAATTCTGCTCTAGACTCTGCGGCGCCACTCCATCCAAACCGCCACTCGGTCTCTTTCGGAGTGTCATTCTGAGCGCAGCGAAGAACCCCCGCATTTGCCTTTCCGCCGAGCCACGCTCGGCCCCGGAGGGAGCAGGGGCCTTTAGGCCCCTGAATACCATCCCTGAAATAGTGAGGGGCTTCAGCCCCTGGGCCCTTGCCCTTGCCCCTGAGATAGGCCCGGACTTCAGTCCGGGCATAAAGCGGACGGCGAAGGATGTGGGCTTTAGCCCCTGGGGCATGCTCTCTTCCACGCCGCCCCACCCCATCGACGGAGAGCTTGCGAACTTTCCCGCGCATAACCGATTCCGACGGCCCCCGCTGTACCGTCCTTGCCATGACCCATGCGTCACAGGTCGTAAGTCGCCCTGACCCGCTTGGAGCTTCGCAAGTATGCCAGCCAAACGAGGGCTGCGATGGCACCCGACATGCACTGAGCGAGCGACTCTTCGACTGTTCTCCCGTCAGCAGATGGCTTCGACCCCCCCATGTAGGCCAAGAGAGCGACGATGGCATCGAACGCGACAACAAACCAAAGAAACACGATGGCCTTCTTCACCGCGCCCGGTCTCACGCGCCAAAGACAGACCCCGACATAGATGCTGAAACAAGCGAATGCAAGGCTAAGAAGACCATCGATTGTTACCCCGCGAATAGACCAGATATCGATTCCGTCTGCTCCGTATTTGCCCATGATTCGGAGGGGACTGAGCACCGTCAGGCCGACGCAGAAGAAGAGCAGCCAACCGCGCACGCCCCTGTAACGCGGCGGCGATGGCGCAAAAGTCCTTTGCGGTGGAATGCTCACTCCGCGCTCAGAGAGAGCCTGGGAGATTGCGTTGAAGGCGGAGTCTGACCACTGCTCCCTATCATTGACGCCCCAGATCTCGAGTAGCTCGTCAGTCGTCTTTTGCTGCATTTCTCGTTCAATTCGGTCACATTGCGCAACTGTCATGACTTCACTTCCTCTGTCCGCGCCATCATACCCCGCCTTGCTGATACCCGTAAGGAGTTTGTGTCGCCGTAGTTTTAGATCGAGGCCACAGGATGTCCATCATCAGATCGTCGCTTTCACCCGAAACGTCACCAATTGTTCTGAAGTGGGCGCTGGACCAACTGTCGATACTTGTCATGGCTGCGGGCTCCCTTTTGAGTGCCTGGATAAAAAGGAAATCCCACCTTCCTCGGCCTCGGAGCAAGCCACTAACTCGGAAGGGCAGGGCTTCAGCCCTGCCAGAAAAGACCGCGCCGAAGGCGCATACCGCTCTGCCGAAGGCCGGAGTGAAGCGCAAAGCGCGCAACGACTGATTTGCCTTCTTGCGCGTAGCCCACCAGGCCGCGCCCGTGGAACCTATGCCGGCTCGAACAGGCCCAACTGGTCGATCGTCTTGAAGGTGATCGGGCCCTTGTTCGCTTTGCGGAAAACCACCCTCCAGTCGCCCTGCAATGCCACCGTATTAGCGAATGCCTGCGCGAGACCCACCCCATGATTGGCACCGCCACAGATGCAGGCGCACCTATCCACGCAAACGGAGCGAGCGCCGTAGCAATTGGCATCACAGCGACTCATGCGCTTTTTTCGACCGTCGTACGCCGTTATTAATGCTGGCATCGTAAGAACCCCGCGCAATCCCCGTGCTCTCTTCTCCCCTGTGACCTCTGTGATTCGCTCTTGCCCCACCCAAATAATATGTAACCACATCAGTTACATTCCCTCTAACCACTCACTTACCACTGACCACTTACCACTCGCCCCCCAGCGCCTCCAAGATCCGATCGAACTCCTCCACCCCCGAGTACCCGATCACCACCCGCCCCTTCCCGCCTTTATCGTCGATCTGCACCCGCAGCCCCAGCTTCTCCCGCAACTTCTGCTCCGCCGCGCGCACATTCGGATCCATCACCCGCTCCTTCGCCGCCGGCTTCTCTTTCAGCCCCTTCCCCCCCGCCAGCACGTCGTCCACAAACCCCTCGGCCTGCCGCACCGTCAGTTCCATCGCCACGATCTTCAGCGCAGCGTTAACCATCGCGTCGCTGCCATCCTTTTCCAGCCTCAACACCATCTTCGCGTGCCCCACCGTCAACTTCCCAGTCTCCAAAAATGCCTGGATCGCCAACGGTAACTTCAACAAACGAAGGCTGTTAGCAATGCCGGTCCGGTCTTTCCCCGTCCGGACCGCCATCTGTTCCTGGGTCATTTTGAACACCGTGCCAAACTGCTCGAACGCCCGCGCCTCCTCCATCGGGTTCAGGTCTTCCCGCTGCAGGTTTTCGACGATGGTCATCTCCATCACCTGCTCGTCGTTCGCCTGCCGCACCAGCACCGGAATCGTCGCCTGGCCCGCAATCTTCGACGCCCGCCACCGCCGCTCCCCCATGATCAACTGGTAGCGCCCGCCGCCGATCTCCCGCACCGTCACCGGCTGCACCACGCCCTTCGCCTTGATCGAGTTCGCCAGGTCCGTCAGCGCCGCTTCGTTAAACGAAGTCCGCGTCTGGTGAGGGTTCGGCTCGATCCGGTCCAGCTCGACCTCCAGCGGCCTGCCCGTCCCCTCGGCCGCCGCCGCAGACACCTGCACCCGCGCCCCCAGCAGCGAATCAATCCCTTTGCCCAGCGCCGCCCGCTTCTTCGTCTCCGTATGTATGTTGACTGTTTCCATATCCTTACCTCTGCCTTAAGCTTCTAGGTGTGGTACCCCAGGGCTTCAGCCTTGGGTCTCTCAAACGCTCCAGAAAGATGGGGCTTTAGCCCCTGGGGCATGCTCTCTATCCCGTCATAGCCTTCGCTTCCAGGTACCCCAAGGCTTCAGCCTTGGGTCTCTCAAACGCTCCAGAAAGATGGGGCTTTTAGCCCCTGGGGCATGCTCTCTATCCCGTCATCGCTTCGCTTCCAGGTACCCCAAGGCTTCAGCCTTGGGTCTCTCAAACGCTCCAGAAAGATGGGGCTTTTAGCCCCTGGGGCATGCTCTCTATCCCGTCATCGCTTCGCTTCCAGGTACCCCAAGGCTTCAGCCTTGGGTCTCTCAAGCGCTCCAGAAAGATGGGCTTTAGCCCCTGCGGGCCAGCCCACCTTGAACCTAACTACCTGTACGGCCAGAACTTCGGCACCGCCTTATCTCCTGTATCTCGTTGATTCTGAATACTTTGCGCCCTTGGACTCGCAATCCCATTCCGCTTCAGCAGTTCCGCCGCCAGCGCCGTATACGCCTCCGCGCCCTTGGACCGCGGATCGTAGAGCTGTACCGGCTTCCCATGGCTCGGTGCCTCCGCCAGCCGTATGTTCCTTGGAATTGTTGTACTTAGCAGCTTATCCCCAAAAAACCGGCGCAGGTTCTCGGTCACCTGCTGCGACAGATTTGTGCGATCATCGTACATCGTCAGCAAAACCCCCTCCAAAGCCAAAGTCGGATTGAACGCCTGCGAAACCCGGTCCAAAGTCTGCATCAGCTCCGTAATCCCTTCTAATGCAAAGTATTCCGCCTGCATCGGAACCAGCAATCCATCCGCCGCCACCAAGGCGTTCAGCGTCAGCAGATCCAGCGCCGGCGGGCAATCCAGCACGATAAATGGATAGCTATTTCGGATCGGCGCGATCGCATCGCGCAGCCGGAATTCGCGCCGTTCCTGCGCCACCAGCTCCAGATTCGCGCCAATCATATTCTTGCTTCCCGGCAAAAGACGCAGATTCGCCACATCGGTCGATAGCACCGTTTCTTCCAGCGTCGCCACGCCCATCATCAGGTCATAAACGCTCAGCCGCGTCTCATCGCGCGCCATGCCCATTCCGCCGGTCGCATTGGCTTGCGGATCGCAGTCGATCAGCAGCGTTGACAGGCCTTCGAGCGCGAGCGCGGCGGCCAGGTTGATGGCGGTGGTGGTTTTGCCGACGCCGCCTTTTTGGTTGACGACGGCAATGACCTTGGCCGGTTTGGCGCTGGTCTGGTTCGAGAGCGTATTGGAGAGCGCGGAAAGGGTGGACACGTTCGTAGTTGGAAGCCTATCGGGGATGGGCTTTGCTGGCAAGGAGCAGGGACTGTGCAGAAGTACGTGCACCTGTGAATAAACCTGTGGAGAGTTCCCGGCAGTGGCATTCAGCGCGGGAGTCGTGCCGCGGGGGTGTGGAAATCTTGTGTGATCCGGGACACATAACCACCCCCCAAAAAGCCACGATTGTGTCACGTGAAACAATTTGGGGCCAAAAACGGAAATGGGGGGTGGGCAGAATTGTGTCACGTGAAACAATTTGGGGCCAAAACGAAAATGGGGGTGGGGGCAAAATGTGTCACGTGAAACAATTTGGGGTTTGGGGATGGGGTGGGGGCAAAATGTGTCACGTGAAACAATTTGGGCTAGCGGCGGTGGGCGATGAGGAGCGCTGCGCCGTGCGATTCGGGGAGGGGAAGGGGAGGGTCGAGGGTGAAATCCGGGGGGATTTGTGCGTGTAAAGTGCTTAGAATGAGTAGTTTATGGGTGGCTCGGAGGGCGGCGGCGGCGATGGCGGCGGGCATGTGGTCGACGGCGCGGAGGGTTACGGTGTCAAATGTGCGATTATCGGACATTGACTCGACGCGATGGGGCCAGATCTCGGTGGGAAGGTGGAGGGTGCGGACGGCTTCGTGGAGGAAGGCGGCTTTGCGGGCTCGGGACTCGGCCAGGGTGACCTGGAGGGTCGGGTGGGCGAGCTGGATGGGGATGCCGGGGAAGCCGGCGCCGGAGCCGTAGTCGAGCAGGGTGCGGGAGGGGCCGAGGTGGGCGGCGGCGAAGAGGCTCTCGCCGAAGTGGCGGCGGACGATGTCCTCGGGGGTGCGGATGGCGGTGAGGTTGACGCGGTCGTTCCATTTAAGGATGAGGTCGAGATACAGGAGGAGCTGGGAGGCGAGCGGGGGGGAGACGACGGCGTAGGGGGCGAGGAGGGCGGTGAGGGTGGAGGGGGACATGGGGCAGTTGTCAGTTCTCAGTTCTCAGTTGTCAGTAAAGGCGCGGGGTGGTTTGGGATGATGATAGCGGAGATGGGGTTCGAGGTTCGAGGAAAGGCTTAACACCGATTGTCGTCGATGGGACCGATTTTTTGGTGGTGGAGACGGACGGGAGCGGACCCCACTCATGCGATGAGGCCGCATGAATGGGGCACCCGGATTTGTGAGTGGGCCACCCGCCGTTCGAGGTCGAGGGAGTTTACGAAGGGCTTTGTTTCGGCTTGCATGGGTTAAGTATAGGTGTGAGGAGGTTCGAGGTTCGAGGTCGAGGCTCGGTTTGGCGGTTGAGGTGGTGCGGAGTTCTGATCCCGCATCTCAGAAGCGAGATGTGGGGCACCCGGCGAAGCTTGGTGGTTGGGGTGGTGCGAGATTTTGATTCCCACATCTCAGAGGCGGGATATGGGGCGCCAAGCCGCGTATGATGGAATCCTCCGAAGAGGTATCAAGAAATGGCACAGCGTGTGAGTATGGATGCGATGATTCCGCGTGCTGATTTTGGGCAGGCAGACGCGGAAGCTGAACTTTCCGGGGAAATGATTAGGGACTTTCACCAAGGCTTTGCCATGCCCACTTTGCAAGGGCTTTCTGGATCCAAGCAAGTCTGTCTCGTACGATCACATCAAGCCAGTCCGGAAGCAGGGTACTGGCGACATTTCAAATGTGCAGTTGGTGCATCCGTATTGCAATAGCTCTGAACTCCATAAGACGGATTGATTAGTCGAGCTACGCGGGCAGTATAGGCACGATGGAAGAAGGCAATTCAGTCGTTGCGCGCTTTGCGCTTCACTCCGGCCTTCGGCAGGGCGGTTGCGCCCTGCGGACGCGGCATTTATGGCACGGCTGAAGCCGTGCCCTTAAGCGAGACACCGCAGCGGGAGATTGAGTGATGCTTACGATGCCGTTGGTTCGTCTGCCGTGGCTCGCGGTGGGGTCGCAGTGGAGGTAGATGGAGCCGGTGTCTTTGAGGACGCGGCGGAGTTCGATGAGGCGTGGGGCCATCATGGCGAGGTAGGCGAGCATGTCGGTGCCGCCGAGGAGGGTGTGGAAGGCGCGCATGGCTTCGGCGACGCGGCCACCGGCTTCGACGACTTCTTCGTAGGCGCGGGCGGCTTCCTGGTTCCACTCCCAGGTGTCTTCGAAGGCGGTGATCTGGGAGGCGGAGCGGGCGCCGTCCTTCTCCGCAAAGAGGACGTTGTAGTCCTGGCGGGAGTTTTGAAGGGCGGGTCGAGGTAGATGAGGTCGACCGAGGCGGAGGGGATGTGGTCGCGGAGGACGGCGAGGTTGTCTCCGTAGTAGAGCTGGTTGGGAGCGGGATTCGCGGGCGGGGGCATTGGGGATGATGTTAGCAGGGGATGGAGCCCACATCTCAGAATCGAGACGCTCACCCCAGCCAGCAAGCTGGCCGGGGACCCCGAGATGTGGGGGCACCCGATTTTGTGGTGGCACAAACGGCGAATACGGAGATCCTGACTCCGCGAGTCAGAATGACGACGCTAGGGGAGGCACGGGCGATTCGATTGACCTGAACTGCGGGTTACTTGGGGAGCGTGTCGTCGAGGTCTGAGGTGGCAGCGGGGTTTTGTTCAAGGATGGCTATGGCCCGGGCGCGGCCCTCGGGGGTGGAGTGGCGGGGACGGGCATACCACTCCTCTTCCTTGCGGCGGCGGATCAGCTCAGCGCTGGCGGCGCCGATGAAGCTGTCGAGCGAAATGCCTTCCTTCGCGGAGTAAGCTTCGACTTCCGCAAGCAGCGATGGGTCGAGGTGGACCATCACAGCGCTCGATGATCCTTGTTTGGGCTCGCCTTGCATGCTCACTCCTCGTGTCGCAGGAGTTGGAGAAACTCCTGCGGGGTGACTACCTCAATTTTGAACCTTGCGGCGGCTTGACGCAAATGGCGAATGTTGTGGCTGAGGATGAGATCGGCGCGCCCGTTTATGGCTGCTTCAAGCACCAAGTCGTCGTCCGGGTCCGGCGAAATGGGCCGCTGACGCTCGGCGAATGGAATGGGCTCGGCGAGCTCTTCGAGTTCAGAGATGAGCGATTCGACTTCTTGCGCCGTGCTCTGGAAGGCAGTGAGCTGGTCAGGCCGAAGAGCTACGTCGCGATACTCGCATACGAGGGCGTAGCTGAGGAGCAAGCGCGCGTCGAGCCGCAGAATCCTGATCAGCGCCGCAGCCGAAGCTCCTGATCCGGACCGCAGCGATGAGCACAGAGGTGTCGAGGACGACCTTGGGGCGCGTGGCTTGGTTCACTTCTGGGAGTGTGTCAGAGATAGATTCCGCCCTCGGCCAAGGACAACATTCCTGGCACGTTCTCGAACAGTAGAGTCTTGGGCTGGAACTCGTCCAGGAAATCGAGGTAATGCTTGAACAGCGCGTTCCTGGGGTCCTTGATGAAACGCTCCGGCGCGTTAATCGAGAACCCTTGACAGGGAGGTCCACCGACCAGTGCGGTCAGTTCGCCCCGCCGAATTCCGAGATCACGGCGCAATCGGGAAACATCCACCTTGTCGATTGAGCGATTGTCAGCTATTGCCCGAGGGTGATTGGCCGCGAACGTCTCGACCGCGTGCGGGTTGATGTCGTTGCCGTAAAGGCAATCGAATCCGGCTTGCCTGAAGCCTTCGGCGATGCCTCCGGCTCCGCAGAAAAGATCAACAGATGTAAGTGTTTCTATTGGTGAGAAGCGCGTCATCTTTTTGCCTCGCGATTTCAACAATAGCCACCTTATCCGTTGCCACTCCCCGCCTGGAAGGAGAGTTTCCTATGTGTCTGCGGAGGGTTCCCAAATCGGCACGAAATCCTTGCTGCATTCGAGTCTACGTTATTGATGGAGAGGAAAACCGGGCGTGTTTGAGGAATTCGTCGAGGTGCCAAGCGCAGTCAACGGTGTGGAAGGCGCGCATGGCTACCAGGCTTGGCTTACCTAGAAGCGAGGGCCCTGGGCTAAAGCCCCTTCTTGTTCGGGGCGGTATTCAGGGGCAGACCCACGGCTGAAGCCCTGGGCTACGAGGCCCCTGCTCCCTCCGGGGCCGAGCGTTGACCACCCCAGCGAGCAAGCTCGCCGGGGACCCCGGGTTGCTCGGCGGAAAGGCAAATGCGAAAGAGAGACCACAGAGATTGCGCGTGAGTAAAAGCATGTCCAAGAGGAGAGAAGGCAGAAAAGAATGGCGGACCTCAGGGGCTAAAGCCCAATTTATTTTGCGGCTTTTACGGCACGGATAAATCCGTGCCCTTAACGAAACGGAGTTTTTTCAGCAGCCTCTGAAGCCCGCTGCGAATCCGAAAGGCAGATGCGGGGGCTCCTTCGACAAGCTCAGGACAGGCTTCTCCGCTGCGCGCTCAAGCGCTTCGGTCGAGATGACGCTTCTTTTATGTTGGTGATGCAAAATGCGGGGGGCTCTCCGCTGCGCGCTCAAGCGCTTCGGTCGAGATGACGGCTGCTTTATGTTGGTGATGCAAAATGCGGGGGGCTCTCTGCTGCGCGCTCAAGCGCTTCGGTCGAGATGACGGCGAGGGGTGGTGGGTCGGGATGGACGGCCTTTGGGGGTGGGTGCAAACAAAGGCGACGACGGAGATTCTGACTCTTCGAGTCAGAATGACGAGGCTAAGCTAAGGGCAAATGCGGGGGTTCTTCGCTGCGCCCAGAATGACAGGCAGAGAGCAAGATGACAAGGACAGGCAAAAGGCAAATGCGGGGGTTCTTCGCTGCGCTCAGAATGACAGGCAGAGAGCAAGGTGACAAGGACAGGCAAAAGGCAAATGCGGGGGTTCTTCGCTGCGCTCAGAATGACAAGCGTATGCTCCTCTATCTCCAGTTGCCCATCAGGACGAACGGGGCCCAGTAGTAGGGATGGGCGTATCCCTTCGGCGCTTCGCCGGCGGGCCCCTCGAGGTCAAATCCGCGGTCGCCCGCGTTACCGGCGGGTGTCACCTTCCCGAGCAACAGGTCGAGCTGGGCCTGGCGAAGTGCCTCGACTTTGGCGACGTTGCCGGCGCCGTCGGCCCAGCGCTTGTAGAAGTCGCCCATGAGCAGGCCGGTGCTGGCATCGTTGACCGACCAGAGCGACGACATGACTGCCTTCGCGCCCTTCTGCTGCGCGGTGGTTCCGAGGCCGTCGACCTCGCGGCCGTTGCTCGCGTTGCCGCTGATGCCGGTCTCGCAGGCGGAGAGGGTGAGCAGATCGGTGTGGCGGAGCGAGAGGTTCTGGTCGTCGCGGAAGTCGGCCACGGTGAGGTGAAAGCCTCCAGAGTCCTTGTCCTTGCCGGCGAGGAGGAGGTAGGACTGGTTGTCGTCGCCGGGTTTGAAGACGAAGTGACTGGCGATGTGGACGACGGAGTGCTGGCCGTCGAGCTGCGTGTCCATGGCGGACTCGGTGAACTGATTGTTGAGGAGGATGGTGCCGGAGATGGCGCCGTGCGCGGCCTGGACCTGAGGGTCCTTCACGATGTCGTTCAGCTCGGAGACGACGCTGGGTAGCTGTTGCAGGCCGTTCTCGTACTGGCGGGAGATTCCCATGGCCAGCGCGCGGAGGTTGGCAACGTCGGGTATGTCCGCCAGGTGCGCGACGAATGCGGGCGTGATGGTGACGGTGTCGTAGCTCTCGACGACGTAGTGTTTGCCGTCGAAAAGCGCGGCGATGGGCAGGTAGCGGAGGACGCCGTCGAGCGACCAGACCAGGGTGCGGGCGTGGGCCTGGTCGAGGTCGGATTGGACGGGGGCGATGAGGATTTTGTAGAGCTCCTGGGCGAGGGGCTTGGGATCGCTTGCCGGGTTGCGCAAGACTTGCTCGAAGGCGGCGACCTTCTGGTTCAGGTCCGCTGCGGAGATGGCGGTCTCGCGCGCGACCGTGCCGGAGGGGGTGATGACGATGACGCGGTAGTGGTCGGGGGTGACCATGGTGTAGAGCGCGACGGTGTGCGGGGTATCGGCAATCTGGTCCTCCAGCACGCTTACGTTGCCTTTGACGTCGGCAACCTGCCGGTTGGCGCCGGTGGTGCTGCCGAAGATGACGTAGAGGCGCGCGTAGTAGTCGTCGAGGCCTTTGCTGGCGGCGGTGAGCTGGGCTGAGAGTTGCTGGAATTGTTGCTCCTGCTCGGGAGTGCGGGAGGTGAGTTTTTTCAGGTCGGCCCACTGCTGGCCGAGGGTGACGAGCTGGGCGGTGGATTTCTGGTAGTCGGCTTCGGCTTGCTGCTCGGCGGGGGTGAGGGTGAGCGGATCGCCGGGCTGCGCTTCTTCGCCGCGCACGTAGTCGGTGTACTCCTGCTGCTTGAGGAGGTCGAGGACTTGTTCGGCCTCGGGGAGGCGGGCCTGGGAGATGAGGAGGTCGGCGAGGCCGTGGTAGTAGGTGTCCTTGGAAGCAAGAAAGCTCTTTTGCAATTCCTTGTCGAGGCCCTGGATATTTCCGCGTACCTGCTGGAGAAGATTGACAGCCTGCTTGCCATAGAAGATGGCCAGCGCGGGCTGCGTCTGCCTTTGATTGTCCATCAGGTTTTTGAAGATGGTAGATTCCAAAAGCGGATTGCTTACCGCGGTGGCGATGGGCAGCGCCTGGTTGTAGAAGTCCAGCGCCTTCTGCTGCTCGCCGAGAGCGAAGTAGACAGCGCCAATGTTGTTCAGCGTGGTTGCCTCGCCCCCGCGGTCGCCCACCGCGTGATAGATCGGCAGGGCCTGGTTGTAGAAGTCCAACGCCTTCTGCTTCTCGCCCAGATCGGAGTAGACACGGCCGATGTTATTCAGCGTGACCGCCTCGCCCCCGCGGTCGCCCACCGCTCGCCTGATTGGCAGCGCCTGGTTGTAGAAGTCCAGCGCCTTCTGCTGCTCGCCCAGATCGTTGTGGACGACGCCGATGTTGTTCAGCGTGGCGGCCTCGTTGTCGCGGTCGCCCACCGCGTGATAGATCGGCAGCGCCTGGCTGCAGAAGTCCAGCGCCTTCTGCTTCTCGCCCAAAGCGGAATAGACAGCGCAGATGTTGTTCAGCGTACCCGCCTCGCCGTCGCGGTCGCCCACCGCGTGATAGATCGGCAGCGCCTGGTTGTAGGAGTCGAGCGCCTTCTGCTTCTCGCCGAGATCGTCGTAGACAGCGCCAATATTGTTCAGCGCGCTCGCCTCGCCGTGCCGGTCGCCCACTGCGCGACAGATGGGCAGTGCCTGGTTGTAGAAGTCGAGCGCTTTCTGCTTCTCGCCCAGGTCGGAGTAGACACTGCCGATGTTGTTCAGCGTGGTTGCCTCGCCATCGCGGTCGCCCACCGCTCGACAGATGGGCAGCACCTGACTGTAGACATCCAGCGCCTTTTGCTTCTCGCCCAGATCGAAGTAGACAGTGCCGATGTTGTTCAGCGACGCTGCCTCGCCGTCGCGGTCGCCCAGCGCGTGATAGATCGGCAGCGCCTGGTTGTAGAAGTCCAGCGCCTTCTGCTGCTCGCCCAGAGCGGAGTAGACACCGCCAATGTTGTTCAGCGTGGTTGCCTCGTCGCGTCGGTCGCTCACTGCGCGAAAGGCCGGAAGCGCCTGGTTGTAGGCGTCGAGCGCGTGCGGGTAGTCGGATATCTGGAGGTAGAGATTGCCAATCTGGTTGAGGGTCTTTGCCTGGGTGGTTGGGTCGGCCGCTGATCGCGCCGCGGTGAGCGCGTTCTCGAGATTGGCGAGTTGAGCCTGGGCGTCAGCCGGCAATTGCGCGGATGCAGAGGCAGCGGCCGGCGCCGGGGTGGTTTGGCAGGTGAGGTTGGGAGCGAGCAACAGGGCCGCAGCCAAGGCCAGGAGAAAGTTGCTGGGGGCGCGTCGATCGGGGAAACGGGAGTCCGCCATTTCAGGGGCCTGGTGTGGGGAGGCGGGAACGTCCTAAAGCTTACACCATTTCGAGGTTCGAGGTTCTAGGTTCGAGGTTCGAGGAAAGGTCAATAAGGATCGTTGCGGACAGGGGGGATTCTTACCGGGTGTTGATTTCTGCAACTTATGTGGTTACGTATTTTGGAGGTGGGGGATGAGATAGGTGAAGAGGGTGAAGGCAATGACGGCGAGGAGCACGAGGGCGGCGATGATGGCGACGGTGATGGCGGCCTGGCGGGCGCTGATGAAGTCGGGGTCGGCGGATTGGAGGTGACCGAATTTGACGAACCAGCGGATGACCATGACCGGGGTGGCGACGGTGAGGAACCAGAAGCCGAGGGTCCCGAGGAATCCCAGGAAGGGAAGGAAGCCGATGAGGAAGAAGGCGCCGATGGCCCCGGCCATGATCTTGAGATAGCTGGCGTCGCTGATGGCTTGATTGATGCGGGCGAAGGTTTCGGCCGAGGCGGCGGCGGCGTCGTGGTCGAGCGGGAAGGAACAGAAGGGGCAGGCCTGCATGGAGGTGTTGATGGTCTGATTGCAGGCGGGACAGGGGAGGACGGAGACGGAGGGGGAAAGCAGACTCAGGCTTGGCGGCATGGTGGGGGCCTCTTGGATTTCGGGGATGAGGATAGCACGGGGGGCAAACCAAGAAGCGAATCACAGAGGGCGCAGAGGGAAAAGAGGGAGCGCAGAGAAGTAAGAAGGGGAAGGCAAATGCGGGGGTCTCCCTGTGTGCTGGAGAGAATGCCCGGGGCTAAAGCCCATTTCATTTTGGGCTTGATTCAGGGGCAGATCCACGGCTAAAGCCTTGGGCTACGAGGCCCCTGCTCCCTCCGGGTCGAGCGTTGCTCGATGACGCGCTTTGCGCGTGGTGGTGTGGTGCGTTGGGCACCCGGGTTTGCGATCGGAGTATATTGGCTCGCAACTGCGGGGCTATGTGAAAAGCAGAATTGAGAAGTACGGGTTGCTACGGTCGTATGCTTTTCTGTGCGCGGCGATGGTTTGTCTGGCGTTGTCGGCGACGGCGCAGGAGTCTCGATCCTTGACAGCCCCAACAACGGCGCAGGAACCTGGTTCCGGGATTGGGGGGGCGCAATCCAGCGCTGCACGCACAGTTTCCAACGATGGGTCATGCTGGCTGCAGGCGGCGCTGCCGCATGCGGACGCAATCTACACCAGCGCAATAAAAGCCCGAGGGATGGTTTCTGCGCCGCGGCCGCGGCCGCCGGAAGAGAGAATCCAAGACCGGGTGGCCAACAGCTTTCCTGCAAACACAGGCGTTCTTATCTATGACTATATTCCGCCGTGGGAGAGCTCAAAGACCTATGGCGTTGGGGATATGGTTACTTACCTTGGCGGAGTGTATGTGAGCCGGCAAGATGCGACTGCAACAGCTATCAACCCCAAAGACGATGCGAACCATTGGCGTGAGGACGATTCTTGCGCAATGGCGTCTGCTGAGAGCAGGCCGGTGTTACGGGTCTGGCTGGTGTCGAAGTCGGGAATCGAGGGGTATGCCGCCATTCCGTTCTCGCCCGAGATGCTGGACCAGGCGCTTTTGCAGTTCAGCCAATCGCTGCGGTTCACGATGGCCGGACACCGGGACGGTTCGAGGGGCGCCGACATCGTTCCCGACCCCACGGCTGCAAAGACCCTGGACGACGCTCTATCGCAGTTATCGCGGCTGCTGATCCCGGCTGAGTTTTGGCACGCGGTTCGCAAATTCGAGCAGATTATTCTGGTGCCGCAGTTGGGAATTGCTGAAGTCCCCTTCGCAATGCTTCCCGATCCGGATGGATTGCCATTGATCGACACGACTAGCGTGTGGATCGCCCGGAGCATTGGGGATGTTGCGGGCGGAGGGGACCAACATGATGTCCTCGACCCGGATGGCGATGGGGAAAAGGCAATTACCTTTGACTCTCCGCTGGTGGTCGGGAACCCGATGTTTGTGAGTAACGAGCGACTGTATCTTCCCCAGTTGCCAGGTGCGGAAGATGAGTCCAAGGCGGTGAGTCAAATTATGCATACGACTCCGCTGCTGGGCGGTGAGGCGACCAAGAAGACTGTGGAGTCGAGAGCGAGGACCGCCGACGTTCTGTACTTTGCAACCCACGGGGCTGCGATTCCGGATGATCCTCTGGCGGGCTTTCTGGCGCTGGCCGGTGCACCGGAGGAAGGGGGAAGGTGGTCGGCGAAAGAGATACAGAGCATGGACCTTTCGAGAACCAACCTGGCGGTTCTGAGCGCGTGTCAAACGGGTCTTGGGGGCGTGCATCCCGCGGGGATTATAGGGGTGGGCCGGGCGTTCACTTTGGCGGGCGTGCGGTGGGTGGTGATGAGTCTCTGGAACCTGGACGACAAGGCAACGTCGGAGCTGATGCAGAACTTCATTGGCGAATTGGCAAGCTGCAAGTCAAATGCAGCCTGCTTGCCGGCCGTGGCGCTGAGGCGGGCCATGTTGACGGAGAAGAACCTGAATCCTGACCCGAGGGTGTGGGGTCCTTTTGTAGTTTTTGGGGTGCCAAGCGGTTCGCGTTTGGGGAAGCATTGAGGTCCGCAGGCGGCGAATTGAAAGAAAAAGCGAATCACAGAGGACACAGAGAAAAGAAGAGAGAGCACAGGGGTTGCCGCGTGAAGAAGGCGTGTCCCAGGGGCTAAAGCCCCGGATCGACGGTGGCGTGATGTCCGGACTAAAGTCCGGACCTATCTCAAGTCCGGACCTATCTCAAGTCCGGGCCTATCTCAAGTCCGGGCCTATCTCAAGTCCGGGCCTATCTCAGAAGCATCGGGTTGGGCCTTGGAGGGGGTGAGGCCTGGCTCGGGCTGACGCGGTGGAGGTTCGCCGGATCGCATACATGCATTGATTCCCAGCCGAGCAACTGCCATTCGTGCTCGACCGAGGCTGCGGTCATTACACATGCGGCGCAAATTGAATCGTAGCTGCCGTCTGAGTTCTGCCGGTGAACGAACTTTGTAGAGAACATCGTGCGTCTCCCTTACCGCGCGCATGAAGTTTAGCGTTGGCACGGCCGCCGCGTCTAGTGATAAGTGCTCATTTTTGAGGTCAGCGAAAAAAGAGGCTCCCCCCGGCCGGGGAGAGCCTCAACTGTCTCTTGCCTGATGCGCCTTGATACGGGTTGATACTTCAAAGCCGGCACAAGTGCCAACTGTTAGGACGGTAGCGCGGCGAGCGGTGATGAAGTTGTATCCGATTGCTCACTTGGGGCGATTTTAATTTGGGGGAGTGGCGGGGATGAGCAATTGTGAGCAGCCATGGCGGGGCGGCTTGATCGATGCTGAGGTAGATGCGGCTTTGCCGGGCGACGAAGAAGGCGGAAGACCCCACCGAACGGCTGAAGCTGCCGCGGAGACGCGAACAACAAGGAGGACGAGATGATGACGATTGACTGGACGGACCCGAGAATGATTGCGGGTGCGATTGCGGTATTGGTGATGGCCGCTGTGGGTATTCTTGTGGCGGTGCGGAGAAATCAACATAAGACCGCGAAACTGCGCGCGCGGTTTGGGCCGGAGTATGACCAGGCAGTGCTGACGCACGGAACCGCCGGCAAGGCCGAGGGGAAGCTGGTGAAGCGGGAGACGCGCGTGGAAGCCATGAAGCTGCGGGACCTGAGCGCGGGCGAGCGGGTGCGGTTCCAGACGGGGTGGCTGCAAGTGCAGTCGCGGTTTGTCGATCACCCGCAGGCAGCGGTGACGGAGGCCGATGAGCTGGTGAGTTCGCTGATGCTGGCGCGTGGCTATACGGAAGCGAACTTCGATCAGCGGGCGGCGGATGTGTCGGTGCACCACCCGCGGCTGGTGCAGTCGTACCGGTCGGCGCACGAGATCGCGGTGCGGGTGGGCAAAGACCAGGCCAGCACGGAAGACCTGCGAGTGGCGATGATCCAATACCGGACGCTGTTCGATGAGCTGGCGGAAGTGCAGGCGCCGGGCGAGATCAAGGCTGTAGCGTAAGCCGGGTTGTGGCGTAAGCATGTCCCGGGGGCTAAAGCCCGCATTGATTCTGTGCCCTTATGCCGGGACTAAAGTCTCGGCCTATCTCAAGTGCAACGGCGGAGACTGAAGTGCCGGCCTATCTCAAGTGCAAAGGCGGAGACTGAAGTGCCGGCCTATCTCAAGTGCAAAGGCGGAGACTGAAGTGCC